>CAMWLS010000003.1 GCA_947175205.1 uncultured Porphyromonadaceae bacterium | reverse complement strand
TCGAACCCACGACCTTCGGAACCACAATCCGACGCTCTAACCAACTGAGCTATGCTCACCATTTTTAAAGCACTGCAAAGGTAAGGACTATTTTCTTTCCCTGCAAATTTTTTAAGTACTTTTTATGTTAAGTAGTGACGGAAAAAGTCCGAAATGGCAAATTATTTCCCGAATTTTTTAAGCTATTAATCACAGTGGGGTGATGCGCAGCAGTGTGGCGGGTCCAGAAACCAATGGTTTTTTAGCAGCCGCCGGAATAAGAACAGTGTGCCCGCGGTGGAGGGTGATACGCTCACCTTCTATAACAACTTCAGCGTCTCCGGAGACAGTCATAAGCACTGTGAATGAGCGGCTGTCATGTACCACGCGGTGAGCTTCTGAGCCAATGTGTAGGTAATCTACCCTGAAATAACCACATGTTACCGCACGTGAGCGTGTGGCGGGGTAAGACACAGCCTTTGGCTGAATGGACAGAGGAACATGGAAGTCAATGGCTTGGGTTGCCTGTGTGAGATGCAGCTGACGTGGCCGGCCGTCTGTATCCTTGCGGTTATAGTCAAAGAGGCGGTAAGTGATGTCACTGGGTTGCTGGACTTCAGCTATCAGATTCCCGGCACCAATGGCGTGGACGGTTCCCGCAGGTATGAGATAGAACTGACCCACGTGGCTGGGGTGGGCAGCCACCACGTCCATGATGGTATTATCCTTTATATGCTTTTCAAATGACGCCGGGTTGAGTTCATCCTTTAGTCCCACATAAATCTTTGAATCCGGGTTTGCATCCAGAACATACCACATTTCAGTTTTTCCTCTTGCTCCGGAGCCGTTAAGACGGACGGCGGTATCATCATCAGGGTGCACCTGTACTGAGAGGTCATCATTAGCGTCAATTATCTTTATTAGCAGCGGGAACTCAGGCCCATACTTTTCCCAGACTTCAGTACCCAGAAATTCCGGACCGAAAACTTTTATCAGATCATTTATGGTGGCGCCTTTGAGCGGGCCGGTGCAGACTGTGGTCTCATGGCCCGGAATGGATGAGAGTTCCCAGCTCTCGCCCAGAGTTTGTGAGTCAACCTCAGTGCGCTTAAAGGCAGATATGCGTTTGCCCCCCCATATTACTGATTTGTAATACGGATTAAAGCGCAGAAGGTGATTGATGCCTGCCGCGCGGAATTCAGCATATTTATTTTCAATACTGTCCATGTTTATGCTGATGCAAAAATACAAATTAAGACCCGATTTCACAAATATGTTTTTGCCCGGGACGTTGAAGACAGTTTCTTAACCGATGAATTTAGCTCATCCTCTTAGTAACCTCCACGCGGAATAATATTCTTTTAGTGAATCATGGTCCAATGGGAAGAAAGATATTTAAAATTAGTTAAAAGCGGAATATTGCATATCCAAGAGCTGAATTCCGGATGTTATAAGAAAAAGGAATTATATAACATTCATTAATATGCTTGTTTATGGTGACAACATTAATAGCTCAACACTTGACTGTACAGATGATATGGCTCGCGCTGGTATCAGTGGCGCTGGGCGGTCTGATAGTTTACTGGACTCTTGTGCTGATGGCATGGAAAAAGGCACCGGATGCGCGTCAGCAACGCGCCGTGCGGACACAGCGCATCTGAGGGCTGTGTGCCACTTTCTGGCTTCATATGCCGGGGCTATGCTTGGCTGCGGGGCAACCTGTATACGTATCTTTAAGAATATCACTCGTATGGTGGAAACGCTGCACATGGAGTGGGACATGATTGTCCTCCCTAATCATGTGCTTATAACTCTTTCTGACGGAGAGGGGAAAGTCACCGTGCAGGAGTCTCATTCTATAATGAAGTTGCCGGTAAGCTATCAGCTGAATGCCAGGCTGAGTAATCTGAGTTGGAAAGTAGCTGAGGGCAAGGTTGACTTTGTGATGGCACGGAAGCTGTTTACGCATCTGATAAGCCATCATGATAAAGGACTCCGTAAACCATGGAGCGTAATGCTCCTGGTGGTAGCGGCAAATGCATCTTTCTGCAGGCTTTTTGGAGGAGACGTGGCTGCCATGTTTCTGGTGGCTCTGGCTACGTTTGTGGGATACAGTTATAAGATTATATTCCTGAAGCATAAATGGAATGTCAGGCCCATTATGCTTATGTGCGCTTTCATCTCCACTGTGATAGGTGCCGGAGGTTACATATTCTCACTGTCTTCCACTCCGGAGGTGGCATTAGGCACCAGCGTGCTGTATCTTATCCCCGGTATACCTTATATAAATAGCGTATCTGACATGATAGCTGCCCATTATCTGTGTGGCTTCAGCAGGTTCATGCAGGGGCTGGTGCTCACGTGCTGCATTGCGCTGGGTATGATGGCGGGCATATTATTAATGAACTTAAGCATATTCTGAGATGGATGTACTGTTTAAAATATTTCAGGATGCCTTTTTTGCAGCGGTGGCTGCCATAGGCTTTGCATCTATCAGTAATCCTCCCAGAGGTGCTCTCAAATACTGCGCCCTGATTGCTGCCACAGGACACGCCACGCGCTTCTGTCTGCTGAATTACGCAGGTGTGCATATAGTGGCTGCCAGTCTGGCCGGTGCGTTACTGATAGGAATTCTGGCTGTATGGCTGGCACCAAAAATCAAATGCCCGCCGGAAGCGTTCTCTTATCCCGCATTACTCCCCATGATTCCCGGGATGTACGCTTATCATGCCTTACAGGCTTTCATACTCAGCCTTTCAGCCCATGGTGAGGATGAGTTTCAGCATCTGTTTTATCTCAGTGAGAGTAATGCCGTAATCTGTATTTTTATAATTCTGGCTATGGTTATAGGTCAGATGCTTCCTATTCTGGTTTTTAAACGCCGCTCCTTTACCAGTACCCGTTGATTTAAGCGGGTAATTTTTGCTTTATGAATATGTGTATAGGCTGGATATTTTCAGTATTTTTGTGGCATGAAAAAGACTCACAAAGTAAGAAATACGATTATAATTGTTGTGGCAATCCTGCTTGTTACCGGAGTTTCAGCAGCGTTAATGGCATACTGGAAAGCCACTTACAGATATACAGGATTTGAGAAGGTTAGGATTTATATCCCGTCCGGGGCCACAGCAGCAGCGGTAAGAGATACCCTTGAAAAAAATCTGGGTGACTTTGGCCGGGAGGTTTATAACGCATGGAGCTGGCAAAAGGGGCAGAGTGAGAAGGCATACGGCTCTTATGTTATTTCTCCGGGAGACAGGGTTATAACGGTAAGCCGTAACCTCCTGTACGGAAGGCAACATCCGCTGAATATTACATTTAATAATGTGAGAACCCTGGACCAGCTTGCTGAAAAAGTGGCGGCGAGATTCACTTTCACTTCGGAGGATTTTATGCGTGCCTGTGACAGTATACTACCGGAGCAGGGGTATGGAACGCCTGAGCTTTATCCTGCGGCTTTTGCACCTGATACTTATCAGCTATACTGGACAGCCGGAGCAGGGGAGGTGGTGGAAAAGCTTGCAGCATCCGGCAGGGAATTCTGGAATGAAGAACGCCGTGCAAAAGCACATGCGCTGGGCCTATCGCCGCAGGAAGTAGCCACCCTGGCTTCAATAGTGGAAGAAGAAACTAATCAGGCTGATGAGCAGCCATTGGTGGCGCGCCTCTATCTCAACCGTTTAGCTCAAGGGATTAAGCTCCAGGCGGACCCAACCGTTAAGTTTGCTGTGGGAGACTTTACTCTGCGCCGTATTACGGGCAAGCATACCGCGGTACAGTCACCTTATAATACTTATCAGGTACAGGGCCTGCCTCCGGGCCCCATTAGGATTGCGGAAAAGAAGACCCTTGATGCTGTGCTTGACGCGCCGGTACATGATTATATATATATGTGTGCGCGCCCTGACACATCAGGCCATCATGCCTTTGCCAAAACATATCAAGAACACCTGGATAATGCCGCTGCATATCACCGGTATCTCAATGCCCGCAATATCAAATGATTAGAAAAAAGCCAAAAAATAATCTCTTTCCGGGTTGGCTGTTATGCGGAAATTGGTTACCTTTGTGGAGATGAATACGGTAATACGGCATACGGAATGTCTCATAACCGCGCATGACTGTGTGGTGTTCCCCGGTATGGGTGCTGTGATAGCTCAGTATCACAACGCCGGTTTCGGGGAAGGCTGTATTTCAGCTCCCTACCGCAGCTTCATGTTTAATGCTTCACTGTCTCATAATGACGGGCTGCTGATTTCCAGCGTTTCACGCGCTGAGAGCATCAGCTATGAACAAGCTGAGCGTAAGGTCATGGAGGAAATAGACGCCATGAGAACTCAGCTGGAGGCTGACGGAGAATTAAGCCTGGGCCGTCTGGGGCATCTGATACAGGAGAACGGAACCATAGCTTTTGCTCCATATGAGCATGGTATTTTCTCCCCTATGCTGGCCTCTCTTCCACGATTGACACTCAAGACCATAGGCGAACTTGTCAGCGAGCAAGCTGTAACGGAAGAGTCCTGCAGTGAAAAGACTCGTGAGTATAACAGCCGCTGGATAAGACTGGGACGTATTGCCGCCTCTGTGGCTGTGGTGCTTTCACTGGGTTTTGTCCTCAGCACGCCTTTAAAATATGACCCGGCCACACAGATGGCATCACTGGCCCCGGCAGTACATAAGAGTACGGTCAAGCCTGTGGAGCAGGGGAAGCTGCTGGTTAAGATACCCTCGCTGACCTCAGAGGAAACCGGAATCTCAAAGTCAGAGAATGAAAAGCCCGTTACTGAAAACATTAAGCAGCCCACATCAAAAGAAGAAACGGCTGTGAAAGAGCCCCGAAAGGAGCTTGAGAAAAAGTCTGCGGCGGTTAAAGAAACGGTAATAAAGCCCGTTAGCGTGAGCGCAACCGGAAGATATGTATATGTAGTGGCATCACTTCCCTCACGACCGGAGGCTGAGAAATTTATAAGGCGCTCCTCTGTATCAGGCTTAAATATATTGGAAAAAGATGGCAGGTTCAGGGTGTATGCCTTAAGTGGAAACAGCTCCGCTGAGCTTCAGAAACAGGCTCGGCAGTTAGGTCTGGATTCCAAGTATCAGGGAGCCTGGGTATGCCGAAGATAAACAAGCGGACGGTGAGGTTTTTGAAAGTACCCGCTGTCCGTTTTTTAATTATTACTATATTTGCACGTATTGGTACGTTGCCGGCTATTGTAGGGCTTGTGCAACAGAGATGATGCCACTTTACTAACCATAAAACTAACAAAAATGGCTATACCTGAATTTCATCGGATGTTGCTGGAGAGGCACAGCATTAGAAAGTATACAGAGAAACCGTTGCCTGCTGATGATGTAAAACTTATTCTTGAAGCGGCATTGCTTTCCCCGTCTTCAAAAAGCGTGCGCCCGTGGCAGTTCGTAGTAGCTGAAGACAAGGCTGTACTTGAAAAATTAAGTACCTGTAAGAAGACCGGCGCCGTGAGCCTTAAGACAGCTGTTATGGCAGTTGTGGTAGTGGCGGAACCTGAAAAGAGCGATATGTACGTGGAAGATGCCTCAGTTGCGGCTCTGATGATGCAGCTTCAGGCTGAAGCCTTAGGAATAGGGTCATGCTGGGTGCAGATAGCGGGGCGTTATGGTGCTGATGATGAACCGGCTCAGGAGCTGGTGCAGCAGTGTCTGGGAATCCCTGAGAATTTGCCCGTGATTTGTATTATAACCTTTGGCTACAAGAATGAAGTCAGAAAACCGGTTGACCCGGAAAAGCTTCTTTGGGAGAAGGTTCATATAGGTCAATGGAGAAATGAGCAGTAATCCAACTGCAGTAATCATAGGTGCCGGGAATGTGGCGTCACATCTTGCTCCGGCGCTTAACAGAGCCGGATACAGCATAAGCTGTGTGTACAGTCGTACGCCGCAGAAGGCAGAGCGTCTGGCTGAACTTCTTAAGTGCGCACACACCACAGACATAGGCAGTGTACCTGTGGATGCTGACTTGTATCTGATTGCACTTTCTGACAGTGCCATAGCTCCTGTGGCTTCGCTTATGCCTCGCGTAAGCGGCCTTGTAGTGCATACCTGCGGCAGTATAGACATCAGTGCGCTGGGAGATGTTTCTCTCTCCACTGGGGTGTTGTATCCGCTACAGTCATTCAGCGCAGATGACGCCGTGGATGTGTCAGCCGTGCCCTTCTTTGTAGAGGGAAACAGTCCTGAGTCTCTGAAACAGGTCAGGTCTATAGCTCAAAATTTGACCTCTAAGGTATATGAGGCTGACGGAGAGAAAAGGAAATATCTTCATCTGGCAGGTGTACTTTCAAATAACTTTGTAAATTACCTGTTAGCTCTTACGGAGAAAGTACTTAAAGGTCAAGGCTATACGCTGGATACGGTTAAGCCTCTGGTGGAGCTGACGGTGAGGAAAGCTTTTGGGATGGGGCCTGTGGCTGCCCAGACCGGTCCGGCCCGTAGGTCAGACCGGAGTACAGTGGCAAAACATGCCGATCTTCTGACAGAGGAACAGGCTCAGCTTTATACCCTTATTTCTGATATGATAATTAAAGAATATGAGCAAGACTGATTATAATCTCACAAGAATTAAAGCTGTGGTGTTTGACGTGGACGGAGTCCTGTCTCCCTGTACCATTCCGGTGGGGGAGGATGGAGTCCCGCAACGTATGGCTAATGTCCGTGACGGCTATGCAATTAAATATGCAGTGGAACACGGCTTCAGAATCTGTATTATCACAGGAGCGCGGAGCAAAGGCGTTACTAACCGCATGGCCAAGTTAGGTGTGACTGATTTTTTTGATAATATACCTGACAAACTCCCGGTGCTGAAAAAGTGGATGGAGGAAAATAACTTTAATCGCTCAGAGGTGGCTTATGTTGGTGATGATATACCTGATCTTGAATGTATGGGTTATGTAGGGTTGCCTATAACTCCGGCTGATGGCTCAATAGATGCCAAGGCGGCTGCGCGCTATATCACAATAGCCCGCGGAGGACATGGCGTGGCGCGAGAGCTGCTGGAGCAGATACTGAAGGCTAAAGGATTATGGAATATATAAGTCTTGCAAAGCACTTTCTTAAAGGGCATGGCGTGATTCTTGGAAGCGCCTCGCCACGCCGCCGGGAACTTCTAAAGCTATTGGTTCCCGAGTTTGCGGTATTAACCAGTGCGGAGGTTGATGAGACATTTCCTGCGGATATGCCGCATCCGGAGATTCCTGAATATCTTTCAAAGATTAAAGCAGCAGCTTTCAAGGAAAACGTAATGGACGGAGATATTCTCATCACAGCTGACACCATGGTTCTTGTGGATGACAAGATAATGGGAAAACCGGCAGATGTGGATGAGGCGGTGCGTATGCTCAAGGCCCTGAGCGGACGTAACCATACTGTCATTACCGGTGTGACGGTGATGATGGATGGACACACAGAGAGTTTCAGTGAAAGCACCACTGTTTATTTTCGTGACCTCACAGATGAGGAAATCAATCTCTATGTGGAGAACTGTCAGCCATATGACAAAGCCGGTGCGTATGGAATCCAGGAATGGATAGGCGCAGTGGGAATTACCCATATTGACGGCTGTTTTTATAATGTGATGGGCCTGCCGCTGCATCGCCTCTATGAGTGCGTAAAGAAAATGGCTGATAATCTGCCGGGGCATAGTGAGGATTTCCAAGGCTAAACCCGGTGTTATCAAAGCACGTCTTTGCCCCCCTCAGCAGTCTTAACAGGTATTGGTGAACGGGAGAAGAAACTTGTTTTGCAGATTTTATAAAAAGTGTTAACTTTGCATCATAATCTCTGAGTATGGCGTGATAGAGAACGTCATATATGATTGATAGGGGTGCTGAAAAGAGTTTCGGCTGAGATTATACCCTTTGAACCTGATCCGGTTAATACCGGCGTAGTGAAATTTAATTATGAGAAAAAAACTTTTTTCGGTGTCAGTGCTGGCCCTCAGCGGAAGTATTCTGATGCCGGTTCAGGGTGCGGTGGAGCACCTTGAACAGTCAGTGGAAGAAGCTGACTCTGTGTACAGTTTGCCTGCTTTCAGTGTGATTGCAAACCGTGCCAACACCAAGACCCCCGTGGCTTACACCAATGTTTCCGCAGCGGAGCTTAATGCCCACAATGATGGAAAAGACCTCACTTATCTCATGCAGATGACACCCTCTGTCATTACCACGTCAGATGCCGGTGCCGGCATGGGATATACTTCCATGCGTGTCAGGGGCTCTGATGCCTCACGTATCAATATCACTGCCAACGGTGTTCCCATTAATAATCCGGAGAGCCATAATGTTTACTGGGTGAATATGCCTGACCTGGCATCTTCCCTGCGAGATGTTCAGATACAGCGCGGAGCCGGTACGAGTGTAAACGGAGCCGGGGCCTTCGGTGCCTCTGTGAACATGCTCACTGACCTGCCCTCTGATACGGCTTACGGTCAGTTTGCAGGAGCGTATGGTATGTACAACACCCATAAGCTGACGCTCAAGGCCGGTTCCGGCCTTCTGGGAGGACACTGGACTGTGGATGTGCGCCTGAGCCAGATGGGCTCTGACGGCTATATTGAGAGAGCCAAAAGTAATCTGTGGAGTTATATGGGGCAGATAGGTTACCGGAACAAGGACACCAAACTGAGGTTGCTGGCTTTTGGTGGAAAAGAAAAAACTTATATGGCCTGGGACTATGCCTCTAAGGAACAGATGGAAGAGTACGGCCGCAGGTATAATCCTTGTGGAGAGTACATAGACAACAACGGTCAGGTGGCATATTACCCGGATCAGAATGATAATTTCATTCAGCATCACTTCCAGCTTCATCTGGAGCAACGCCTGTCTGAGAACTGGAATCTTAATGCCGCTCTTCACTATACCACTGATGACGGTTATTATGAGCAGTACAAAACTCGCCGTACACTTGTAGAATACGGACTGGAGCCGTTTTATGTTGATGGCGAGAAAGTCAAGAAGTCAGATCTAATCCGTCTGAAAAAGAACCGTAATTATTTTGGAGGCGGTCTGTTTTCACTATCGTACTCCGGAAATAAGCTTAATGCAGCCATAGGTGGCGGTTTTAATCATTTTACAGGAAACCATTTTGGAAAAGTGGCCTGGGTGCGTAATTATGTGGGAGCGCTTGATCCGCTTCAGGAGTATTACCGTAACCGGGGTGAGAAAAGTGACGGGAACCTTTATGGTAGGGCCATCTGGGATTTTAACAGGAACCTGAGCGTATTTGCGGATATACAGTGGCGTTATATCAATTATCGCATACGTGGCATTAGTGATAATTATGACTATAATACAGAGGCCATGCAGCGCCTGGCTATTCATGAGATTTATAATTTCTTTAACCCCAAGGCCGGAGTGAATTATGCATGGAGCGGTCATCACAGAGCATTTGCCTCATGGAGTGTGGCGCACCGTGAGCCGTCGCGAGATAATTTTACAGACGGTGATCCCGCCAATCTGCCGCGAGCTGAACGTATGTTTGACTATGAGGCCGGATATGTGTACTCATCAGACCTGTTCTCAGCCGGTGTGAATCTCTATTATATGGATTACAAAGATCAGCTGGTGGTTACCGGCCAGTTAAGTGACACCGGAAATCCCATGAGCGTTAATGTGCCCCGCAGTTACAGAATGGGTGTAGAATTTCAGGGTGAGCTTAATCCGTGCCGCTGGTTTAAGTGGGAGCTGACAGCCACTCTCTCCCGCAACAGGATAAAGGATTTTGTGGAATATATATATGAGGATGAGTGGACAAACCCCATCAGTTTCAACAGAGGCAATACTCCCATTGCATTCTCTCCAGGCTTTACATTTGCTAACTCATTTAAGTTCAATGCCGGTGCTTTTGACGCAGCGCTTGATTCACGCTACGTGGGAAAACAATATATGAACAATGCTCGTATTGAAGAGCAGACACTGGATGCATATTTCGTGTCAGACCTTCATCTGGGCTACAGTTTCAGTAAACTGGCGGGTATAAAGCATCTTAAGCTTGGGTTTAGCATATATAATATATTTAACGCCAAGTATTTCAGTAATGGTTATTCCGGAGCCGGATATTATGTGGACGGTACGGAGAAGGTAATCTATCGCTATGCCGGTTATGCTGCGCAGGCTACGGCACACGTCATGGGAACCATAGCCCTGCAGTTCTGAGTAAGGGATGGAATTTATTACGGCACACGGTCTTGAAATCTTAGGCTTCATAGTGGGTCTGGCCTATCTGTGGTTTGAGTATCACGCTAACAGGATGGTATGGCTGGCAAGTATCATAATGCCGGCTATATCCCTGTGGGTGTATCTCAGTAAAGGCTTATATGCTGATTTTGCCATAAACATTTATTATCTTCTGATTGCTGTCTATGGTTACGCAGTATGGAGTATAAAGGGACGTAAGGAAAGTGGTGGTCATAAGAGTCAAGCTCTGCCCATCTCACACCTCAAGCCTCTGACAGGAGTGGTGCTGCTGGTGATTTTCATAATCCTTGATATAGCGTTAACGTGGGTCTTACTGAATTTTACAGACAGTACCGTGCCTTATGCTGATGCCTTTACCACGGCGCTTAGTATAGTGGCTTTATGGATGATGGCAAGAAAGATTGCGGAGCAGTGGCTGGTATGGTTTGTTGTAGACCTTGTTTGCGTGGCACTGTACTTTTATAAGGATATACCTTTTTATGCAGTTCTATATGCCGTATATTGTGTGATAGCGCTGTTTGGTTATCGCAAATGGGTAAAAATGATAACTGCGCCGGATTCTGACAATATGGTTCAGAAGTCTTAAAGCTCACACATTATATCTGTTCCTCCGGCTCATTTACTCAACTGTCAGTAAATTATATAATAAACAGGCGGCCGCGTGGTAATCACCATGAGGCCGCCTGTTTATCAGTTATAAATTACTTATCCTGAACCAGAGAAACAATGAGTTCCTTCTCATCATTCTCATCAGGGTTGATGTTTATTTTGTCCTCGCGGGCCAGCCAGCCCAGAGCGGCAAATACTTCTTTATCTTTCAGTTTTGTGATTTTACGCAGCTGCTTGATACCCAGTGCGTCAGCTTCATTAAGGGCGTTCCATACCAGTCCGGCATTTGCGCCAATTACTTCTGTGTTCATTGTAATTGCTTTTTCAATAATGTTATACAATAATTAATTAAATTTAATTCTCCTGAATGCAAAATTAAGAATAATTTTTAAACTACAAATCGTTATCGGCTGTTTTTCAGGCTGATATAAAATTTCGCTTTGTTAATATATTAACAATCAGCATTTTAAAAAAGTTCTCATAAAGATACTTTTATCTGATATTTTTGTTGTACTTTTACACGAGTAATCAAGTTATATGCAAAATACAGACATATCCATAACTGAGGAAACATCTTTCCCAACCGGCGGGAGAGTTATACGCAATACAGGTTCACATTACGTTGTGAAACTTGAAAACGGGAAAGAGATAACGTGTAAGATTAAGGGAAATTTCAGAATAAAGGGCATCAGGACCACTAATCCGGTCTCTGTGGGAGATATCGTTGGCGTATCTGCCCCCGGCCCTGACGGGGTGGCTTTTATAAATGAAATTTTACCGCGTACTAATTACATCATCCGTCGCAGCAGCAATCTTTCAAAGGAGGCACATATAATAGCATCCAACGTTGATCTGGCAGCGCTTGTGGTTACTCTGGTACATCCGCAGACTGCAACAACGTTTATTGACCGATTTCTGGCCACGGCTGAGGCTTATGATGTGCCGGCTGCCCTGATAATAAATAAAGTGGATTTGCTTTCAGGGGAGGAAGACGCTGAATATCTTGAGGCCTTCAGTTATCTCTACAGCTCTATAGGGTACAAGGTTATTCCGGTGAGTGCGCGCTCAGGTAAGGGCCTTGATGTGCTCAGAGAATATCTGCGAGGGAAAATCACGCTCTTATCCGGAAATTCAGGTGTGGGGAAAAGTACGCTTATAAATGCACTGATACCCGGTCTAAAATTACGGACGGGTGATATTTCTGAAGCTCATGACACAGGCATGCACACCACCACTTTCTCTGAGCTGTTTGAATTGCCGGGAGAGAATGGAGGCAGTATTATAGATACTCCCGGTGTGCGTGGATTTGGAACAGTGGATTTTGACCGGCAGAATGTGGCCCATTATTTCCCGGAACTGTTCAAGGTTTCAGCTTCATGTCGGTTCAACAACTGCACCCATACCAATGAACCCGGGTGTGCCGTTCTTGAAGCTGTCAGAGAGCAGCGTATAGCCCATTCCCGCTATAACTCATATCTGTCAATACTGGAAGAACTCAAGGAGGATGAGAAGTACAGGAAAGGGTATTGAATTCTGAAACATGTATAAATTCTGCCACCAAGCGGATTATATGAATATAAACAAACAGGACATCTTCTCACGAGGATGTCCTGATGCGTTTTAATGACCTAAAACAAAATGTTTTGTGACTTAAAACAATTACATAACTAACATAAAACACATTTTTTTTCATGTCCGATGTCACAGACATGTATGTGATTAAAATACTAACAATCTATACTAACCCTAAAACTGAATGTTAATTCAGGAAAACCTTAGCTCTGTCACAGAGCGGCTTTTCAGTCTTCGGGTGCAAAGTTACTACACAGAAGAAGCAAATTTCACTATGACTAAATATAATATAAATACTTTTTCTCCTTGTATTGTTGCAATATCCTGAATACCAATGATGTACTATGAGTATATATTGTCAAAAATATAAGTGTGCCTCTAAATGTAAGAGTCTATTTTCATTATGTCTTTCTCAAAGCTTTCACGGGCAATGGCTCTGGACTTGATGCGATTACGGTATGCATAAATGGTGTTGAGGGAATAATTCAACACCTGAGCTATCCTGGAACTTTCTTCAATTCCCAGACGCATGAACGCCAGAATACGCAAGTCAGTGTTAAGTAATTCGCCTTCTGCCAGTGTAATCTGTGCATCCGGCCTGAGCAGCTTGTTGACTTCGTTTACAAAGTTAGGATAAATATGGAGAAATGCATTATCAAAAACCTCATAAAATTCCTTGCTCTGTTCTTCCACAAATTTTCCGCTCTTGGTGAGCCTGTACAGATCATCAACCTTTCCTGATGAAATTTTGCGGGTGGCAATTTTACAGAACTGGTTAAGTTTATCCATATATATGGAACACAGCGTAAGGAATTGGCTGATATAAACCTCTTTGGCAGTATTAGCTTCTCTTAGGTTGTGCTGCAGTTTACGCATCATTACTATACGCCTGTGCAGAAGCAAAAGTACCCCTACCAGTCCCAGCATGAGGGCAATAATCACTCCCAGGATAATGTAAATGGTCCTCTTGCGTGAGTCAAGTTCAGCGCTGTAAGCCTGTTCTATGTATGGTAGAGAGCGGGAAGTCTCAATCATACGCAGCGGAGCGCCGCATGCTACGGCGTTTGCAAGTGCCTGTGACAGATACTCATAAGCGCGTGTAACGTCACCCTGCTGGTACATGAGTGTGCCCAGCTGTTGCAGGGATATAACCTCAAGGGTTGCGGTGGTTACGTCAGCCAGGGCACTCTCTGCAAGGTAAAAGATATATGCGTTCTGGTCGTCCTGCTGTGCCGCAATCTGTGATAAATGATGTGCTGCGCGCGCCCTGTAATCCTTTGCCTTAGGGTCCATGAACAGCTCTGTGAAGTATGTCTGGGCTCTTAGCATATCTTGGCGGAAATAGTAATGTTCAGCCATATTATATTTATACTCTAATCCTGAGGGATTTAGCAGGGTCAATAACGAGTCCTGAAGTGCGGCAGCCTTAATCTTCATGTTCTCTGCATAATTATCATAGGAAGAGAAGAAAGAGGCAATGTAGTCATACATCTGTTTGCCGCACTGGTAATACAAGATTTTTAGTGAGTCAGGGAGTGATGCAGGGTTTATGGAATCAAACTCTGTCTCAGCAACTTCTGTAAATCCGGCCAGTGGCAGCAGAGAGGTCCGTCGCAGGATGTACTGCAGTTTTGCGGTGCTGTCAGATGATACGCTTATGGCTCTGTCCAGATATAACAGAGCACTGTCATTGTTAAAAGAGATATATGCCTGCCCCACGGCCCCATACTGTGCCGGAGTAGGATTAGACCGCGAAATTTTATTTTTAAGACTGTTGATACGGTTTTCTCGCTCGGAGATGTATCTGGCTGAGAGTTTCAGTGAGTCGTCAAGGCGTTTAAGGGCATTGTCAGCCTCATCCTTTGTAATTTCCATAGCCGCAGAGGGCAAGGAGCATAAACATACCGCCAGTATAAGGGAGAGTTTAAGAAGTGCTTTTTTATAATTCATGGTAGGAAAGAGTAAGTGTCTGATGGGCTCTGTCAAGCTCTTATGGTTCAGTGAAACCGTGGCAGTAAAGAATTTCTTCTACCTGTTCAGTCATGCCGCGTCTGTCACGGTCATTCCTGTTTTCAAGTATAATTATCACCAGCCCTGTATGAGGATATTTAGCCAGATAGGCTTGGTAACCACCGTTGTCGCCGGTGTGAAATATCTTGGCTGGCCTGTCGGGCTTAAGCTCACTGTACCATCCAAGCCCGTAATAAGTATCCGGGTAGTTCTGATAATCACACCACGGGCTTCCGCTCACTTTGATATATGGGCGGTAAGCTTCCTCGCGTAAATTTTCGGGTAAGATAACATTGTTTCTGAGGGCCTCTTCCCAGCGCAAGAGGTCCCGTGCAGTGGTATATATGCCTCCGTCAGGCCGTGTGGCAAAGAAGGTTTCCTCGCCGTAGTCATATTCCATCCAGCCGTCAGGGCCGGGAATATAGGCGTGAGACTGTCCGGGTGTGACCGTAGCGTCAGGATCAAAATAAGATGTATGAGACATCCCGGCAGGATCAAAGATGAGTTCCTTCTGTGACTCAGTAAACATTTTTCCGGTCTGTTGCTCCATTGCACGGGCCAATATCAGGAATGATGGATTCAGATAATCATAGGCCGTTCCGGGCGTGAATTTGAGGTCTGCAGCGGAAATATTATTGAAGTACGCCATGGATGAGCTGTCCGTGGCATATACGGTGGCGTTTCTGTCACTGCGGTCTCTGCTGTCAGGTATCCCGGAGGTATGGGAGGCAAGGTGCCACAGCTGTATATCATTCCATAATGGGTCAGAGTAGGGCAAATGACGGCTGACGGGGTCAGTGAGCCTGAGTTTACCATCAGCAACCTGTGTGAGGAGTCCCACCACTGTAAACTGCTTGGAAATAGATGCAATGCAGAAGCGTGAGGTGCTATCCACCGGTGTGTCAGGATTCAAGGTGGCCATTCCAAAGTAGCGCTCATAAATGGGTACACCGTTGCGGGCAATGAGAATCTGGGCTCCAGGTTCTGAAGAATCAGGATAACGGCTCTCAAACAGTGAGTCCAGTTCTGACACTAAATCGGCTCGGACATTGCCGCTGATAAGTGTGATTGCGCTAAGCAAAAAGATTTTCCAGCTCCTCATCAGTGATGTTTTTGATAATTGATAGTCCGTCAGGGGTATAATTTGCCTCCGTAAGCTGTATCAGAGCGGTGAAGAGGCTTTCAGCTTCTGCCATGGGCATGTTCTGACCCGGGCGTGTGGAGGCAGTTCGTGCCATGGCCAGAGCCACAGGCTGAAGTATGTTTTCTGTGGCTATATTATTCAGGTCCTGTAGTCCGGTGAGAGCTGTGCTTATGGTCCTTAGTGTCTCTGCAGGGTCAGCCTGCTTAAGCATGGATGGAATTCCGTTTATTGCCCATGTGCAGTCTCCTAAATAGCTGAGGTCAAACCCCAGCTGCTGAAGCGCTTCAGCAGAGGCTTCCAACACAATGTTTTCTGAAGCAGAAAGGGTTACGGAGTCAGGGAAAATAAGCTGTTGTGTGCTTATATCCGCCGCTTTAAGCCTGGAGATAAACTTCTCATACAGTACTCTTACCTGAGCTCTGAAGCGGTCTATAATCATTATGCCGGACCTGCCGGTGGTAATCAGATAACGCTGATGAAGCTGAAGAACATTCTGAGTGGTAATGTCCTGTGTGCCGCCTGACGGTGCGTTGTCAAGACCGGGGATGAGCGCTAAGTCTTCCTTTAAGTCCGGTTCTATTTCATTAAGGCGGCTGTCAGTACGGCCTATAGTTCCACTCCCTTCCTTATTGAAATTCTCATACAGCGCATCCCAGTTTGCTACTGACTGACGTTTGGAAATGGAAGTCTTCTCCACGTCAAAGGGATTATAGTTCTCGTGTTTCTGTACAGGAGGCATCCCGGCAGAAGCATCCGGATTGAATATTGGAATCTCAGGTGCCTCAGAAATGTCAAAGTCCATTCCTCCTGAGGCATTGCATTTTCCCAAAGCCTCCCGTAGTGCAGCCGCCAGGATCTGCCATATGGCCTGTTCATCCACAAATTTTATCTCATATTTCTGTGGATGCACATTTACGTCTATTCTTGCCGGGTCCACATCAAAGTTGATAAAGAAAGAGGGCTCAGTGTCCGGGGCTATCAGCTTTTCATAACATGAAAGCACGGCTTTCCTGAAGTATTTGTGCTGCATGTTACGGCCATTAACAAAGAAAAAGTTTTGAGATCCGCGCTTACGTGCAAACTGTGGCAGTGACACAAAACCGCTGATGTTAACCATGCCGGTCTGAGTCTCCACGGGGATAATCTGTTTCTCCAGAGAATGACCAAAAAGGGCTCCTATACGCTGGCGCAGGGTCCCGGGCAGCAGCTGATGAAGCAGTGTGTCATTATGAATGATGGAAAATTCTATTCCGGTATTTACCAGTGCAAGCCTTTCAAACTCCTTCATGATGAAGCTGAGCTCCACAGAGTCTTTTTTCAGGAATTTACGGCGTACGGGTAGGTAAGCAAAGAGATTTTTCACCATGATATTGGTGCCTGCTGCACAGGCAACCGGTTCCTGTGTCTCAACAATAGAATTAGCTATCACCAGCCGTGAACCCACCGTTTCACCCCGTGGCATGGTGCGCATTTCTATCTGCGCCACTGCTGCAATGGAGGGCAATGCCTCACCGCGGAAACCCATGGTGCGGAGACTATAAAGGTCTTCTGCTGATGAAATTTTGGAAGTGGCATGGTGCTCAAAGGCCATGCGCGCGTCAGTGGGCGTCATGCCACAGCCGTTGTCTACCACCTGTATCAGCGTTCGGCCGGCATCTTTTAAAATAATCTGTATGGATGTGGCGCCGGCATCAACAGCGTTTTCAACCAACTCTTTTATAACCGATGCCGGACGCTGGATGACCTCTCCGGCCGCAATTTGATTGGCTACTCCGTCAGGAAGCTGACGTATGATATCTACGGCCATAAGCCTTATTCTTTTACTTCAAATTCCGTTACGGAGAGGTAATATGTCTCTGCAATGCTGTAACCTTCTTTAACAAGAGTGTCCTCAGCCTGCATGTTCAGGGTGTCACCCCCGGGAAGAATTATGCTGTCTTTCTTTTTCCCGGTGGTATCACGACGTATTAGAGCCTTAGTTTCATTCTTTATTTCTTTTTTGCCCTTAAGTGTCTGGCACAGAAGACCTTTAACCACCATCTGATGGCCCACGCAGTCTCCGTTAAAAGTTCCCATTTCCTGGGTGGCAACGCAGCGCAGGAACTTGCCGCTTTCACCCTTCAGGTATATTTCTCTGTCATTAAATCCTGATTCCGGAGAAACACAAATGCCGCTGATACGCAGTGTGTCATTCAGCAACTGCTCAGGCTGTGCAAGAACAGAGTCCACACTTAATATGGTATCAATATTCTTACCTGAAGTCTCTGAACCACATGAGATGAGGCACAGTGAAAAAAGGAATATAAGTGTTATGCCGCTTAGGGCACACGCTATTTTTCTCATGTCTGTATAATTTAGGTTTGTGCAAATTTAACTAATCTATTCTTAAACAACAAATAATGTTAGGAGGCTGTTCTGAAATATATGTTAATGCTTTTGGAATGAGTCTTATGCCCTTGTCAGGTATATAAATGACTCTCAAGCCGGTTATGAACAGTTAGAAGTAAAGAGGGACTGAACCGTAAATTGGCTCAGCCCCTCTTTGATATCAGATGGTGTTTATTAGTAAACTAATTCAAGGTCATCCAGATACATTACAGAACCTTCAGCACCTGAGTAGTAATCACCGTATCTACTTGCTGATGCGGTAATGATTATATTAGAAGGAATTATATCAGTGCGGTAGTAGTCCAGAGGAATGTAGAATTCAATCATATCTGAGCCGTCAGTTGCTTCATTATAAACTTTCTCACCGTAAGCAATGACATTATCAGCATCAGATTTGAAACCATAGTTATTAATATCTGCAGTGGCAACAATCTGAGGCCACCCGGAGTAGCTCTTATAACTCATGGTCTTGTCAGTAAGCAGAGCTATATAGATAATACCCTGGTCAAAAGCATCGTTCTTGGTGCCGGCGTAGGTATTATATTTACCCATGGCTCCGGGTGTGTACTTGATATATCCCTTAAGTGCCTTGGGACGTGAGGTGAAGTTTCTGCCCCAGCCTAAGATACCCTTGGTGGTATTTTCAGTACCAAGGAATTCGCCTATGAAGATGTTACCGGCGGCGAATGCTCCTATAGTGCCAACACCAACAAACTGTGATGCGAGTTTTGCTGAATACTGGCCCCCGTGTTTAATGCTGCTGTCTGATGTGGTAACTTGTTTGCTCATCTTGGCTGAACCGTGGTTGCCGGTATCCCACCAGGGACTGCCGCTTACGCCGGGAACAAGAGCCTTGTCAGATGCTGTGTACCATTCTTCAAAACCGGCGTTGGGGAGCTGCTCCACAGTACCGGTGGTGAATGACTGTATCTCACTCTCATAGTCGCCGCTGGTAACCATCCACTCATAAACGGTAGCGGGAGTAAGGTCAGCCAGTGAGACGCTGAAGCTTGCACCGTTTATTTCGGGATTCACTACTGTCCATTCAGCTGCACCGCGGCGGCGGTATGAAACAGAAGGAACGGCATCTTCACTGATAATCTTACCGCGGAGCACGGCTGTGGTGGCCCAGATGTCAGAGATAGATGTAGCCTGAGGAGCCACGGGCAGTGCACTAAGTATCACAGTGAGTGTGGCATGAGCGGTCTTGTTGTTTGAGTCTGTGGCGCTGATGGCAAATGTGTGTTCACCCGCCGGAAGGCTGTTAAGAGCATCTGCGTTAAACATAATCTTCATGTTGGATATATCACGGTCTTCGTCCGGGATATACTGGAAGTGTATGTTTGCAGCTTCAACTTCCTGAGCCACGGCATCAGTCATCTGGAGCAGGTCCACCTCAGGGTTATTAATACCGAGTTTGCTCAGTGACTCTGACGCTATAACCACGCTCTTCATGCTTGAGGCGGCAGAGATGTACACGCTGGTAGTGGCAGCCTGGCCGGGCTCAAAATACTGCGGAGCGGAGATGTCATAACCCATACCGGCAATGTCAGGTGCCATATTGATGGTGACATTATCAGAAACATCAACAGTGGTCTCATCCACCTCTATGGTGATAATGGCACCTCCCAGAGGGTCCACTTCTGTGTTGTGTTTTACGCGGAAGGCATATTCTGTAGCAGCTTTTGCTCCGGCCACAGTTCCTGTGGTGGAGAAGCTCTGGCCGTTGTACAAGGTGCCTGAGAGTGTCCACTGGAGGTCCTTGTCATAAGAACTCATCATGAAATAGCCCTTACGGTCATCGCGGCCTTCAAAGGTTAGTTTGCCTCCGTTATGGCCTATGGTGAAAGAATAGTCTGAGAGCACGTCATCCACGCCGTCCTCATAATTTACGGATGTCACCACATTGGCAATACGGCACACCACATTTATGTCAGTGGTAGCGCCGGGGGTTATTTCAAAGGTCTGGATGCCATGGAACCAGCGGTCAGTGAATGAAGCGGGAACTGAGTCACCGGCCCATCCTTCAGCGGTGTAGTGATCAGCCTTAAGCTTTAATCCCTCTTCCGGAATCTCGGAAAGGGAGTTATATGTCCTGACCACACCCTTGGCATTTGAAATCCATATTATAGTTTTTTCCGCAAGTTCTTCCTCAGCAGCCGCACGTGAAACCACGGTCACATCAGCATTGATGCTTGCGGTTAGATGAAGGGTGCCTTCACCCCGGTTATTCATTATCACCTCATCAGTACATCCTGAGATGATGCCTGCGGTTATTATACCTGCTGCTATGGCCGCGGTATTGAATATATTGCGTTTCATTTCTTCAGGTATTTATGAATTGATAACAAGGGTGAGTTTTGAGTGATTACCCGCCTGGTCAGTCACTTCTATAATGAATTTATTTGAACCGGGATAAATGCCCAGGAGTGACATGAACTGGGTGATGTCAAAGTTACAGCTGCTCTGTCCCTTAACCTCATCACCACAGGGAAGTCCAAGACCGGAGAGACCCTCGGCAAGTTCAGCAGTAGCGGGTGAGGCCAGGTCAAATGTTTTTGCCAGACCCACGTCTCCCAGGACTTCTTCTGTCAGGCCGTCAGAGTCAATGGTTACAATAAGAGAAGCAAAAAGCTTAGGGCAGTCTATCTTCACTATAACCTCAGTTCCGTCAAGCTCTGATGCGTTATTGACACCGTTGAGGTCCAGAAGCGGGTTTGCGGTGGTGAAAGTAGCAGCCTCTGTAGTGGGATCATCGGGATTGTCAGGACCGGGAGGATTGGGAACATCAGGTCCTTCACCACCGGGGTTGGGACCTTCCTGACCGGGACGGGTACCGGGGTTTATGATTTCTTCATCTGAGCCAACGTTGCCGCCCAGGTCTTCATCTTCATAAGTCACATCAATGTAAGTACCTGTGGTGGGGTCAATAGTACCGAATACGTCAGGCTGTGTGGGGTCTCCTGACTTTAGGCTGAATGTTATGATACGATGCTGGCCGGCAGCAATATCACTGTAAACCTTGCGCAGCTCAACGTCAGTGTCTTTTACGCGGCCGCTGAACGTTGCCACCAGAGTGGTACTACCGTCAACTACCTCAAAATAGCCGGCGCGGGTTTCGGTCTTGCCGTACTCCAGCATGCCGTTGTCGTTGGCAATGACTGTCACTTTGGCATCCTCAGCCATGAGTGCTAAAAGATCTTCTGAATACTTTATGGAAACTTTCAGAGAGCTGAATTTGCATACCACAGGGTCTACGGTGGTTATCTTGCCATCAGTAATCTCAAAACTCTGACTGCCTTTGAAGTAAGGTTTCTCCCACTCAGCTTTCTGAACATCATGGGACACCACGTTAACGGTGTATTTTCCCACAGGGAGAGTAAGAATTTCAGGAAGCTCCGCATAACGCTGCCGGGAAACCACGGCTCCTGACTGGTTGGTTATGGTGACAATAAAGTCTGATACATCGTATGAAGCGCGGCCTATGACCTTTTCCTGATTGCTAACCTCTACGTCAAGATCAGAAAGTCTTACCTGGCCTTCCTTATCTGCATTAACCCAGGGGCTGTCATCGCAGGAGCTGAAACTGAGAACACTCAGCAGCACTGCCACTAATGATAAAAATTTGGTTTTCATATTTATTTTTTCCTGGAGCTTTAATATTTAAGTGTGATGTTGTCTACAAACATGCTTGAGCCTTGGAAAACACCGTTTGACAGGTTTCCGAATGAAGGCACTGTGAACCAGTCCTTGCTGCGGGTATCCCATGAGGGGTGGTCGCTGGAACTGAATTCCACGTAAATGCTTGCAGCCTTACCTGCGTTTTCAGAGTAAGTAAGGGGAACCTCCACCTGAGTGTACTGGCTTGCATTCAGGTTGGACATGCTTCCGGAGGCAATGATGTTGCCGGCTGCATCTTTTACCCATACTTTGAAACCACCGTAGTCAGCGGCATTTTTATGCGCATATTTATACCAGAAGCTGATGGCTGAAGGGCGTGAGCTGAAGGTGATGCCCTCAGTTATCTGTGAAGCCATCTCTGAATACTGAGTGGGACTTGTGCCCAGGTAAAGCATTCCCTTGGTTATATATTTAGGATTACTGCCGCTGATGGAACCCACAGCGCTGTTGCCTGCGCCCCAGCCTATGGTGCGTAACTCAGCTGCATATGAACCCTCTTTTGCATCAGTGCTCTGGGCTGTGCCTGAACGGTTTACGTATGCGGTATTCTCGCGTGTACCGGTGTTCCCGGTGGTCATGGGGTTGTATGTGGCCCAGCCTGATACATCCCAGCGCTCCCAGTTATTTCCTGAGGCAGTATTGTCCCATGTTTCCATGTTGCCGTTAGTCAGCTGAGTGGCATTCTCTGTGGTGAAGCTGGTGACACGTCCGTGAGAGCCGTCTTCCAGTATCACTGCAAGTGAGTAAGTGGTGCCGGGAGTCAGGCCTGTAGCCTTGAGCCCGTCAGAGAACGCTGTCCAGTTGGTGCCGTCTGTTGAATATGAGACCTTGGCACCTGAGGGGAGAGAAACAGGGTTACCGCTCATGTAAACGGTAGCTGTGGCGTGAGTGGCAAATGCCTTTGAGGCATTAATCTCTGCATAGGGTAGGGGTGAACGCTCCACTGACACCTCAGCTGATGCGGTGGCGTTTCCGCATCTTGCGCGTAAGATTACATTGCTTTCATTGCCGGGAACGGTGAGTGTCACACGGTACTTCTGACTGCTCCTGTTTACAGGAGTAAATCCGGTAGCGTGAGCGTCTGTCCAGGTGCCGTAGTCATTGTGGTATTCTACAGTGACATCTTTTTCCGGATTGCGACCGTTGTATGTAAGGTCCATCATCAGGGTTGTGGCACCGTCAGTGAGCACTGAGGGATTATCCAGCTCCAGTACCAGAGGCTCCATGATGATGCTGTAAGTAACAGGCTCAGCTACCTTGCCGCCGCGGTCACGTACGTTCAGAGTGAATACATTAGTGTTCTCTGTCTGGCCCAGTGTGATGTGTGATGCCACATTGCTGAAGTCCACCACTGCCATCTTGTCAGGATTCCTGTATGCGCCTTTAACATCCAGCCCCAGAGAGCTCAGCAGCGCTTGCTGTGAAGGGGTTGCGCGTGTCAGGTCAATTTCTTCAGGCAATCCCTGATTCTGGAGAGATGCGGAATGAGTGGTCAGTATAAGCGAGGCAATTCCTGCACGTGCCATAAGATTAACCACGCGGGTACCATCTGGCGTCTCACCGGGAACACATACGTCTTCCTGTCCTGAGGTGAAGCCTTCTGTTGTAAATACGGGTGCCGGAGCGGACAGAATCTCATCACTGAGGTCAATCTCAACTTCCTCCTGGTCCACCTGATCATCATAAGTAACGGTTAGAGTCCCGTCACCCACTTGACCACCGTTTACATCCACTGTGATGTGGTAGTGACGGCGCGCCTCGGCTGTGAATGAAGCTGCCTGTACCTTGGCCTGTGTGCCGTTCTGCTTGGTGAAGTCAATGTCTACTACCACCACACCCGGATGAACAAACACCGGACGTGTTTCTGTGGAGGTGTACTCTATTTCTGAAGCTCCTGTGGTGACATATGCATCCCACTGAGACATATAACTCTTGAACGCTTCAGTGTATTCCACGCTTACCATGGCATTAGCCAGAGTTGCTGTCAGGTTTACCTTTGTGGGTTCGCTGTCGCGTACTGTAAGCTCTGAACTGGCGTAAAAATGGGGACATTCAAAGCCTGCGTTATCCGCTGAACCGTAAAAGGCCTCAATGGTGTACTTGCCTGCCTTAAAATCCTGATCAACAGGGAATTCGCTAAGTCTGTTCCAGGTGTGGCTGTAAGAGCCATCTTCTGATGTGAGTTTGACAGAAAGATCTTCTGCTGTAACGCCGAAATCTACAGCTGCACGTGAGGCGGTAAGTAATTCTCCGTCCACATCGGCGGTCAGAGCAATATGTCCGTGGCCTGCGGCTATGGGCTTATCAGTATCAGAGCATGATACTGCGCATATGCCTGCTGCAACAGCTGTTATCCCGACTAATAATTTAGTCTTCATAATAAAAACTAATAAATGATATTGGTTAGTTTATAAAATTCAAATGTTTGCTTCAAATTTAGCAAGATGTTGAAAGGTTTGTTAGCAATACATTAAGTAGTAAAAATGTGTATTAAAACATTCGGACAAAAATAACACTTTTTATAATATCCACCAAGACTTAGATGGCCTAATCTTCTCCAATTTTCCTCCATTATTCCTCTAACCTTCCTATCATTGGGAATATTCCTGCACATATGCGCCATTATTTGCATTTATGTTAGAGCTGGTTGACCCTCCTGTATTTACTTATCATGTACACCCAAAAAGTTTTGATCAGTGTGGTGAAGGCAATGAACCTGACGGTAGCGGAATCAAAAACATTTATCAGTAAAGGAGGGGGGGAGATAAAATGCAGCAGCGGCTGTGCCGGAATGCACAGCCGCTGCAATAATGTATGTTTGCGGGTTCTTACTTCAGGGCGTCTTTTACAGCCTCGTTGGGAACCATTTCTTCTTTGAATACATAAGCTCCGGTCTTGGGTGACTTCACCATCTTGATGACCTTGCTATAAGTACGGCCTTCGCCCTTCTGAAGTGATGCGACGGTTTTCTTTGCCATATCTTTATATTTTTAAGGGTGGGGTATTACTTAATTTCTTTGTGTACAGTTACGCGCTTCAGGATGGGATTGTATTTCTTAAGCTCCAGGCGCTCTGTAGTGTTCTTGCGGTTTTTGGTTGTGATATAACGTGAAGTTCCGGGCATACCGCTTGCCTTATGTTCGGTGCACTCAAGGATTACCTGCACACGATTTCCTTTTGCTTTCTTTGCCATCTTCTTAGAAACCTATGAATTTTATGTCTTTATCAGTTAAGTAACCTTTCTCAGCTGCCTGGCGCATGGCTGCGTCCAGTCCTAACTTGTTGATGGTGCGGAGACCGGCTGCTGATATAGTCAGGCTAATCCAAATCTCCTGCTCCGGCCAGAAGAATTTCTTGTTGAAGAGGTTTACGTTAAATTTGCGTTTGGTACGGCGCTTTGAGTGTGACACATTGTTGCCCACCATTGCTTTCTTACCAGTGATTTGACAAATCTTTGACATGGCTGTTACGGGTTTATCTTTAAGTTTTTTCTTCTCAACTGTCATGGCCGCCATCTCACTTCTCATATCACCCGGGAGTGCATCTTCTCCCGTGCTTTTAAGGAGGTGCCATAAACAGAGCGCAAAGTAACAACTTTTTTTTGATTCTGCCAAAAATTTTTACTTCAATTTTTATCTAAGTCCCAAATCAAGTCTTTAGATGTTAGTATAAGTTGAAAATGTGTTAACAACAATAAAATAATGTTTTTCGCAGGGTGTTTTACTCCTTTTTTACTTATCTTTACATCACCTTAAAGCAATATATCTGAAATCATGCTGACCCAAATTATAAACGGTAAGATTTTTACTCCTAACGGATGGATTAATGATGGCTCTTTGCTTATACGAGACCATGTCATCCGTGACGTTCTTAATCATAGCCATGCGCTTTCTAATGTAGATAAGGTTATTGACGCCCAGGGAGGATATGTCCTCCCCGGTGGTATAGATATGCACGTTCACGGCGGAGGCGGGCGTGACTTCATGGAAGGCTCGAAGGAGGCTTTTGAGACAGCCATTGAAGCGCACCGTAAGCATGGTACTACATCTATATTTCCCACGCTTTCTTCATCCACCGTACCCATGATATGTGAGGCTGCCGTAACATGTGAGCAGCTTATGGCTGACCCCATGAGCGGTGTGCTGGGACTGCATCTGGAAGGCCCTTATTTTAATCCCAAGATGGCGGGCGGCCAGCTGCGCGAGAACATCCGTATAGCTGACCCTAAGGAATATGTACCTCTGGTGGAGGAGTTCCGCTGTATAAAACGCTGGGACGCCGCTCCTGAAATGGAAGGCTCAGAGGATTTTGCACGCTATTTAAGAAGTAAGGGCATACTTGTGGCGCTGGCTCATACTGCAGCCCGCCTGCCCGAAGTTACGCGTGGTGCGGAGGCTGGTTTCAGTCATGCCACCCACTTTTATGACGCCATGACGGCCAGTCATAAGGAGGGTATGTATCGTCATGACGGAACCGTGGAAGCGGTATATCTCACAGATGGCATGACTGTGGAAATGATTGCTGACGGCATTCATGTGCCCCCGGTGATTCTGAAACTGATTCACAAGTTCAAAGGTGCCGGCGGTACCGCGCTCATAACTGACGCCCTGGCGTGTGCGGCCTCTGACAGCAAGACTGCCTTTGACCCGCGAGTGATAATTGAGGATGGAGTATGTAAGTTGGCTGACCGCTCAGCACTTGCCGGCTCCATAGCCACCATGGACCGTCTGGTACGTGTTGCAGTGCAGAAGGCCGGTATCCCTATTGAAGATGTTGCTCGTATGGCCTCTGAAACGCCTGCGCGCATCATGGGTGTCTATGACCGCAAGGGAAGCTTGCAGCACGGTAAGGATGCGGATGTGATGATGTTTGACCAGGATCTTAACCTCACAGGCGTTATTCAGATGGGCCGCGAGGTGGAAATTGAGCCCCAGGCTTAAACTTACACGCCCTTCTTAACCTATACGCCTTTCTTAAACTTACACGCCTTTCTTAGAGGACTGCTTTACTGTCCGCCGGCGCGCCCCAGAACTTCAAAGGACAGTACATATACTTCTGTCACCTTGCGCTTTATGGCCGTACGGTCCTCCCATATGCGGGTGCGGAGAGTCCCTTCCAGCATAAGCCGTGTGCCTTTGCGGATGTATTTTTCAGCAAATTCAGCGTGCTCATCTGTCATCACCACGTTATGCCATTCAGTGCGTTCCGGTATCCGTGTGCCGTCTGCCAGCACGCGCGGCGGCTCATTGGTGGCAAGTGTGAAACTTGCCACCGGACGGTGTTCTACATATCTGATAGAGGGGTCTGTGCCGGTGTGCCCCAGCAGAAATACTTTGTTCATGGGTGTGCTTTATTGCATGTGAGTTTACAAAGTTAAAAAAAAGTGAGTAAATTTGCATGTTCAATGTCATATTTACACTTGTTTTGACACTTCCCGTCACGTGGGATTATGCCTATGAAGATTACTCTCAGTAAAGCAAAGAAGGTTATTTCTGAAATGCTGAAATCACATGCTCTGATTGTGCCAACGCTGATTTTTGTCCTGGCATATCTGGTGTGCTATCTGCAGTTCAGCATGTTCATGGACATGACACGCCCCATAAATGCGTGGATTGATGTGCGTCATCTAACGCTGGTTGCTGACGTGTGGTTCATACTGATGTTTTATTTCTTATTAGGGCCGTGCTGGCGCTGGACGGTACTGTTGCCTGTATGGCTGGTAACGGCTTTCTGTTATGTTAACCTGTGGTATGTCAGGGCATTCTATGATCTGATGCCGCTGGATATGATGTTGATGGCACAGAATTTGTCTGACCGCGTGGTTGACGGTGCGCTGGAACAGCTTAGTGCAGAAGACCTGGCCTTATTGGCGCTCCCGGTGGCTTTCACGGTTCTGGTGATTTTGTTAAGGAGGCCTCTTAGACAAGGGCGTTTCGAAACTGATATAAAAGTGGGCGCACTGGTGTTGTGGATACCGCTGTTTTACTTTGGATTCAGAGACAGGGCTGATTATGTGAACAGGTTTTACCACGTAAATGCTCCCTTATCCAAAATGATGGACGTGTATTATACCTTCACATATAATAAGTCTTATAAGATGTCCCAGCACCTTGAGCGGCTGGGTTTTATCTCTTATCTTTTTTATCAGGCGGAGGATATATGGTTCTCCAGAAGCCTGACCAGGGATGAACGTGAGAAGGTGAATTCATTCTGGGAGGCACGGAGGCAATGTATGAAAGCCGGTCGGCCGGTAGTGGACAGCTGTGCTGATTTTGTTAGAAATCGCTCACGTAATCTCATCTTTATTATAGTTGAGAGCCTCTCATCAGAGGCGGCTGCGATGACAGTAAACGGAGCCCCCGTTGCCCCTGTACTTTCATCGCTCATGGCTGACTCTTCCTCTCTGGTCTTTACCTCAGTAATACCCCAGACTAATCACGGACGCTCTTCTGACGGTCAGTTCATATACAACACCGGACTGTTGCCTCTGAGAAATGCAGTTCTTGCCAAGCGTTACCCACAGGCCACTTATCCCGGACTTGCCCGGGCACTGAAAGGCTATGAGAGTTCTGAAGTGTGTGGAGAGCCTCCCACATTCTATAATCATAACCACACAAACCAGAGTTATGGTTATGACAATTTTTTACCCAGTGACATAGGGTACTGGCTTAAGGATGAAGTAATCTTCAACCGTGCCCTCCTTGAGGCCATACGGCTGAACTCCACCGGTAAACCGTTTTTTATGAGTGTTATAACTCTGTCCATGCATGACCCGTATGATTCGGCTCCAGCCGTGACGGATATCTCAGCTGCCCGGAGCGTGTTCCCAGATGAACGCAGCCGTAACTATCTGGAGCAGCTTCGCTTAACGGATGCAGCGTTAGGCTCTTTCCTGAATGAGCTGAAAAAGAGGGGGATTTATGATGACTCTGTAATTGTAATTGCTTCAGACCATGAGCCGCGAGCGCGCTGTCTGCCGCAGGGCTGGATAAGTGACAGGGTACTGTTCATGGTGCTTAACTCCGGAATGTGTAAGGCTGAGCATAGTGACCGCTTCATAGGACAGGTGGATGTCTTCCCAACTGTTCTTCAGATTATGGGAGTGGATGATTATGAGTTCCCCGGTGTGGGACGTAGTGTGCTGGCTGACACTATGCTGAATTATGCCAAGGATGCCTTTGGGCGCGTATACGGAACACCTGACGCTACGCAGGCTGATGCCATGGAGAATATGTGGCAGATATCTGAGCTGATGGTAGCAGGGGGCTATTTCAGATAACACCCGGAGCGCTGAGGATTTTATATAACCCCTTGGGCGCTGAGAATGTGATGCAGTAGCTCAGCAAAAAGCTGATGCTCACCGCGCCGTGAGCCGTTTCCCTTGGACATACTGTCAAACTCCCTTATGGCATGTATAATTTCAATAATCTGAAAGGCATTGTAATTATTCATGGCCACGCGGTAACGTCTGAGCTGAATGGGGAATTTCAGTTTCAGAGTGGCCATTAGACCTTTTTCGCTGCGGTCCGGGGCATAATAACAGCTCAGTAAGTCAGCAAAGAAAGAGAACAGAGCAGCGCAGGTCAGAACCAGAGGATTGGCTTTCGGGTTGGCGCGGAAATACTCTGCAATGCGGTACACTTTCAGCTTGTCACGGGCGGCAATGGCATCAATGAGCTCAAAGTTGTTGTAATCCTTGCTGATACCCACATATGTTTCCACCACCTCAGGGGTTACACGCGCGCCTTTGGGGAGGATGGCGCCCAGCTTGTCAATCTCATTGTACAGTCTGCTCAGGTCTGTGCCCACGTGCTGGTGAAGCATCTCCACAGCCTTGGGATCAGGTCCCAGCCCCAAGGAGGTTATATAGCCGCTGATATGGGGAGATATGTTATAATCAGGAATTTTCTTGGACTCGAATATCACGCCGTTTGCTTTCATGGCAGCCATCAATTCCTTACCTTTAGCCACCGCGCCCCGGCAGCAGATTACCAGAATCGTTGATGGAGATGGGTTACGGACATATTTGTGATATCTGTTCAACTCATCGGCACGCACGGCTTGTCCTTCTTTTACAATCACCACCTGGCGCTCAGCCATCATGGGAACCTGCATGCACACATCCATGACACGTCCGGGAGGTGTCTCCGGGGCATAGAAAATATGCTCGTTAAAGTCTTTTTCTTCTTCCGGAACAAGGGCATCAAACTCTTTCACCAGGGAGTCAATGAAGTAACCCTCCTCACCGTGAAGAAGGTAAACGGGAGCAAGTTTTCCGGCGCGGATGTCACGTTTCAGGCCGTCGTAAGTAGTAGCTGGAGCTGCCATGGTTCAGTTGGGGGTATTTTTGTTCGGACCGTAAAAATAGTAAAAATTATGGAGAGTGCGCCACCGGCTATCAGCTATTTCCACCCCGATGGTTCAGAGTAACTTTTTCAATTCCTCGACATCCGGCAGAGCCTCACGCAATTTCTCAGGCATATCCTCACTGAGACGGTATGTGGCTACCCCCATAGGCTTGGCATAATCCTGTATCACGTACTCTACAAAGTCCTTATTTGCAGTCTTGCACAGCACGATTCCGATGGAAGGATTCTCGTGAGGCTTTCTCACTTTGTCATCCAAAATGCGCAGATATGTCATAAGCTGAGCAAGATAACCTGGCTTGAAGGTCCCAGTCTTCAGCTCCACCACTACAAGACAATTCAATTCTCTGTTGAAAAACAACAGGTCAGGGAAGAAGTCTTCTGAAAATGCCTCAAGATGATATTGATTGCCTACAAAAGCAAAATCGCGTCCGAAAGTCATTATGAACTTCTTGATGTTATGGATTATCTCTTTCTCAACCACACGCTCATCTATGTCCGCAAGGTCACGGATGCCTATTTCCTCAGTATTGATAAAATCAAGCAGATACTCGTCTTTGAACATATTCAGAGCTTTAACAGCATCGCGGCTATCCTTGATTGTTACGCCAAAGTTTGACGGCATCGCGCCATATTTATCCGCTGCATTATCTTTTATTTGTGATTTGAGAAAACGTTTATCCCATCTGTTATCAGTTGCAAGACTGATATATTTCCAGCGTTTTTCAATATTCTTCTCTTCTGCCAAGATTATGATATGGTGGCTGAAACTTAGATTGAGAAATCTTTCTAAATCGTCAACCACAGCTGACGGTTTAACCGGTAGAAGGGAGTCGGTGTCAATTTCGTCAGCCGCGGCTGACGATTTAGAATATTTTGAGTTGATAATTGGTGACCATTCCTCATAAAAAATTCTCATATATTTGAGATTGGTCTGAGAAAAGCCTTTTAGTCCCGGCAATTCCTTGCGGAGTCTTTCTGAGATGGTTCTTATAGCACCAGTCCCCCAGAAACCCTCCCGAGAGTTCAATGAAATATACCGCCCGATTCCATAATAGAGTGAGAGCATTTCACGGTTAACTAACTTTGCAGCCTGATACTGACTGCGCAGAATAGCGTCCTTTATTGTCCGGACAGCGATGTTATAATCTGCCGCGTTCTGCTGAAAAAGTGATTCCTTAGACATAATTTTCTTTGCCATAATAATGCAAATATACTGATTATTTGTCGGTGGGGAAAATATATTTCGGTACTGTACAAGGTCCGGTTTAAATCGTCCGGTTGATGTTGATAGCCCCGGAGGTTTGGCCGGAAAAGGAATAATATGTATTTTTACACAAAAATTAAGATGGAACTAAATCTGCCGGCTTTTGATATAAAACTGCGTCGTAGGGGTGCGGGTGTGCAGGTGTGGGATACCTTGCGCCGGCGCTGGGTAGCGCTCACTCCTGAGGAGTGGGTCAGGCAGCATTTTGTGAACTATCTTATCACTCAAATGGGCTACCCGGCGGGATTGCTTGCCAATGAGGTGTCCTTGCGGCTGAACGGCACTCTGCGCCGCTGTGACAGCATAGTATACAGCCGGGGACTCAGACCCCTGATGGTAATTGAGTACAAAGCTCCGCACGTAGCTGTAACGCGGGAAGTGTTCGAGCAGGTGGCGCGTTACAATACTGTGATAAAGGCGCCATATCTTGCCGTGAGCAACGGCATGGTGAGCTTCTGCTGCCGCGTGGACATGGAAACAGGAAAATGGAATTTCCTTCAGGAAATTCCACCATACCCCCAGCTTGAACAAGAGTAGTCGACTGTCCGTTTTGACTCAAGCTGAGAGGCAAAATTTAACATTGGTGGGTAGAAATATTGCCTACCTGTAGGCTTACTTTGCTGACGTGAACCACGACAGTCCACCTTGAAACCTAAAATAATTTCGCCTTATGTCATTATTATTGATTCTCATTCTCATTCCCGCGTGGCTTCTGGAAGCGCTTAAAGACGGAGGAAAGATTTAAACATCTTGACTATGATAACTTTAGGCTGTAACAATATGACAGAAGCAGATATAATCAACGAGATTATTGAACGAGCCCAATCAACACAGGGACAGCGTTATGCAAATGAGATCCTTGAACGTCTTAGGAACGGTAGGCACCTGCGCCCTGGTAAACAAATTTTGGACTTGAAAAGTGAGGACATTCTGAAAATCCTGAATGTTTCCTATCTTGCTGATTGTCTCTTCGGACGTTCGCGTTCGTGGCTGTGCCGTAGGCTCAACCATGATATAGTACAAAGTAAGCGAGAAGTCTTTACTACTGAGGAAAGAGATACTCTCAAAAAAGCTCTGGATACCATTGCATATGAAATTCAAAAATTGTCGAATAGTCTGTAGTCAGTTTGCATCGTTCATCTACAAAATCCGGCTTCGGCCTGACAGACCCGCAGAGTCCGTCAGGCCTTTTTTATTGTACTTGCAGTAAAGGTTGTTCAGGGCGTATTGCCCTGTCATCCCCTAATTGGTTAATTATCCGTTGTTAAAATCATATAATAATTTTTTTTATAAAATTAAGGTGAATACTTTAGACAATAAAGTGGTGAATGTTCCTCAAGTTATTGCAGTATAATTGGTGGATAAATTGAAAATTGCGTCAACTGTACGGTAGCAGTAGATGTGTATGGCTCTTTACCTGTGGAAAACATTACAAACGCGCTAACAGAGGGTTCAAGAGTTGTTTTGTTTAGATAAGTGATATGAAATTGTTTATCAGAAAGTCGTTCAATCACATATATATAACCGAAATCATCTTCATGATCCAATTCTAACTGCTGGAGAAAACGTTCTCCCTCATCATCTTTATATCGTTTTTTTTGGACAAGAGTTTCTTCTAAGTTGTCATTAAACCCCAAAATGCCTCCCAATTCGCTCAGTTCTAAACCGCTTAATTCTATCGCAGTCTCGCTCAAACCATGCTTTCTTCCAATCCATAATAAAATATAGTTTTGGGTTTTGAGTGGAGCAGAACGGATATTGTACTTGTTATTTTGATAATCATTTAGATAGACAAGTCGCCTTATTTCTTTGGAGATATAACTTGGAAATAAGTCGGTATCTGATTGGCGCTCCAAATAAGGTACATAGACTAACTCGCCCTTATTATCATAAACCTCCTTACGGTGATTGTTCAGAACTTTATAATTGGGCAATTCCTTGAATTGCAGGTATGATACTTCGAAAGGATATGTTTCTTTTTTGGGAACACCTTTTTCTGATAAAATAAAGTTATATTCACCCACCATACTGTCTCGTTCAATCCTGTTAAGTTCTCTATAATTATTATAGTGGTATCCGCGGTAGTCTGGATTATCCACTTGTATTGTCATTTGCTTTGTTGGGGGATTTTTAATAAAACTTGTCCAATTGTTCTTTAAAGAATTTGTTTTATAGATAATTTCATCAGCAAGGTAGTTTTTATCGTATAGAGAAAGCTGTGATCTAATGCGTTCAGTTATTTTACCTTTTTGCACATTATTATAGTCTTGTGTTAGTTTACTGGGTAAAACGCCGGATGGATCGAAAAATTCGTATTCAGAGTAGAATCCCCCCTTATTGAAAATATAATTAAAAGCATCAATAATAATATCTTTCTCTTTTTTTGTTTTAGCCTTCTTTTGTCTTGATTGCAACATCGCTTGCAATATTTTCCGCTTATCTCTTAAATCTTCAATCTCTTGCAAAATCAAGGGTTTGATTATTTGAAATGAATCCATTGCAGGGATTGTATCAATTACAGTTACAATCGTGTCAATCTTTGGCTTATTGGGTTCTATAGAACGAGGGAATGCGGATTGATAACCTAATAAGCAAATCAAAAAGAATAGAAAAGAATTAGATTTCATGGAATTTCTGATTACTTTGATTAGATGATTCCTTTCTCCATAATGCGCATATAGTGAGATGCCCGTAGATATTTACTGACTCAACTTCACCAATTTTCAGTATATTTAATTCAGATGAATTATTACGAAGATTGTTTGCTATTTCTGCATTAGCTGTGGTAGCGCTATTATGTTTAATTAGTAACTTACCATATGATGAGGGAAATTGATTAATAAATTCAAATATAAAATCGTGTGAATCAAATTCAGGCTTCATCAGCTTAATAATAATCTCGGCTTCTTTTGTGGTCATGGTTCAAAGAATGTGCCGCGGTCATCCTCTCGTTGGCGTTTGTTGTTATACGAAAAAAGCGTAGGAATCTGTATCTGTTACCGTCCTACGAACTGAGGCTTCTCGCATTGCCCTATCTAAGTCGGACGGCAACGCCAGAAGCCCACGCCTGTATATAATCCAACCGATCTGCCAGCTTTCCATCACGGATAACCGACAGTTGGCATCACTATATACCACGGGCATCAACCGTTGCTCAATCCTTGACTTAGATAAAAGTTTGCGAGACATTTCAGTTCGTCAAGAATCAGCGCGGATAACGCTTTCTATGTGTTATTTCCGGACGTGAAGAATCACGTCTTTGGGGTTCCGGACGTGAAGAATCACGTCCCTACAGTTCCTGTCCCGCTTATTCCCCGGCTTTGAGTGGACTGGGATAAACCTCAGGTTGCCGGAGGGGATTGCAAGACAGTCTGCCCCAGCAAAGTTAGTAAAAATCCTAATTTTGTCAATAGTTTTCCCGGTATGAGGAAAATTATTCTCAATATCAGTTGCGGGAGGGATGAAGTTCGGTCTTAATCACGTTTGACAAGTTTCCGTCTTAGAACTTCGTTTGAGGGGACAAAGAAAAAGGCTGTCATCGCGACAGCCTGTATTCTTTTAACCAATCATTATCACTTAAATCTTTTATCTTACTCTCTGTAATTTAGACATCTTGTTGAGTTTAAAAGTTCACGAGAAAAGATTTTTTATTCATGCGCGTCCCTTAGATTGATATAGGGAGATATGTCAGTATTTGCCTGAGCGAGTCAGCTTTTATCGGATTTGTCAGCTATTTCTTTTTTAAAGCTTTTTATCTCTTCCGTAATAAGTTGCTTAAGCTCCTTTTGAGGAATAATCAGTTTGTATTCGGCTACTCCAATCGGTTTTGTGAAACCATCTAAAGCAAGCTCTACCTCCACATTATCTTTCTCTGCACAAAGAATTATACCTATGGAGGGGTTTTCATCTTTGCCTTTTTCTAACCTATCAAGGAGCGACAAGTATATGTTCATCTTACCGACATACTCCGGCTTAAACTCGGAGATTTTCAGGTCAATGGCTACCAGTGATCTGAGTCTGCGATGGAAGAAGAGCATATCTACTTTATAGCCCTTCCCATTGTAACTCAATACGTGCTGATTACCAATGTATGTGAACCCTTGTCCAAGTTCAAGTAAAAACTGCTTGATTTTTTCAACAAGTCTCCGCTCCAGCTCCAATTCAAGAATAGGCTCTGTCACACCCAAGAAGCCCATGTTATAGGAATCTTTAAAAACTTCATTAGCGTAAGCCGCCTGATTATGAGGAAGTGTCAACGCAAAATTATTAGAGGTATTTGTCAACGGCAATTGAGTGTGCATTCCCATATCAATAGCATTAACCATCAGGTCACGGTCCCATTGTTTCTCAACAGTCTGTTCTGCATAATATTGGATAGCTTCATCATCGTTTCCAAGTTTAGAGATTAGTTTATTTATATTCCACCATGGCAAAACTGCGACAGCCTGTCGCAGTTTTGGTTCAGAATCCTTAAAACGCACATAAAAGCGTTTCATATCCCACAGATTACGTTCCGACATACCCATTTTGGGATAGGCTGCTTTCAAGTCCGATGACAAGCGTTTAACTACTTTATCTCCATGCTTACTGTCAAGTTTCTTATCATATAGAAGTTTGCCGATTTCCCAGTGCATTTCATTGGAAGACTCTATTACTGCACGAGCTGCTTTACTTCTGGCTGTTTCAATAACTGCGACAGCATGACGCAGTATATCGTCATATTCAGATTCGTTATGAATGGCGATGATTGTTTCTATATTACAAAATTACATAAATAATTCTTGAATATCAGACTTTTAATCCTAAATTTGTCTGAATGTTTCCTATTTAGTGGTAGTGTGATAGCGTGTTTGTTTAGATTTTTGGGCGGTAGAGGGCTTAGTATAGTGCATAAAGGTCTCGCTGCTGACGGACAAAATTTATGTAGAGAGGCTGCGAGACAAGTAAATAATGTTGGTACTGATACGTTGACCTATACTGGCAATAACATTATCCTAATCCGGTTGAAATAATGAGGACAAAGAAAAAGGCTGTCATCGCGACAGCCTGTATTCTTTTAACCAATCATTATCACTTAAATCTTTTATCTTACTCTCTGTATTGTAAACAGCGGAAGCTGGAAGATGGTTCAGCGCACTGTATTATTTTTTTGAATATGCCGCTAAGTATATGGGGAATAATGCACTCACATGAGCTATACAATTATTTTTTACGAGGTTCAGGAAGTGAATGCCACAGAGTGCTTACGGCATCGTGGATAAGCTGCATGGGTTGATTGTCAAGAATATAGTATTCTTTTGCATCGGGGTATGGATAGCCGGTGGGGCAGTTTGCCAGTATGTCTTTCAGGGGTGGCGCCTTTTTTATGTATGAGGTATTGTCACAGAGGGTGAGGATGCATTTATTATCAAGATAGAGGACGTAGTCTCCCATCATCTTTCTGGTACGCACCTCGCCCAAAGGACTTAAGAGTTCTGTTATCCGGCGTATATATTCAGCAGAGCAGGCCATGGGGAATTCAACAGAGGCCGGATGGCCCTATCGGCAATAACCGTTGTATTACTGAACCTGGGGTATATTTCAGAAGAAGTAAGCCACGCGCACCGTCCACTCGCGGTTACGGGCGCTGAAGTTGTCCAGAAGCTTGGTTTTAAGGGCATAAGTCATTCCCCAGGTGTATGAACCGCTCACCTGCCAGCGGCGCCATAATTCGGCACCCACGCCGGCTGTCAGACCCAGTTCGCCACCGGAGAAGTCAATGGCATCACACTTGCTGTGTCCCACGCCAATGGTAAAATCAGGACCGCCGTAAACAAAGGGGGCTATATAATCTTCCACCCCGTTAAGACGTGTCCATTTGAAACGCAGGTGCAGGGGAATCTGAATGTAATGCAGATATATGCGCTCATTTCCGTAACCTTCAGAGGCCCAGATTTTCTTTTCACCGAGATTCACTTTTGCTCCCATCTGATTATAAATGAGGCCTATGTCAATGCCGAAGCCTATGCCGGGGAACATCAGCTCGCCCTGGACACCGGCCTGATAGCCCACAGTCTGGGAAACAGAAACCAGGTCCTGTTTGAATACCAAATCTGTGATGTTTACTCCGGCCACGCCGGCATAGCGGAATTCTGCAGAGGCCTCAGTTGTGCTTACAATGGCACACACAGCGGCCATGATAAGGCAAATATAGCGTTTTGCAATAGTCATTGTGTTCAGTGATTAATTGGGGGCAAAGATAAGGTAAATTATTGAAATTTTCCCCTTATTAACTGTTTTTAAAACACTGTCCTCCTGCTGTTGAACCATTTTATTTATTTTTGTGACACATTAAGAGCCCGCACCCCGGTAAGATTAAGAATCAGGGCGTCAATACTGTGTCTGGTTGGGGCGATAATATAATTTGTATTATAATAAAGTTATGAGACAAGGTTTTCTTAGAGCTGTAGCCGCAGTGCCTGCTGTTAGTCCGGCTGACTGTGAGTCAAATACCCGAGCTATTATTGAAATGTTAAAGGAGCCGGAACTGTCTGCGGCTGACGTGATAGTCTTTCCGGAAATGTGTGTCACGGGCTATACCTGTGGCGATCTGTTTCATAACTTCACACTTCTGTCAGGGGCGTGTAAGGCTGTAAGTGAGATTGCTTCTGCCACCGGCACTGACGGACCTCTGATTTTCATTGGCGCTCCTGTGCAGACTCCTGAGGGACTCTACAACTGCGCCATAGCCATACGCGGGAGAGTGCTTGCTATTATCCCCAAGACATATATTCCCAATTATAATGAGTTCTATGAGCAGCGCTGGTGGCGCTCTGAGAAGCCCGCAGTACGCCTGTGTGAGACGCCGTGGGGAACTGTGCCATTTGGCAGCATGCAACTCATTAAGTACGGCGATGCACTTGTGGGAGCTGAGGTTTGTGAAGACCTCTGGACACCTATTCCCCCCTCCTCAGTACTTAGTATGCATGGGGCGGAGGTGATGGTTAATCTCAGTGCAAGTGATGACCTGATAGGCAAATACCATTATCTCCAGCAACTGATAGAGCAACAGAGCGCTCGCTGCCTCTGTGCGTATGTCTATTCATCTGCAGGATACGGTGAATCATCCACTGATCTTGTCTTTGATGGCAAGGCTGTTATCAGTGACTGCGGTAAAACCCTGGCTGTAAATGAACGCTGGGTGCGTACGCCCCAGTTTGTTTCTGCTGATGTGGACCTTATGGCTATCCGCCGCGACAGGCTGCATCATGGCTCCTTCCAGGCATGCGGTGAACTGCATCCGGCTCCAAATATCATTATTACTGATGCCGGTGCGCCCAATCCGGCCTCTGTCACACTGACGTTGAAGCGTGAGGTGTCTGCACATCCCTTTGTGCCGTCCGGCAAGGAGCATCTGCGCGAGCGCTGCCGGGAAATATTGAACATCCAGACAGCGAGCCTGGCCAGACGCCTTCAGTTTACCGGTTGCCAGAATCTGGTGGTGGGTATATCAGGCGGCTTGGACTCAACACTGGCTCTGCTGGTGGCCGTTGAAGCATTTGATTCTCTGGGAATACAGCGCACCGGAATTACCGGCGTTACCATGCCCGGTTTCGGCACAACGGGACGTACATATAATAACGCGCTCATGCTTATGAAAGAGCTTGGCGTGAGTGTGAGGGAAATATCCATAGTTCCCGCTGTAAAGCAGCACTTCAGTGATATAGGCCATAATCCTGAGGTACATGATGTCACTTATGAGAACTCACAGGCTCGTGAGCGCACGCAGTTGCTTATGGATATTGCCAATGAACTTTCAGGAATGGTATTAGGCACCGGAGACCTCTCAGAGCTTGCTCTGGGATGGGCCACATATAACGGAGACCATATGAGCATGTACGGCGTTAATTCAGGGGTCCCCAAGACTCTGGTGCGCTACCTTACCCATTTCTGGGCACAAGAGACTGAATCAGAGGCCACCCGTGCTGTACTGCTGGATATCCTTGACACTCCTGTCAGCCCGGAATTGCTTCCGGCGCAGTCTGACGGTACCATAGCGCAGCGCACTGAGGATCTTGTAGGCCCATATGAGCTACATGACTTTTTCCTTTATTACATGCTGCGTTACGGCTTCACTCCCACCAGAGTCTATTACCTGGCTGTAAATGCTTTCGCAGATAAGTACAGTCGGGATGTCATTCTTCACTGGATGAGAACATTTTACCGGCGTTTCTTCAGCCAGCAGTTCAAGCGCTCCTGTCTGCCTGACGGTCCCAAGGTGGGCAGCGTCTGCCTCTCTCCGCGTGGTGACTGGCGCATGCCCTCTGACGCGTCTGCAGCTCTCTGGCTTGCAGAGGTTGACAAGCTCAAAGGCTAAGAACGGGTGATAAGTCAAAATAGGCCATCTGTGGGTTACTTTAGGAACCGGGCTGATGGTAACTTACCTATGTGTGCTCCCGGCAGCCTCATCCACAGTTTCTTGCATCTTACCTACAGTTATGAACCTGAAGAGGGCGCATCCAAATGCATTTTGATACACCTTCTTGTCTAAAGATCAATCCAGGAAACGCGAGGTGAGTCCGCTGTAATTCTCTATGCGACGGTCACGCAGGAAAGGCCACCATCTGCGCACGCTTTCACTGCGTGTCAGGTTAACCGGAATAATTGTTGCACATTCCTCATTCTCCGGCGCACGGAACAGCAGTTCGCCCTGCGGTCCGGCCACAAAGGAAGTTCCCCAAAACTGTATTCCGCCTGTTATGCCTGACGGGTCAGACTCATGTCCGGTACGGTTCACAGTTACCACCGGCAAGCCGTTTGCCACAGCATGAGCTCTCTGTATAATCATCCAGGCATCCCGCTGACGTGTTTTTTCATCATCTGAGTCTGTGCTCTCCCAGCCTATGGCCGTGGGATAAATCAGTATTTCCGCACCTTTGAGGGCCATCATGCGGGCAGCCTCGGGATACCACTGATCCCAGCACACCAGCACGCCAAGTCGCCCAACGGAGGTACTGACAGGCTCAAAACCCATATCCCCGGGTGTGAAATAAAACTTCTCATAATATGCAGGGTCATCAGGTATGTGCATCTTACGATATTTGCCGGCAATGGAACCATCCTTTTCAAACACTACAGCGGTGTTATGGTACAGCCCCGGCGCACGGCGCTCAAAGAGAGATGTCACCAGCACTACACCACACTCTCGTGCCAGAGATGAGTAAAATTCTGTCTCAGGACCGGGAATGGAAACCGCCAGGTCAAAGGCGTTAACGTCCTCCGTCTGACAGAAATAAAGCGAGTCATGAAGCTCTTGGTTAACAATCAGCACAGCGCCTTCATCTGCCAGTTCCCTGATTTTAGACGCCAGACGCTTGCGGTTTTCATCACTGTCAGCGGTCTTGCGCTGCTGAATGATACCCACGGGAAGTATTTTATCTTTCATTTTTACAAGGTAATTGCATGGTTACGCAGTGAAGTGAGCCGTGCTGCTGAATGAGCGCACGGCAGTCTATGCTGTATATCTTATGTTCCGGGAAGGCTATCTTGAGCATCTGCTGTGCAAGTAAATCCTTTCCGGGCTGATTATATACGGGGAGAAGCACTGCATCATTAAGGATCAGAAAATTAGCGTAAGTTGCCGGCAGACGCAACCCGTCTTCATCATATTCAGGGTCAGGAAGCGGCAGAGCAATCAGATTATAGGGTGAGCCCTCATCGGTACGGAGCTCTTTCAGCTGGTTTTCCATCAGGTCCAGATTCCCGTATGAAGGGTTCCCCTGGTCAGGTCCTACATAAATTATGGTGTTGCCGGGTGCAAGACGCGCCAGTGTATCTATGTGGCTGTCAGTGTCATCCCCGTCAAGCTCTCCCGCGCTGAGCCATAAAACGCGCCGGGCACCAAAAGATTTCTTGATGCGGCCCTCTATCATCTGCCGACTCATGCAGGCATTTCTGTTGGGAGCCATCAGGCAGTGTTCTGTGGTGAGTATGGTGCCTTCTCCGTCACTCTCTATGGAGCCACCCTCAAGTACAAAATCCAGGTTGTTCTCATACTCCTCTGCCGGGAGTTCCTCACTGTCCCACATACGGCGTGTCACGCCGTTATCCAGATTTGCGGCAAACTTTAATCCCCAGCCGTTGAACTGAAAGTCAAGAGCCCTGCGACCGGTGCCTGTAATGACAGTAATGGGGCCAAAGTCACGCGCCCATGTATCATTAGTGCTTATTCTGCAAAAGCGTATCCTGTCCTGAGGCAGGTGTGAGAGCATGTTTATGGCAGCATCGCCTTCTTCACCATGAGGAATAATCATAATCAGTTGTGCATGGCTGACTATGGCCTCGGCAATCTCAGTGTAACATTTTTGGACTGACGGGAGTATATAAGCCCAGTCAGTGCCACTGTGTGGCCATGCCATAAGTACACTTTCCTGATGCTCCCATTCAGCGGGTAATCTGCGCTTCATCAGTCAAAGTCATTCTCAAGATTATCAAACATTTCCTGCTGATCTTCAAGATAGGTCTCGCAAAAATCGCGGAAACCGTATTTTTCAGTGTAGCCAGCGCGGTGACACCAGCTGCGATATAGCTTTTTCAGTTCTGCATCATCATTTATGGCATGCTTAAAATCGCTTTCCGCAATGTCCACCGTGCGACTGTGGCGCAGGGTATTCAGCATCATCTGTTCAAGATCTGTATATTCTGATTCCATTAGTAAGATAATATGGATATTCCGGATATCTTAAATTTTTTCAAATGTAGTGATTTTATTTCAAATACAGCATATTATGCCTAATTATTTGGATGCTTAACATTTTTTTTGTAACGTATACAAGCTAAAAAAGTGTATCTTTGTAACTGTCCGTAATACAAACATAAATCACACTTAATATCTATTTTATGAATAAACTGCTCATGGCCTCGCTTGCACTGGCTGCCGTCATTGACTGCCGGGCAACCCAGAACACGCCGTTGTGGCTGCGGGATGCAGCCATAAGCCCTGATGGAAAGACAGTGGCTTTTACATACAGAGGTGATATTTTCACTGTTCCCGTCAGTGGTGGAAACGCCCGTCAGCTGACCTCAAATGCTGCTTATGACTCAGCCCCGCATTGGAGCCCGGACGGCTCACGTATTGCGTTTGCTTCAGACCGTAACGGTAGTGATGATGTTTTTATCATTCCTGCCGGAGGTGGAACGCCGGTGCGTATCACCACTAACAGTGCCGCGGAGACGCCTCTTACCTGGCTGGATGCGCACACAGTTTTGTATTCCTCAAATATTGCTCCGGACAGAAATGCGGCTCAGGGCCCGTTTCAGGGCCAGACTTACAGTGTGAATGTTGACCGTGCCGGTGCGCGTCCGCAGCTATATCTGTCAGTCCACATGAATGCAGCTGATGCTTCTAAAGACGGCACTGTGCTTTACCAGGACCGTAAGGGATATGAAAATGTATGGCGCAAGCATGAGCGCTCATCAGGTACAGCTGATATCTGGCGTGTGAAAGACGGTACTTTTACCAAGCTCACCGGTTTTAACGGCCATGATCTTAATCCGGTTTTTGCTCCCGGTGGCTCAGGTGATTTTTATTTTATTTCAGAGCAGGATGGAACGCTGAATGTATGGCGTTCAGACAGTACCGGTAAGAATCAGAAGCAGATTAGCCACTTTACAAATCATCCGGTACGCTCCTTATCAGTGTCGGATAACGGTACACTGGCTTATAGCTGGAATGGTGAACTATATACCCAGAAAGAGGGTGAGGAACCCGTAAAGCTTGATGTCCGGATTACGGCCGACCTCTATGATGCAGATGAGGTTGTCGGTACGCGCAGTTCAGGAGCCCGTTCATGGGCCGTGTCTCCGTCAGGTGAGGAAGTGGCTTTTGTGCTGCGTGGTGATGTTTATGTTACCTCAGTAAAATATAAAACCACGCGCCGCATAACTGATACACCCGCGCAGGAACGCAATGTTGATTTCAGTCCGGATGGAAAGACGCTGGTATATGACAGTGACAGAGACGGCCTATGGCAGCTTTTTACTGCTAAAATTGTATCTCCGGATGAGAAGCTCTTCACTTATGCCACGGAAATAGAGGAAGAACCGCTTTACAGCTGTGACACGGCAGCGCAGCAGCCGGCCTTCAGCCCGGACGGAAAGAAGGTTGCATTCCTTGAAAACCGCACGGAGCTTAAAGTTATAGACCTTAAAACAAAGAAGGTGAATACGGCTCTGGACGGGAAATGGAACTACTCATACTCTGACGGCGATGTCTCATTTGAATGGAGTCCTGACAGCCGCTGGTTCCTGACCTCATACATAGGTGAAGGAGCATGGAATAACTCTGATATTGCCCTGGTGGCCGCAGACGGCTCTGAGATTGTGGACCTTACAGAGAGCGGATACTCTGATGGCTCTCCCAGCTGGGTTATGGGTGGCAAGGGTGTTGCCTATGTCAGTGGCAGATACGGCATGCGCAGTCACGGCAGTTGGGGTGAGACTGACGACGTTCTTCTTATGGTCCTTGACCCTCAGGCATGGGAAGACTTCAACATGACTGAAGAAGAAGCCGCCCTGAAGGAGAAGGATACTGATAAGGATACAGATAAAGATGCTGACAAGAAAGACTCCAAGCAGAAATCAGATAAGAAAAAGAAAGGTAAGAAAGACGCTAAAGCAGATGATACGGAGAAGGCTGTCAAGCCGCTGAAATTTGACCTCGCTAACCGCCGTTACCGCACAGCGCGCCTTACACCGCAGGCTTCCAGTCTCCAGGACTACTATGTCAGCCCAAAAGGTGACAAGCTGTACTACACCTCCGGTTCCACCGAGGGTAAGAGCAACCTCCTGGTGAGAGACTTGCGTGACGGTTCCACCAAGGTTCTGGTAAAGGATGTCAGTGGCGGAATAATGGCAGATAAGAAAGGCGAGAATCTTTTTGTGGCCGGAAACGGACTTAAGAAAATCAAGATTCCTGCCGGAGAGGTTCAGAATATTGAGTTTGAAGCTGATTATGACCGTAAGCCCTCAGCAGAGCGTGAATACATGTATAACCATATGTGGAAGCAGGTGAAAGATAAGTTTTATGATGTTAATCTTCATGGTGTGGACTGGGAGATGTATGGTGAGAATTATCGCAGATTCCTGCCCTACATCAGTAATAACCGTGACTTTGCCATTCTGCTTAGCGAAATTCTGGGTGAGCTGAACGCATCACACACCGGTGGGCGTTACTCCAGTCCGGGAGCCAAGCAGCCCGTGGCTTCATTAGGTGCTTTCTTTGATGAAAGCTATGATGGTGACGGACTGAAGGTCACAGAGGTGCTTCAGCGTGGACCGCTGGCCGCCGCCAGTGTGGACGTGAAACCGGGAGATATCATCATGGCCATTGATGGAAACGCTATTGAAGCCGGCAAAGATTTTTATCCTCTCCTGGCCGGTAAGGGCTCCAAAAAGGTACGCCTTACAGTACAGAAGAAGGATGGTAAGTCAGTTTCAGTACAGGTGAAGCCCATTTCTTCAGGTGCTATGAACAATCTTCTTTATGAACGCTGGGTTGAGCGTAATGAAGCATATGTTGACAGCATTTCAAAAGGGCGCGTTGGTTATGTCCACATTCAGGGAATGAATAGCCCCAGCTTCAGAAACGCCTATGAACGCTTACTGGGCAAGTACCGTAACTGTGACGCAGTTGTTGTGGATACTCGCCATAATGGAGGCGGATGGCTGCATAATGACCTTGCTATTCTTTTAAGCGGTAAGGAGTATGTACGCTTCACTCCGCGTGGGCAGTACATAGGTAGTGAGCCTTTCTCACAGTGGACCAAGCCCTCTGCCATGCTGGTGGATGAAAGTAATTACTCAGATGCCCACGGTTCGCCCTTTGTATATCAGACATTGGGAATAGGTGATATAGTTGGTGCTCCGGTGCCGGGTACAATGACTGCCGTGTGGTGGGAGACGCAGATTGATCCCACCATAGTTTTCGGTATCCCGCAGGTTACTTCACAGGCTATGGACGGCACAGTCCTTGAAAATCATCAGCTGAACCCTGACATACTTATTTATAATGAACCCGCAGATGTCCTTTCAGGGCATGACAGCCAGCTGGAAGGAGCTGTAAGGAGTCTGCTGAAAAAGGTGGATGCGAAATAAATATCTCATCTAATAGTTACTGGAGGGTGTGTCAAAATGCAAAATGCAAATTTTGATGCACCCTCTTTAGTTGTGTAAGAATAGGTCATAGACAGCCGCCATCACTTATCTTTATAATCAAAGTGCTTTAAAAAGCTTTACTTTGCGTGCAAAATGACCAAGAAACGCATTTGAGGAAATACAAAAGTCAAAAAATGTTTGTAACTTAGGATTTCTTACCTTATTTTTGTATTCAAATACATAAATAACCACTATATGAATAAAATTTCTACTCTTACTCTTGCTTTGGCGTGTACGGTAGCCGTTTCAGCACAGGCTCCGGAAAAGCATGTAATGAAACTCACACGCCAGCGCACCCCGGAAATGTCAATGGGAATTAACCGTATGCCGGCATCCACAATGTCCAAAACCGCTATGAAACAGACATACAAGGCACCTTCAAGGGACTACATTCTTGGTGAATATGAAGTGGATTACTGGGACCAGTACAATAGCTGGTCAGTAGTTGGCATTGCCAAGATTAAGCCCGGAGAAGGTCCTGAGGATATCATTTTCCAGATTCCCCTTGACTTCCGTTCTCTGGGACAGCCTGACATAGACATTCCCGGAAAGTATGTTGACGGTGTCATGTACTTCTACGCCGGCACACCTCTTGAAGTTGTAATTAACGGACGTACATTCAAAGATGACCTGTATCTGTACCATTGGGCGGATGATCAGTCAGGTTTTGACTACATAGACAGTGCTGAAGCCGTATGGAACGGATATGGTTTTAGCTTTGATGATGATGATATCTTTGCCATGGCTGATGTCAAGGATCAGGACGGTGCATGGTTTGCCATTGGCCAGTTCATTCTTGAAAAGGACCTTGAAGAGAATCCTGACTATGATCCCAATGAAGGCTGGACCTCTTTAGGCAAGGCTATGTTCCAGGACGGATGGGTTCTACCCGGTTTCCTGATTGACCAGTTTGATGAGCAGAACATATATGAAGTGGAGCTTCAGCAGAACGATGCTGATAAGAATGTTTATCGTCTGGTGAATCCATATCAGTCAGGCCCCGCCGCTGAGTTTAATGAAACCATGCGCCTGGGTTATATTGAGTTTGATGTGACAGATCCTGACCATATATCCTTCCATCCCGTGAATGCCGGTTTTGCATATACACAGCTTGGTATAAAGAAATTATACTGCCAGAACTTTATAACCTACATCATGGGCTTCTTTGGTGACACAGCTGAGCAGGTTATTGAAGAATTCTCATCAGACACCATGCAGTGGGGTACTTTTAAGGATGGTGTTGTGCACTTACCGTACTTCCTTGATGGTGATTTAGGCTGGGGCAATGACGCCATGTTTGGTATTCAGGGACAGGTTTATAGTGCAGCAAACTGGACTTTTGAGCCTGATGAAACCGGTTTCCGTGAGCCTGCAAACATGGATACAAAAATTTATTTCCCCGGTGCTTACGGCTCAGTTTCAGATGTAGCTGTTGACGCTTCAGACGCACCTGTTGAATACTTTAACCTTCAGGGCATACGTGTGAACCGTCCTTCAGCAGGGCAGATACTTCTGCGCCGCCAGGGCACAGAAGTCCGCAAGCTGATAATAAAGTAAGAAGACCTCTTAAAAATTTGTAAAGCAAAGGATGTGTAGGAGTAAAAACTCTGAACACATCCTTTACTCTAAATACCAGATACTTTATCTCAGCAGCAGGCAGGCGTCACCGTAACTCAGGAAGCGATAATCCGTATCAAGGGCTGCCGTGTACATATCACGCCACTTCGGTCCCATGAAGGCTGATACCAAAAGAAGCAGTGTACTCTGTGGCTGATGAAAATTTGTCACCATTCCACTTACCATACGGTACGTGTATCCGGGGGCAATAATTATCCGTGTATCAGCTGTGAGTGTGTCAATCCCTTTTACATCCATATATCGCAGAATCTCCCTTATTGCCTCCTGACGCGTAAGCGCGGGACGTTCTTGAGAGTAGGGATACCACTGGGGGACCTCTCCATCCCAATTCCCGCTATGGATTAGACAGCCTATGTGGTAAAGGCTTTCCAGTGTACGCACGCTGGTGGTTCCAACGGCAATAATCTGCCTATCCGTTTCAGCCAATTCCTGAATTACCTTGCGCGGCACGGCAATAAACTCAGCATGCATCTGATGCTCTCCCACTGTGTCAGTGGTAACCGGTTTAAAGGTTCCCGCACCAACATGCAGAGTAACTTCCAGGTGGGGTACGCCGCGCTTTGCAAGTCCGTCCAGCACCTCCGGCGTGAAGTGAAGTCCGGCGGTTGGGGCTGCCACAGAGCCTTGTATACGGCTGAATACAGTCTGGTAATCAGACTTATCACTCTCCTCAGTCTCGCGGTTAAGATAAGGTGGGATGGGTATTACGCCCGCGCACTCTATGATGCGTGAGAATGATACCCTGTCATCATCCCAGGTAAAGCTTACCACAGAACCGGCATCAGATTTCTCTTCCCTCACTGCGGTAAGAGTAATCTCTTTGCCTTCCATCAGAAGCTTACGTTGCAGGGGCCCGCTTTTCCACCTTTTGCTGTTACCCACCAGACAGTGCCAGCTACAGCCTTGTGAGCCGGTGGAGCTGAAACTTTGCTCATAGTCAGCCGGTTCTTTGGGTTCCAGACAAAATATTTCTATAGCGGCTCCGGACTCCTTGTGCATTAGAATTCGGGCGTTTATAACACGGGTGTTGTTATACACCAGCAGAGAGTCCTGAGGCAGTAACACCGGGAGGTTGCTGAAAATATGATGCTCCAGAGAGCCGTCAGGTTTTCTTACCAGCAGCTTGCATGCGTCACGTTGCGCCAGCGGGTGGACAGCTATGCGCTCCTGTGGCAGAGGGTAGTCATAGGCTGTAATATCAATATCCCGGGGATTTATCATAGCTCATTCTGCATGTGAATGAGGTAACGTTCAGCTTGAAGTGCTGCACGGCATCCCATTCCCGCCGCAGCTATGGCCTGCTGATAGTCAGGATCAGCCACGTCACCGGCCGCAAAGACACCATCAACACTGGTCTCTGTACCACGGCCGCGGGTAACTATATAACCATCCTTGTCCAGCTCAAGCTTGTCAACAAAAAGCTTGGTATTAGGCTGATGACCTATGGCAAGGAAGAAGCCTTCAAGAGCCACATCCATAAGGTCCTCACGGTCAGTGCCTGCGTACTGCACCAGATGAGCGCCCTCAAGAAGCTCCTCTCCATAGAGACCGCGCGTCTGTGTGTTGAAGAGTACGCTGATTTTGGGGTTCTCCATCACACGCTGTTGCATAATTTTGGATGCGCGCAGATAATCTTTACGGACTATCATATACACCTTCTTTGCAAGGGATGACAGGTACAGTGCTTCCTCACACGCCGTATCACCGCCGCCAACCACGGCCACGGTACGGTTGCGGTAGAAGAACCCGTCACAGGTGGCGCAGGCGCTTACCCCCATACCCAGATACTTCTGCTCATCAGGCAGCCCCAAGTAACGGGCTGCTGCGCCTGTGGCAATGATGATAGTGTCAGCCGTATACTCATTCTTGGAGTCAACGGTCACGGTAAAGGGACGCTTGCTGAAATCAACGTCAGTCACCAGACCGCGCACAATCTCTGTGCCAAATCTCTGTGCTTGGCGGGTAAGGTCTTCCATCAGTACGGGACCCTGCACTCCGTCAGGATAACCGGGGAAGTTCTCAACCTCAGTTGTGGTGGTCAGCTGACCTCCTTTCTGAGGCCCTTCTATAACTATGGGTGAGAGGTTTGCACGTGAGGCATATATTGCAGCTGTAAGGCCGGCCGGACCGGAACCTATGATGAGACACTTGGTATGCATGGTAAATATTATTTCAGGGTTAGTAATTGAATTTCTTGTGTGTTTTAATCTCTGAGGTCTATCAGTTCCGCACCCTTGTGACGGTTGTCATAACGGTAAGTTATGGACGGGGATGCTGTAGAAGTATTGATGTTGGTTATATTCACTGTCAGCTTGTCACCGCTTGCCAGAAGCACATCAATCACTGAAGGCCATTTGGTGCCGGGGTTCATGGTAACATTGACCTTGGAAATTCCGGAGGTCTTGCTCTTGGGAGTAAGCTCCACTGTGTTCACTCCGGAAGCTTTATAGTTATAGTAAGTCTTAAAGTTTGCTATAATCACAAAGGGATTGCTCTCCATCAGTTCCATGGTGGTGGGAGTGGTAATGGCCACTTCATCATTCCCGGGGAGATAAGTCCACTGAGTGTGACCGTCATACCATGCCTCAACCACAGGAGAGATGATGACAAATTTCTCCTTTGACATATCCAGACTGCCTTTCCGTCCTCCGTTTTGCGGGAGAGTGAACTCAGCTTTGGCTGAAGGCGCATTTGCAAGGCGTGATGCTGCATTCTCCAGCATTTTTACAGCCCCGGTGCTCTGAGCGTTAGCTGACAATGCCAGCAGGAAGATTATTATTAAAGATGCGTATCTTTTCATACTAATACTACAAATAACTCTCAATGTTTGTTGCATCCACAAGAACTGCACGGGGTTTCTGACCCTGTGCGGGGCCTACAATGCCGGCGGCTTCCAGCTGGTCCATAATCTTTCCCGCCTTATTATAACCTATACCGAAGCGCCTCTGAAGAATGGATACGGAAGTGGTTTCAAGAGTGGACACAAAGCGGGCGCAGTCATTGAAACGCGCATCACGCTTGGACGGGTCATCCACCAGAGCTCCGGGTACGGCCTCCTGTTCCACCTCAGGCAGAGGGTAGGGGGCTGAATAACCCATTTGGTCAGAAATACACTTGACTATATTCTCCACTTCTTCCGTATCTATGAAAGCGCACTGTACACGCTCCAGTTTGCCATTGTGGGAGAATAACATGTCACCGCGTCCTATGAGCTGATTAGCGCCCGGACGGTCCAGAATGGTCTTGGAATCCACCATCTGTGAAACCCTGAAGGCTATTCGGCCCGGGAAGTTAGCCTTGATCATACCGGTTATGACATCTGTTGACGGGCGCTGAGTGGCAATAATCATGTGCATGCCCACCGCACGTGCCTTCTGAGCTATACGTGCAATATTTATGGATATTTCCTTGCCGCCGGTCATTATAAGGTCAGCAAACTCATCCACCACTATCACAATGTACGGGAGATATTTATGGCCGTTCTCAGGGTTAAGCTGTCTGTGGACAAAACGGCGGTTATATTCTTCAATACTACGGACTGATGCGTCACGCAGCAGGGCATAGCGGTTATCCATCTCCACACACAGTGACTGCAGGGTGTCAGCTGCTTTCTGAGGGTCAGTTATTATGGCTTCTTCCTCATCACCTAACTTGGCAAGATAGTGATTTTCAATGCGGGAGTACAGACTGAACTCCACCATCTTGGGGTCTATGAGGACAAACTTTAACTCTGCCGGATGCTTTGCAAAGAGCAGGGATGCTATGATACAGTTCAGGCCCACTGATTTACCCTGACCTGTAGCACCGGCCACCAGGAGGTGAGGCATACGGGTGAGGTCCTCCACAAATACCTGATTAGAGATGGTGTTACCCATGGCTATGGGCAGCACGGCCTTGCTTTCCTTGAACTTGCGTGAACTGAGCACTGAGCGTATTGACACGGTCTGAGGCTCACGGTTTGGCACTTCTATACCCACGGTTCCTTTACCGGGTATGGGGGCTATAATGCGGATACCCAGGGCAGAGAGTGAAAGGGCAATATCATCTTCCAGACTTTTTATCTTGGCTATACGTACTCCCTCCGCGGGCACAATTTCGTAAAGTGTCACAGTAGGGCCTACAGTAGCTTCAATGCTTGAGATAGGTATATTATAGCTTTTCAGTGTCTCCACTATCATCTCTTTATTCTCATTCTGTTCAGCCACATCCACGTTGGGGCCGCTGGGACGGTCAATGAGTAGATCCACTGAAGGCTGTACAAAACGTGACAGGTCCGCTCTGGGGTCATAATCGGTGTCCAGTCCTAAATGGCTGCCAGCTTGCACTGTATGGTTTTCCGGTGTGTTATCAGCCTCAGGTACATCAGCCACTTTTATGCTGAAAGCCACTTCTCCGTTGGCTTCATTTCCCGCATCGGTTACAGAGGCTATCTCATCATCTATACTGAAACCGCTGTTGTCGGTTTCTGATACGGCAATATCTTTGTCATCCGTCGCTTTAGTAGATATTTCAGCGCTTTCTGCCTGATTTTCAGGAACGGTTGCAGTGACTTCCGCAACAGTCTCATACTCCGGAGTATCTTCTGTATCTGCCTCAGGCAGGGCCGTCTGGAACTTACGTTCAAAGCGTTCCTGCCGTCTTGCTTCCATGCGGCGCTTACGGCGCAGTTCCCTGCGCTCACGGGCTGCGGTTAGCTTATCAGCAATAGCTCCGAAAAATGTCTTTAAAGGATGCAGAAAAGCCGCCACTAAGAAGCCGGCAAATATGAGTGCTACGGCCCAGGCCACCATTGTACCGCCGTAAGTGTACAGTGTGTGTGCAATGGAGCGCCCATGCACTCCACCCCAGTGGATGGCACTTTGGGCGCTGTATGCCACAACGCCAAGTATAATGGAGCTGGTCACCGCTGTGAGCAGGCATTTGAAGCTGAAGGCCCAGAATTTAATGCGTAGAGCTCCCAGCAAGGCAAGGCCTACACCTCCAAGCCATATCACTATCATGAACATACCCAGACCCAGTCCGTCTGTGGCAAGCATGTGTGTGGTCTTTGCCCCAACGGCACCACCTACATTCTGCACGGCATCCGTACCGCTCTGAGTAATCTCAGTCATGGTACGGCTCTCAACCATGCTTTGGTCAGCGGCACCGCTACGCAGATGAGAGAAGGTCATGGCCAGCAATACCACAGCGCTTATCACCAGTGCCACACCAATGGCCACATGCAGGCGGCGGTCATTTATGAGCGAGCTTAGAGTGATGGGCTTGCGCTGTCTTACAGCCGCTTTACGGCGTGCGCGCGTCCCGGCGCTGGGCCTTCTGGCAGTCTGTGAGGAGCGCGTACGGGCTTTCTCTGCCGGCGTCTTAGATCTCAGACCGTCAGCATACAGGTCATCATCAGTATAGGCAGTATTGTTGTTGTTGTCAGTCATCGGATTTTACGGATTTCAGAGTTTCTTCAGTGCAGAAATTACAGCGGTGGGATTTTCGGTTCCGAAAACTGCGCTTCCTGCAACCACTGAGTCTGCTCCGGCTTCTGCCACTTCTTTACCGGTGGTAAGGTTGATACCGCCGTCAATCTGTATCAGCGCCTCTGAGCCGGAATCAGCTATGAGTTTACGCAGACGTTGGATTTTAGCAATGGTGCCGCTGATAAACTTCTGTCCGCCAAAGCCCGGGTTGACACTCATAAGGAGTACCATATCCACATCAGATATAATATCTTCAAGCATGCACACCGGTGTAGCCGGATTCAGAGTCACCGCAGCCTTCATTCCCGCAGCCTTTATGGCCTGAACGGTGCGGTGCAGGTGAACGCAGGCTTCCTGATGGACATTCATTATGGCTGCCCCGCAGTCACGCACCTGACTTATATAGTTCTGAGGATTCTCTATCATCAGATGCACGTCCAGAGGCTTCTTGCATATACGGCTTACGGCCTCAATTACTGGAAAGCCAAAGGATATATTAGGCACAAAAACGCCGTCCATAACGTCCAGATGTAGCCAGTCAGCTTCTGAGGCGTTAATCATTTCAAGATCAGTGCGCAGACATGAAAAATCTGCGGAGAGCAGAGATGGAGATACTATCATTATTGTTCCGTTTTCTTGTGCTTGATAACGTTATAGCATATGAACAGCACGCATATCAGGGCTATAACTAATCCCGCAATTGAAAGATAAGAGTTATATTTCTCAACCTGAACAAAGAGCTGGTCCAGAGGTACGTGCTGAGCAAGAATATATCCCATGGCGCCTAAGATGGCATTCCACAGCAGCGCGCCCAGACCGGTGAACACAGTAAAAGTTATAATATTCATACGTGCCAGTCCGGCGGGAATACTTATGAGCTGGCGTACTGCCGGAATCAGACGGCCCACAAAGGTACTTACGGCTCCGTGCTTGTCAAAATAATCCTCAGCTTTACGGACCTTGGTCTCATCAATCAGGCAAGCGTGGCCCAGGCGGGAATTGGCAAAAGCATACACCAGCGGGCGTCCTATCCAGACTGAAAGACAGTAATTCACCAGAGCGCCAACAATGGCACCGGCAGTAGCCACCAGAACCACAAGGAAGACATTCATGTCACCTTTCTGCACAGCTAAATAAGCCGCCGGCGGAACCACAACTTCAGAGGGAAAAGGAATGAAACTGCTTTCCACCACCATGAATATGAATACAAACCAGTAGCTGGCGTTATCTACAAACCATTTAAAAAACTCGCTGGCGTTAAAAATATCTACTATTGAAAATAAATCAATCATTTTAATAAGTCAGTTATTACAGCGTATAATGTTGCAAAGTTACTCTTTTTCTTTTAAATCAACCACTCTTTTCTGAGGTTCTGATACTGAATCTGTCAGTGTATTTATAACAGCGGTTGAGTCTGCCTCAGATGTAGACGGAGTCTCCTTCTCTGAATTTGCAGCCGGACTCTTGCTGTTATCCTTATCCGTATTACTTTCTTGTTCTTTTTTATCTTTCTTTTTGCGGTGTAAGAATGAGAACAGGCTGTCAAAGTCACGTTTAAACATGATGCCCACACCCTGAGTGGTGGCAGCGCTACGCAGATAGTAATTCTGGTCATTATAGCGGTTATATGCCTTCAGACGCCATGTGCCCTTGGGATTAAGAAGATATTCTATATCAAAGTCTCCTATGAATTGGTTAGTGTTCAGAGACTTATCTCTATATCCCAGGTTGCCGTTCAGCAGCAGACGGTTGTTCAGCAGGCGGCTTGAAAGTGCCACATCCACTTCCACGTCTGAGAAATCACCGCGGTCACTGCGCAGGTTGGGGGCTATGCTCCAGTTGTCACTCAGTTTGCCCAGCATGGAACTCAGCTGACTGGTTAGTGTACTTGATGCCACTGAGAACATTTCATTTCCCTTGGTTGTGGAGCTCATGTAGTCAGGTGTGTAGAAACGGTTCAGCGCCAGCAGATAAATTATCTGACGGTTCATCATGTCATCAGTACTGATGATACTCCGCACCTTGCGGTAAGTGTCTGAGGTCAGGGTGGGGAACTCCAGGTCAAATGATATGTCCGGCTGTCTCATGTCACCCTTCACCATCAGAAGCGCGTTTACTGGGACATTGGTGCGGTTCAGATCCTTGTCATGCAGGAATGACTCATCCAGGTCACTCAGATTTGCATTCACTGAATAAACGGCGTTCAGGTCCAGACTTGCTGAATAGGGATCGCCTCTGAAGGTAATGGAACTTCCCGGTTTGATAGTAAAATCCTTGATGATAATATCCTGAAGCGTGAAGTTATAGCTTCCTTCATTAAGTTCATATGTTCCGTAAATGCGCAGGTCCTCATTTACGGAGCCATAAGTAAGACGTAAATTGCCTGAACCGGTGGCCTTGATTTCATCGCCACCGACGGGGTCCATCACAATAATCATTTTTGCATCAGGAGTGATGTCCACCTGAATGTCCATGTTATATGCTGAGGGCGCGTCGGTATTGGACATTCCGTTGGAAATTATCAGCTCCTTCACCAGCTCGGGGGTGTCATCATATTCATTCTGCTTTTCCTCCTTTGGTATGCGGTCCCTGAAGGTTATGAATGAATACTCGTAAGCGTCCAGACGGTCAGAAAGTACAAAGGTAAAGGTACTTCCAGCCGTTGTGGTCATGTTCACATCTATATTCACCACTCCGGGCCAGCCGGTTACTGAGGCGCCTCCATTACAGAAAACTGTTCCGTACCAGTCCGGACTCATCTTTGAATCAACATTGTAGCACAGCAGATTGCGGGCGTCTGTAATCTTGAAATCAAACTCGGGCTCTTTGAAGAACTTGTGACGTACCACGCCGTTAAGTTTTGCGGTGTTGCCGTAGACGTCATGCACTGTAACATTCTTAATGTCTATTACTCCGGGGCGTATGTGAATACTGTCAGTGCAGCCGTAATAAGTATTTGTAAAATCCACCTTCAGCTTGAGGTCGCGGGCATATATGTCACCCTCAAGGTCAATATACTTAAAGCTTCCGAAGAGTCTGGCATGCCCTGAGGCATAGCCGTCCACGTCTGACGCAAAAGCTTCCATGAAAGGCTTCATGAAGCCTACCTTGACATTAGCTGCGTCAAAGTTTATATCCAATTCTTCCGTGGCCGGGTAAATATCGCCGTAGATATGTGATAGTTCCCCGGTGCTGTTAATTACATCAGCGTCAAGGTAAAAGCTGTTCTTTTCATTATCAAATTGTGCTTTAACCACCGCATCACCTAAAACGCAATAATTATAGCTTATATTCTTTACGCGCAGTTCCGGAGCATTAATATGAGGCACCCCTGAAAGAAGTGCGGAGGCTGTGAGTTTGCCGGTGGCGAGACCTCCTATGAGGGCCTTGTCAATCTCCAGCGTCTCAAAAATTACTATAAGGTCTATGCTGCTGAGGTTTACTTCCAGCACGTCATCCTCATCCGGGCCGGCAATGCCTTCAAGGCTTATGCTCTGGGCTCCTGTACTAAGGCGGAAATCGCTTACGTGGAATTTCTTGTCAAGGTAATGTATTACTGATGGTTCTATGCTCCATACCTCTTCACCAAAGTTTATGGCGCTGGGGTTAAAGCTCACTGTGACCTCAGGCTCATCATTCCGGTCCCTTGCTAAAAGAGTGCTGAAGGAAATGTTGCCGTTTAACGGTATCTTACGGTCTATGAGCCAGTCAATATCTGTGTCAACACGGTTGTCAGCCGCGCTCAGGCGGCACACAAGAACCATGGGACCTTTCTTGGTTGGCATCTGGGTGGTTAGGTAAGCGGTGGCACGGCTGCTTGCTGCGTCTACTGTTGCATAAACGGCTGTACTCTCTATCAGCTTATTACCTTGCTGCAGATACGGAGCGTCTATACGGATGTCTGCGTGTTGAAGTTCATCACTGACACGGCCGTCAATAGATACAGGATATATGGGTTTTACCCCTAATTTAAAGAATTTTGCCCACTCATCATTAGGATTAACGGTTGCTGTAATGGCAAAGTCATTACCCCTGAAGGGACTCTTGGAAACCTTATGGTCATGGTGCTTCAGAAGCTCCGGAAGCACGGCACATGCCATCTCGCGCAAATCAGCCGGAAGCTGGCTTAGCCTGAAAGTTCCCTCAGCCTCAAAGTCAAATATATCTGAGTTGATGGAGAGTAAATCACGCCCATGGCGGATAATCTTCTCAGCCTGTAGATTCTTAAGATGTAAACCCTCTCCGGATGCATCAGTAAAAGAGCTGTTGGTGAGCGTTACGGAGCCGGTCAGGCCGTCAATGTCTGCACCGCTCAGATCTATGTCTGCCGTTGTGCTGAGGCTGTAACCATTGTACTTGTCGGTCAGGTTGAGACCGTTAAGGTCAAGTTCTGAGATTTCAGCATGGGCCTGCAGGAATTTTTCCTTGCCATATCCGGCGGCAGCGTCCAGGTCTACAGTGCCATAGCGGTCCCGCAGTGATAACAGCGCTTCTACTGTCCGCTGCGGTGTGGCGGTCAATTCCACGCTCAGGTCATGGTATCTATGGCCTTTGAAAATAAGCTCATCAGCCTGTGCGCTGAGTTTTCCGCTTAAAACACCTGATGCGTAACGGCCCTCAGTAATTATGTCTGCCGTCAGTTTACTTACAGGAGATCCGTTAAACAACTGATTCAGATTGAGATCATTTATGGAAGCATCGGCTGTGAAGTTTACACTCTTAAAGTTGTCTGATGTGTTATAGGAGCCGGTAAGACTTATGGCCTCTGCCGGAGTCAGGACTCTGACATCGGCATTGGCAGCGGCTTTTGTACCGGCGGCGTGCAGTTTAATCTCTATATCATCAAGTTTGTTGAGAATTCTTTCTTCCGGAAGTTTAACTCCATCTGATGCAAGATTTCTCATTATGTCCCCAATGGCACCGTTGCGGGCTTTGAGAGAGAAGTTATCTATCTCAAATGTCAGACTGTCCGGATGGCTGAAGCCTTCAGTGTAGCCGGTGGCTGACAGCGATATCTGCGGACCACTCAGTGAATTTATTTTCAGTTGATTCAGCCTTACCTGTTTCATACCTCCGGAGGCGTCAAGCATTATGGACAGCTTGCTGTCCCAGTTTGCCAGTGGAGACCAGAAAGCTGAGATATCCGGTACATACAGCTGTGAGCCATCTTCTATGTTCAGATTTATGCTGGCATTACGTATCACCTGCGGGAGCTCTTCAAATTTATTGAATTCCAGTTTTACAGGCGCCAGAAGCAGACGGCTGTCCGGCAGCTCTATGTCCATACGCCCCATGGTGATTCCTGAGGTGCGTACGTCTGCTTTTACCGTTAAATCTTTCAGAGTGAAGCCGCTGCGCTCCGTGAAACCCAGTCGTTCCAGTTCCACGGTATACTGTTCATTACTTATGCGGGGAATATAAGCTCTGAGATTAAGATTTCTCAGGGATATGTGGCGGGGGTCAAATGCGGCTTTCACAGCGGCGTCCATAATGTCATAATCAAGGCTTCCCTGACGCACTATTACGGTGTTTATGCGCAGATCAAAGTTACCTGACTTTTTATTTGGGTCTTTACTCCGCAGACGCTCCAGTATCCCTGCTATGTTGAGAGGCCCGTCATTCGTGGGCTTGTAAAGGCGCACGGATGCACCGTCCAGAAGCGCGTAATCTATCACCAGTTTTCCCTCCAGTAAAAAGTGACGCAGTTCAAATGCAGCACTTACCTGACCCACATGCAACGCCTCGCGGCCGTTGTCATCATCAGCGGTAAGTCCGTACACACTAAGCTCGTTAAACGGATGAAGTTCTACTTTCTTTATGCTAACCTTGGTCTGCAGCAGGGCTGAAAGTTCACGCTCAGCCATTTCTCTGAGGCGGTCCTGAGCCCAGGGAGTTGACAGAATCATATACACGGCTCCCGGTAACACTATTGCGGTAAGCAAAAGTGTTACGCTAATTCCGCGTATTATATTCCAGATTTTCCCCAGAGTGGTCATAGACAGCTTCAGATATGGGTCAGTTCATGTGGTCCCAGGCCGGAAGCAGCTCTGGGTGGGTGTCAAGCACTTTAAGTACTTTCTTAGGTAAATATTTGCTGTTTACCACAAGACGGAAAAGATATTCATCCATCCACGGGTCAGTGGCTATCAGGTGACCGTTATTGGCACCGTTGCCCCAGCTGTTTTCAATCAGCCACTTGGTGGGACGTTCATTCTCATCCACATCCACGCCCACCAGGGTCATGGCATGTGTTGAGGCGCTGGAGCCGGTGGTGACACGCTGCGCTTTATCCATGCTGAAGTCCACGCCCAGGAGATCATCATAATTGTAATTATTCAGGTCCAGAGTTCCCAGCTCGCGGTTCAGGAATTTGTTGACATCGCAGCCAAAGTACAGTGCCGTTGAGTCCTTAAGTGATTTCAGGGCGGCCTCCTTTATTACATCCATGGGTACATTTATGAAAGTCCAGTTATGGCCGTCATACTGGTGGCGGTTCAGATCTATCTCATATAGCTTGTAGTAAGGGCGTGAGGCATCATTCATAAGCATCACATAATCCTTATGCAGGTCATTACCCAGCATTGTCTGATAGAACTCCTGAGGTGTATATGAGCGGGTATCCACGGCCTCGCCCTTGCTGTCACGGCGTGTATATGTGAAACTTTGGGGTGGGGTGCCGTAAGCCAGCGTCAGCAATCTGTAAACCTGGCTGAGCATCTCCTGCTTACGTTTCTCCAGAGCATCAGTTGACGCGCCTTTGGCTGCCATATCACGCAACTCTAATCCCCACTGACGCAGTTTAAGGCTCAGAAGTCTGGAAAAAGTGGAGGTGTGGTTAGAGGTATATGTCTCAGGCATGGCAGAGGAAGGAACCACGCCATATTTCATCAGGTTGTCAGCCACTCCGGTAAACTGTCCGCCATCAGTTACCGGACTTTTGAAAATGAATTCCACTTTTCGGTCATCCATTGGCAGCTCATAGGTGTCAATCACACACTGCAGGAACATATTGCTTTTCTCCAGCTGATCATAGAAGAAATTGTAGACCTGTGAAAATTCCAGCTCCGGGAGGTCATTCTCTCTGATTGCCTGTGCCCTGAGAACATTAAGTCCGGTAAACAGCCAGCAGCGTCCGGAGCGTTGCTGATTGGTGATACCTTTTGACGGCACCTTGTATTTGAAGTGATTGTCAAAGTTTGCCGCTGCGTTTGCATTTGCGGCCAGGGTATTGATGTCTGCTGTATTGAGAGCGTTATGAATGGCGCGGTCAGAGGGCAGCGGGGTGTAATTCTGTTTGAATTCCTCTATCTGTGCGGGAGTAAGGCTGCCGGGAACCTGACCGGTGGCGCACAGCGGAAACATCAGTAGGAGAGCTGTGGTTAATTTCATTATGTTAAATTTTGAAAATTGCTTTAAGTAATCAATAATAATAGGGAGAAGCTACAGAATCAGCCTCAGTTATATTGGAACCGTACCCATTAGCCGCTACTGAATCATAAGCCGCTGGCTGATAATAAGTACTGTCATAGTAAGATGGAATGGTGTCAGCGGCAGCTGGCTCTTCCTGTATATAGTAATCTTCTTCACTGGCAGGAGCATCTGTTGAAACAGTCTTGTCTGAGACAGTATTCTTTGGCTCTGCAGCTTGTGCTGACGGTGAATCACTACGTTTTATAACTGCTATGATCGTCAGAGTTGTGGCCGCCACAAGCGCTGTGAGCATCAAGATTAATGCAGCTCTGAGACATCCTTTCCTTTTTTTCTTCTCCGGTGGCCTGGACGCCGGAGGGGCAGGCGTGACAGGCGTCCTGCCTCCTGGTGGCGCTGTGTGTGAATGGTGTAAGGCACCGTTATGATGATTGAGAATATTCACCCACTCAAGGACAGTGGACGGTCGGTCCTGACGGCGTGGAGCCATACCGGCCTTAATAGCCTCCTTAATCTCAGGAAGGATATTTCCCGGCAGCTCGGGTAGGCCGTTCATGGCCACAGCGGCAGCGTCAGCCGGAGCCGTTCCTGTTACCATGGCATACAGCGTGGCAGCCAGTGAATAGATATCGCTCTCGGGAGAAAAGCTGTTTAAATTCTGTGAGCTGTATTGCTCGAGAGCAGAGTACCCGGCGCTTATACCCGGAGGCGTTGAAGTGGTGTGGTTACCTGAGCTGTCATAATGCTTGGAAATGCCAAAATCAATCAGCACAGGCTGCCCGACAGCGGCATCTATTATTATGTTTGAAGGCTTGACGTCAAGATGAGTTATTCTGCGGGCATGGATATATGAAAGCGCTTCAGATACCGCGTTGATTATTCTGCGTGCGTTACGCTGTTCCAGCGCGCCTTTTTCCTTAATAAGTTGAGAAAGTGTGGCGCCCGCAACATAGTTCATTACATAATAGTCTGTCCCGTTCTCGCTGAAGGTCTCTGACACGTGTACTATACCCTTGTGATTCAAAGACTTCAGCATGGCGGCCTCTTTCAGGAACTTGGCGCGGTATGCAGCGCTTGTGCCGGATGAACCTGTAACAGATACTGTTCTGCCGTCAGGATTACGGGTATTCTCAGCCTTATAGAAGAATTCTTTTATGGCCACCCGCTCACCTGTGGCCACGCACACGGCAAGATAGGTGATGCCAAAGCCTCCACAACCTAAAACACCGGCCACATGGTAACGCCCGGCACACAGAGGTGTGCCCGGTCTCAGTGGCGCGTGGCGCTGGCTTCCATCTCCCGGCTGAATTATCTCCGTTTCCATAATGGTGCAAAGATACTACATAATTTTGGTACTAACCTCATTTTTATTCTGATGACTCATAAGTTTATAAGAAATATTACCACCGCTTCCCGCGCCCGCTGATATGTTTAAAAATACTTTTTGCAAAAAATGACTGAAAATATTTGGCGGTTAAAAAAAGAAACCATAATTTAGTAACCGCAATAATACTAATGACAATACTTAACTCTAAAACCTTATGAATATGACTAAGACCATAACTTTTAATGAGCTTCGCCGTCTGAAAGACGCGTTGCCTGACGGTTCTATGCATCGCATTGCTGATGAGTTAAACACCACCGTACAGACTGTTCGCAATTATTTCGGCGGAAGTAACTACGAGTTCGGCAAGAACGTGGGTCTGCACATTGAGCCGGGTCCTGACGGAGGCATTGTAGTTCTGGATGACCCCACCATATATGAGCGTGCTCTGGAAATTCTTAAAGAAAAAGAAGCATAATTAATAAGTAAGATAGTGCCCGGAGCGCGTACGTGAGTATCCCTCCGGGTTTTAAATTTTATTCATTTCAGCCTGTTTTTTATTTAACGGATTATGGATTCAAGGCTTATCACAGTTGCCATTCACACATGTGACCACGCCCAGGCCATGCGGCGCCTGCTGGAGCGTGAAGGCATTGAGGTCACACTTCAGAATGTAAATCTGGAGAGTCCCGTGGTCTCATCCGGCATCAGGGTACGTATTCATGAGGCAGACCTCCCGCTGGCCCTCAGAATTATAGAGAATGTGGAAGCCTTCTCTCCGCGCAAAGATTCCCCCGCTGACGGCGGTAATGAAATCCTCATTCCCGTAGACTTCAGCGAGTACTCTTTTAATGCACTCTGCACCGGAGCCCGCATGGCCTTTAACCATAACATGGCCGTACGCATACTGCACAGCTACATTGAACCACTTGACACCCCCGGAGCCCAGCTTTCTGACGCTCTGACATTTGACCTTACGGATAATAACGCCCGTGAGCAGGTGAGACGCACCGCTGAGACTGCCATGAAAAACCTCGTGGAGCGTTTCCGCTCATTAGTAAAAGCCGGACAGGCACCGTCAGTTCCCATTCATACCACCATTGTGGAAGGAGTCCCGGAAGACGCCATTGTGGAATATGCCCGTGAAGAATCACCCTTCATGCTGGTAATGGGCACCAGAAGCTATCAGCGCAAGGAGCGTGAGCTCATAGGCTCCGTCACTGCTCAGGTGATAGATGACTGCCGTCGCACTGTCTTTGCCATTCCAGAGAATGTTGAAAGTTTTAATCCCGCAGAAATTACTGAAGTACTGTTCCTCACTGAGTTAGACCAGTCTGACATCCTGGTCATGGACAGCCTCTTCCGCGTCTTTCCGCGCATGGCCCCCAAAGTCACCGTGGCCTATCTGCCACAGAAAAGAAAACTCTATGGTAACCAGACCAAGGCCGTGGACAGCCTCATAGACTACTTCAGACAGCACATACCGGATGCCACCTTTGAAAAAGCGGACATTAACGTGCTCACAGCCGCCTCTGACGTTGAACGCCTGCGGCACATTCACAATTACCAGCTTATGGTGGTCCCCAACAAGCGCAAAAGCTCGCTCAGGCGCTTCTTCAATCCCGGCCTGGCACATAAAATCATCTTTCGTGCTGACATTCCCATGCTCATTATTACCGTCTGAGCATTACACTCAGATTGCATCTGCACAGAATCCTCCCATTCCTCTTTACCCCCCCTAAAACCCTGCTTATGGCTTCAGAGAATATTAATGAAAGCCGTTATTATACCACAGCGGCTCTTGAGTCAGACCGCCGCGTGCTGGAACTGCTCTCCCTGAGTTTTCCCACCGTTACAGCGGCCGCCACTGAAATTATTAACCTGGAAGCCATTCTCAATCTTCCCAAGGGCACAGAGCATTTTGTGGCTGATATTCATGGTGAGCATGAAGCCTTCCAGCACATACTCAAGAATGCCTCCGGTAATATAAAACGCAAGGTTACGGAGCTCTTTGGTAACACCATGCGTGAACCTCAGATAAGACAGCTCTGCTCACTCATCTATTACCCCCGCCGCAAACTTAATTACATCAAAGAGACGGAAGAAAATCTTGATGACTTCTACACTACCACTCTTCACCAGCTGGTGAGCGTCCTCCAGAGCGTATCATCAAAATACACACGCTCCAAAGTGCGCAAGGCCCTCCCGCGCGAGTTTGCCTACATCATTGAAGAACTTCTCCATGAAGCACCCTCAGGAGAAAACAAACAGCCATATTATAACCAGGTGGTGCGGACCATCATAAACACCGGCGAGGCTGACAACTTTATCATTGCCATCTGCCGCGTGATTCAGAAACTGAGCGTTGACCGCCTCCACATTCTTGGAGACATCTATGACCGCGGTCCCGGAGCACACATCATCATGGAAACACTCTGTCATCATGACCGCTTTGACATCCAGTGGGGTAACCATGACGCACTGTGGATGGGTGCAGCCGCCGGAAACCAGGGCTGCATTGCCAATGTCCTTCGCATCTCCATGCGTTACGGCAACATGACCACCCTTGAAGAAGGCTATGGTATTAATCTCCTCCCCTTGGCCACTTTTGCCATGGAAGTATACAAAGACGACCCCTGCACCGTCTTCGCCCCCAAAATCAGCGCAGAGTCAAACCCCCTAACGGAGAAAAACAAGCGCCTGGTGGCCATGATGCACAAGGCCATCTCCGTGATACAGTTCAAGATTGAAGCCGCCCTCATTGCTGCCCACCCGGAGTGGAACATGGAAAGCCGCAACCTCCTCCACATGATAGACTTCAAAAACGGCACCGTAGGAATTGACGGCAAAGATTATCCCCTGCTGGACACCAACTTCCCCACAGTCAACCCTGAGAATCCTTACCAACTCACGCCAGAAGAGCAGGATCTCATGGATAAGCTCACACACTCTTTCAGCATCAGTGAGAGCCTCCAGCGCCACGTTGACTGCCTGCTGGAAAACGGGAGCCTCTACCTCATCACAAACTCAAACCTCCTCTTCCACGCCTCCGTTCCCATGAACGAAGACGGATTCCTCAGAGAAGTAGACATGGACGGCAGCAAACTCTCTGGTAAAGAATTGCTAAAAGAAACCTCACGCCTCATGCGCCGCGCCTTCAACAAAGAACTCTCAGAAGACGTCCGCCGCAGCGCCTGCGACTTCTACTGGTACCTCTGGTGCGGCCCGGACTCACCCCTCTTTGATAAAGCCAAGATGGCCACCTTTGAGAGATACTTCATTGCAGACAAGGCCACCCACCATGAAGAAAAAGGCTTCTACTACAAGCTCCGTGACAATGCCGCTGTCTGTGACCGCGTTCTGGACGCCTTTGGCGTCACCGGCCCCCACAGACACATAATAAACGGGCACGTCCCCGTAAAAGCCGTCAAAGGAGAAAGCCCCATAAAAGGCGGAGGAAAACTCATGGTCATAGACGGCGGATTCTCCAAGGCATACCAGCACACCACGGGCATTGCCGGCTACACCCTCGTTTACCACAGCCGTGGCTTTGAACTCGTACAGCATGAGCCCTTCAGCAGCACAGAAGAAGCCATTAAAGACGGAACAGACATTGTCAGCACCACACAGATTATAGAGCTCAACGCCCACCGCCTCCGCGTGCGCGACACCGATATAGGACACGAACTCCAGGGCCAGATTGCAGAACTCCGCCGCCTCCTCTTCGCCTACCGCTCAGGCATGCTCCACAACTGACCGGCATCATAATTTGCAATCCATTCCCTCCCCCCTGTACGGCCGCGATTCATCGCGGCCGTACATCACGGACGCGAAGAATCGCGTCCCTACGCATCCTCCCGTCCATTCTTCGCGGACGCGAAGAATCGCGTCCCTACGTATCCACTGACTCATCCCGTCCATTCATCACGGACGCGAAGAATCGCGTCCCTACGCATCCACTGACTCCTCACGTCCATTCTTCGCGTCCGTGCCTTATAAACGCGCATATTCGCGTCCTTACTTCGTGTAATCACAAATTATTCTAACCCATTAATAATTTTGTATAAATTCTCAAATTTATCCACCACACCATAACGGGTTGTATTCGTCGAGATGGAGTTGAAGAGGCGTTTGGCACACTCGGTCTTGGCAAGTTCGACACCGCGAAGATCCATATTGATGAGTGACCCTTTGGTCTCAGCAACAAAGAAGATATGGCGAACTGTACCCTCCTCAAATACTATCGCCCAGTCGGGAGCATAGTAACCGACCGGCGTAGGTATTTTGAACTTACGAGGAAGTTTGGCGAATATAAGGACCTCGGTTGCACCTTCCAGTCCTTGAGCAAATTTCTTCTCTCCGTCACTATCGTATGCAACGTAAGGAGTGATATGCTTAGACAACTCAATAGCCTTATTTATATTCAGCCTACGTTCCGGCACAAAGATTGTGCTATCATAAGGCTCAGCCTTAGTCGGGTTGTAGGTGATATGATCAACAATCATAGTAGCTTTTTCTTCGCGTATTGCCTTTATAACGTTGCGGATAAATTCTTCAGGGTTATTTTTGAAAAGCATAGCTTTCATTCCAATGCCTTTAAGAATTTTCACAACGGTGCGTCGAGTGAGACGAGCGCCACGCGCAATGTCTCCAACTACATCGTAAGGCACTGACGAAGTGGATACGTCCGTCAGTTCGCGAGTTGTTGATTTTGTATTGCCAAACTCCGTAACGGTCTCTTTATCCTGCTCGCCGGTAACCATAACGTACTGGAGTTTGGTAACAGAGAGGTTCTTGAGGTTGGCGATAGCCTTATCAATCAACTCCTCGCTATCATAATGAACTGTATAGACATACTTGTGGTTAATCTCATTCCAGAGTTTTTGGAATCGTTTGTCGCTGAAGTTGTCGTTAAGTTCATTTGCCGGAGTGGTCGGGGCAACTTCCTCTACCATATCTTCAAGCACTTTGGGATTGAAGATTCCGGCAATGAGTTTCTGCATACCCGATTCAATATTCTTAATGGGAGAATCTTCCGGCAAAATCATCAACTCTTCAGCTTTTGCGTCTGCATGATATTTTGGGGTCAGATTGCCATTGCGCGTAACATACCCGCTCTGATAGAGATAACCTAAAATCAGAGTGGCATCCATCAAGTCAATGGTATGCTTTTCACCGTTGGAATCCACTACCACTTTGCCGATGAAATAATCCTGCGAAGCGGCCGTAACGCGATCACGCAGAGCTTCGCGGGTTTCGCGTTGAAGCGCATAGGTGAAGTCTGTATAACTCTCATTGGCAATAACGGTAAGTTGATTTACCTCGTGAACATCTTCGCCGAGAAGTTCCTTGTCTTGGCGAATACCGTTCTTGTCAACGCATATACGCAAGCCACGGCCTACCTCCTGACGTTTGGCGGTGGTAGAATTGCTGTGGCGAAGCGTACAGATTTGGAACACGTTAGGATTGTCCCAACCCTCGCGCAGTGCTGAATGGGAGAAGATAAAGCGAGTTGGTTCTTCAAAACTCAGCAGACGTTCTTTATTCTTTAGAATAAGATCGTAGGCTGAGATGTCGTCAGATATATCAGAGCCGCGCTTGGTTTCGGAGTTTATCGTGCGACCTTTCTTGTCGATAGAGAAGTAACCTTTGTGGGTTTCGTAAGGTTTGAAACGACGCAGGTACATATCGTATGGAGTATCAAAGACGGTGATAAAGTCATTGATAATCCTGGCGTATTCCTCCTCGAAAATCTTTTGGAACTTACCCTTTACTTCGTTGCCATCCTCGTCATATTGTCGATAGTGGCTCACTTCGTCAATAAAGAAAAGTGTGAGACATTTGATTCCTCGGTTGAACAGCTCCTTTTCTTTCGTGAGGTGAGCAATGATAGTCTGACGGATTTGGACGCGCTGCATTGCTTCCTCGTTGGTGTCGCCAACGACCTCTCCACAATATAGAGTATCGCCGTTAAGGAAAGTAACATAGCCACGACCACGCGGATTGATTTCGGAGATAACAAAGTCCTCGTATTGAGCGAGTCCGGAGGCTGCAAAGAGAGAGTCGCCGGTGGCGAACTTTTTCACCTCTCTGCGGATAGAGCCGTCTTTACGCTTGCACTCCAGTTCAATACGTACTTCCGGCGGACGCTTGGGCGAAAGCACCATGCCGTCGATATACATGTATCCGCTCGTACCTTTGAGGTTCTTGACCTCAAAGCCCTGCACCTGAATACGCTTTACAAGTTGCTCCTTGTAAGCGTCGTAAGCGTCGAGCGCATATATGGTATCGTGTTTTGTTTTGTGGGTGGCGGAATAGTTAAGTACAAAAAGAGGTTTGAACTTTGCAAGTGCAGATTGAGTAGCTGTGCCCTCCATCTTCTGAGGTTCGTCCATTATGATTATCGGACGGTTTGCTGCAATAACATCTATAGGGCGACGAGAGCCAAATTCATCACGCTTAGAGTAAATGATGCGACTCTCCTTGCTTTTGCCTCCCTCTTTCATGGAGGTAGCGAAAGCCTGAGTATTGATAATCATAACCGAGATGCCGCTGTCCTGTGAGAACTGGTCGAGCTGATTGAGGTTTGAGCTGCTATAGACAAACCAACGAGCTTTCTTGCCGTAGTACTCCATAAAGTGATCTTCGAGCATACGGAACGACTTCGCGACACCCTCACGTATAGCGATACTCGGCACAACGATGATGAACTTGCTCCAGCCATATTGCTTATTGAGTTCAAACATCGTTTTGATATAGACGTAAGTCTTACCTGTGCCGGTCTCCATTTCGATGTCAAGATTCACAACGCCATGCCCTGTGGCAAGAGTTGTGCTCGGCACGATTTGGTTTCTGACCTGCATTTCCCGGATATTTTCAAGAAGCTGTTTCTTACTGAGTTCCACAGCGGCATTTCGGTAGCCCGCTTCCTCGTCTTCAGAGAAAAGCGTACCCTTAGCGATTTTGCCGATGTCGCGGCGATAGTGTTTCGGGTCGCGCTTAGGCTGACCTCGGAACACGTTCACCGTATCTTCAACAGCCTCTGTCTGATACCCTTGTATCTTAAACTGAAACTTCATTACTTGGGCAAAATGTTTTTGGCCCATTCGGGGACAGATTCAACATACTGCTTGCCTAAATCCCCGTCGCGCAGTCTGAAAAGAGGCTGCGCCTTGACATCTTCAAGCGAGTTGTCATACACATAAAGTCGGTCAACCTCCGGCGCGATTTCAGCGCAGTTGGCAATGGACTTTATGTAGCGAGAGATGATTTTGGGGATAGGCACATCATGACCGCCCTTCATAACACGCCGGGCGATACGCGCCGCGTTGATGGTGGGGTTGGCGGTTGAGATGAAGAAAATTCTCACAAAATATCCGGCTTGCTTTGCGCGACGGATAAAGTTGATTTTATCGGGAGCCGACATTACGGTTTCAAAAATCAGACTTTCACCATTAGCGAGACAGCGTTCACGCCATTGCTCGCAATAGAGAGCGGCCTCGCGCACAGCCTCGGGAGAGTTCCAGTTGCCAAACTTCTCCTGAGCCACAATGTCGGGGTTGATATAAACCGCATCTTCAAGCCATTCGCTCGCAAGAACTTCCGCAGTTATCGTAGTCTTGCCAGAGCCATTGGGGCCGGCAATGACAATCAGTAGTGGTGCGTGTCCTTCCTTTCTCATTTGTTATCAGATTGAGTTGCACCACGCTTTTTAGCCTCGTCGCTTGCGCGGCGAAGTTCGGCGAAAAACTTCTCGTCAGACTCGCGATTGGTTTCCCTTACCTTTTCAGCCGCATTTTCCATCAGCTGTCCTAACTGTTCATCGCTCGGCTCATGGCGAGCGTCGAAGCGGTATGATTGAAATTCTGCTTGTGTCATAGGGTTTAGAGGATATGAGTGGTGATTTTCTTCTCGTTTGAATAGGATTCGATGATTTGGTCAAAGTTGTCAAGCACATTGTCGTTAGCGGCAGACGCATCGCGAATGACAAGGTGCGTAGGTAGCAGCTTCGCCATTTCCTCGATAGTAGTTTCGTTCACGTCCGTGTCGAAACAAGCGAGCAGGTAATCATCATCGACTGAGAACACTTCTTTACCTGCAATTTCCTTACGTTCAATCTTGGCAGAGAGTTCAATGCCGAGGTCGAGCATAACTTGGAAAAGCAGGTCTTCGCCGGTGCGGTCAGCCTTGATGTTATCCACGAGTCCGTCAAGCAACGACGGCTCGAAAGCATCGGGAGTATAGAATACGTCCTCCATATTCGACGAATCAAGTTTGAGGACACGGAAGCCGGTGTCTGGTAGGGACGCGATTCTACGCGTCCGCTCCGAATCCATATCATCAAATAAATCGCCCGTCGCTGTGCCGGCTGTTTTGTCATTGCGGACGCGAAGAATCGCGTCCCTACGGATTTGCTCCCCGGCTCGGCGAATACGTTCCTCTGCAAATTGAGGAATGGTTTCAAACTTTAATTCAACGTTCGCGGGATTCTCCATTTTCTCAGGAGCTTGAACCAAAATATATTTTCGCTTTCCTCCGTCATTGGCATTAAGTTCCATAACGGCTTGTGCAAACGTTCCACTTCCGCTGAAGAAGTCAAGCACGATACATTCATCAGGCGAAGTATATAGAGCGAGACAACGTTTAAGCAGTTCGACAGGTTTGGGATAATCGAAGTATTTTTTGCCATCAAAAAGCTTGGCAAGTTTTTGTGTAGCAGCCTGAGAGTGGTCCACTTCTGTATACTTCCATATAGTCATTGGTGTAATACCCGTTTTACGTAGTTCGGATAAAAAACGCTTCATTGAAGGAACACTATCTCCATTTGGGCCGAACCATATGCGGTTATCTTGGAGTCTCTCGCGGAACGCGTTCCGCGAGAGCCTCCAGCTGCGAGCAGCTGGAGGCTCTACTATACGCCCGGAGGGCGTCGTAATCGGATATATATTGGATTCAACAGCAGGACCCACTGATAGATCGCTTGGTTTCCAAGGTCCACGCGGATCGTTATCGGGATTAGAGTACCTGTCATTAGCTTCTTGTGAACGAGGAATTCCTCTACACTCTGCTAATTCTTGATTTTTTGCATAAACTAAAATATAATCATGCGAAGGCGAGAAATGCTTCATCAAATTGATTGGAGAATATGCACGTTCCCAAACAACTTGTGCAAGGAAATTCTGAGAGCCAAAAATTTCATCACATACAGCTTTTAAATTCTTGGCTTCGTTATCATCCATAGAGATGAAGATAACCCCATCGTCAGAGAGCAAGTCGCGAGCGACTTTCAATCGAGGATATATCATATTGAGCCAATCGGTGTGAAAGCGACCGTTGGCTTCGGTGTTGCGCTGCATAGGGTCTATTGTTTGGTTACCCTCGGCATCAAACAGACCACTGTTTTGCTCGAAGTCCTCCTTACCCTGAGCGAAATTGTCGTTATAGACAAAGTCATTACCTGTGTTATACGGAGGGTCAATGTAAATCATCTTGACACGACCGAGGTAAGTTTCGCGAAGTACTTTAAGAACATCGAGGTTGTCGCCCTCGATATAAAGATTCTCTGAATCAAATCCTCCGGGAGTACCGTCCTTTCCAACAGACTCCTCGCGGCAGGGACGCAGGGTAAGATTTACCGGCTCGTTGGCGAGGCGCGACGCTGCCCGCTTATCGGGCCAAGTGAATTGATAGCGTTCCTCGCCATCTTCAAGGGTGTCATTTGACAACTCCGCACGGAGTTTGTCAAAGTCAATGGCAAGTTCCGGCTTACCTTCTTTATTTAGTCGCTCCGTAACGCATTGCGGAAACAACGCGGCAATCTTCTCCACGTTGCCGCCCACAACATCACGGCTCTGCATTTTCAGTCTATCCATATATTATAATCTGTTGTTATAATCTGTTAATTTACGAAACAATCCTTACTCCAATTCTCAACGTTTGTATCAATATACTTCATGATATAATCAAAAGCCCTCTGATTTCGTATTATATGTTCGTGATACCGGGATTGCCAGCACGGTAGGGACGCGATTCTTCGCGTCCGCGCAGTCCGTGTGACTCCCGCTTTGAACGCTCCTATAATTGATGCTAATCGGCTGTTATGGTGACTCTCCGGGCACATCTCACCCTGTTTCGGTGGCCTCAGACACCCCATATTTGCAGACATTGATTTCCTGGATTCCATTGAAGTAAGTTCTCCGCGTCTTGCTGTCCCAACACTGAGCACCATATGTATATGATTTGGCATTACAACATAATTCAGTATCTCAACATCTTGGTGAAATTGCGGAATATTTTTAAGGTGTTTTTCAATAATTTCACCTAATTCGGATGCAAAGAATCGCGTCCCTGCAATTTTTCCGTATAAATGGCGCTTTTCATATGCACAAACTGTAACGAAATACAGTCCTTCGTTATAGTCATGCCATAATGCTCTGAATCTGTGCCTATCACCCATTGAGACCTCCCTTGATTTGTCAGTTTGGAACCAAAAGCAAAGATAGCCAAATATTCTTTATATGCAAAGACTGTCTTGCGGTTTGGTATTCTTGAAAATGATTTATAAATTTGGCGGAAATAGTTTTTGGAAATTTGTGGAAATAGTTAATCGTTGAATATGAAGATTTTAAAAATATTGGGAAGTCTGCTTATGGCGTGTTTCTTATGTGCAAATACTGTAAGGGCTGACTTCAGTAAACCTGATTTTGCTTATCCGCGTACCGTTTTCTCTGATGCTGCCGCGGTTCTTGCCTCCGGTTCTGAACAGGAACGTCTGACAGCTCTGATGCAGCAGACTGTTGCCGCAGCAGCCATTGACCCGCAGGCTGTAAGCGTGTATACCGCCAGGGTGGACTCACTCGCCGCTACTTTCACGCAGCCGGCCCTGAAAGCACTCTGCTTATCCTATGAAGCCACGCTGTTTGCAGGGCTCGCTGAGTCACGCTACAGTGACGCTGAGACAGCCTTATTTCCTCTGCCCGCAAATGTTGAGGACTATACACGCTCTCAGCTTCTTTATTGTGCCGATTCTCTGTGGCGGGCTGCCATGGAAGAAGCCACAGCTGATGACGCTCCTTTGGCTGACTTCCCCACAATAGTGGAGGCGGACTGCATTACACAGATGTTTTATCCCACTGTGACCGGTTTTATTGCCGTCCGGTCAGACAATAAGGAACTTGCCGCTGAGGCCGCTGAGTTCCTTCCTCGCTTTTCACCTGCCTGGTGGAGATGTATGTTTGAGGCTGAACCCTCAAAGTCTCTTTCTCAGTGGCTCCTCATGGCCGGTGATGATAAGAGAAAGGCTGCTCTGTATCTGGCGTGGATTACAAGAACCGGGTTCGGCTCATGCGATACCAATGAGTATGACGCACTGGCCCTGGCAAAGATGTATTATGGTAACACCCCTGTGGGAGAGTGGATTGACTATGCCATGCAGGTAGCCAACAGTCCATACGTACGTACTTCAGCCCCCGCGCTTGTTGCTCCCGGAGAAAAGGTTGAACTGGAAATCTTCTCCCGCGCCGTAGCTCATCCATCTGTTACACTATGGAGATATAAAGGAATAAAGATACCGGAAAAACATAATCTTGATACCTCATATATAGAACTGGTTACAAGCGTTTCCTCTGACTGCACTCCTGTCCCGGGTCAGGAGGATACAACAAAAATGGCCCTTACCTTCCCGCCGTCCACAGGCTTCTATATTCTGGCACCTTCTGCGGCCCCACTGAGAGCCCTTTCCTCTAAAGCAGACATCAGTATAGTCAGCGTAGTTAAAGCCGTTCCTATGGTGCTTTCTACTGATTCGCTGACCACCATCCTTGCAGTCTCGCCTTATGACGGAGCTCCGGTAAGTTCCTGCACCGCAGAAGAATCAGCCTACGCAACAGCACGCAAGCAAACCCAAACCATCCCTTTAGGCTCTTTCAAACACAGCAAAGGAGCCATGCAGATGGTCATGCCCTCATATAAATGGGATACACTGAAAAAGATGGGCAAGAGAAGTCCGCGCGTCAGTATCAAAGTTAATGGTGCTCTCCAACGCGGTGCTGAATGTAACCTTCCCGTCTACTATGAGCCTCAGAAACAGGCTCCCGTACAGCTAACCCTTATGACAGACAGAGCCGTCTATCGGCAGGGGCAGAATGTAGCCGTAGCCGTTATTGCTGATTCTCTCAAGGCCAAAGCCCTGAAAACGGCACAGGACCTGCGGGTGGAACTCACCCTTATAGACCCTAACGGAAACATCGTGGCTGCTGACACCGTCATTACTGACCGCATGGGCAGGGCTGACACAGAACTCACCATCCCCGGTGACGGACTGAAAGGTACATTCAGAGTTGAGGCTGACGTCCTGTATGAACGCTACAGCTCAGTCGTGACAGTAGAAGTGGCTGAGTTTACCGCGCCCACCTTTGAAGTCAAGGCCGGAGATGTTTCCCGCTCAGCAGATGGTACTGTCACCATTACCGGTACCGCCATGGGTTACAACGGCATGCCTGTGGCTGACGCTTCTGTCCTCATGCGTGTATCCACCGCTCCCACCTGGCGGTACCGCTATGAAAATGAAACACTCATGTCAGACAGCACGCGCACGGACGCCACCGGACATTTCTCTTTCAAAATAAATTCATCTGCACTCAAAAATGACAGACAGAAATTTTTCCGTGCAGACATAAACGTCACCTCCCCTGACGGAGAAATTCAGACCCTCCGCACCGGGTTCTCTACAGGTGCTCCTTATGCCATAACCATAAACGGAGAAACTGAGTGGTTGGCAGCAGAAAAATCAGGTACGGAAATTCCCGTTTCAGTTGTTGATGCAATGGGACGGCCGGCTCAACACGCAGTGCCCCTGATTTACACATTGACAAGGGGGTCTGACACTATTTTCAGTACAGTTTCTACGGTCAGAAAATTAGATTTTTCTACTCTTCCTGTCGGGCGGTACACTGTTACCATCACCGGTCAGGAACCGGGAGTGACTGATACACTGAGCTTTAACACAAATCTTTACAGTATACAGCGGAATCAGCTCCCTGATGACGTCAGCTTATTCCTCCCCCGTAACCACTTCCAAGAGATTCATTCCTCAACTGTCTGTGTATCAGTGGGTCAGACAAAATTACCCCATATTTACTACTACATCTTACATCCTGATGGTGCTGTCAGTATGCATGAAGGCTCCCGCGGCTTTACCGAGATAAAATTACGTATGCCGGATGAAGGTGCTGAATGTCAGGCAATTATATCAGTGATGAATAACGGGGAAGTTCACTCAGAGTACCTTTGTTTTGAGCTCACTGAGAAGGAATCGGTTGAGGTCCAGACTGTTACCTTCAGGGATATAATTGAGCCTGGCACAGTAGAGAAATGGACTTTCAGGCTCACCAAGAATAATAAGGTTCTAAAGCAGGTAGCCGGTATTGCAACCATGTATTCAGAAGCTCTTAACACGCTGAGTCAGTACCGCTTACCATATTTCAGAAGGGCCTTTGAACCTCGAGCAGATTACCGTATAGCCACTCCAAATGGCTTTAAAGATTACTGCCGCTGGAGCGGAACTGTTCTTGGTTATAAGGGTCCTGATGTAAGCTCAACCCCCAGTTTTTTATATGTTCCTCAGTTCTATATGTTTGTTAAACAGAGGGCTATGCTATATAAATCAGCGGCTATGGCAAATGGCGTCTCTGGTGACGGTGCTGTCATGGACCTGTATGAAGAAGCTGCAGTGGAAACCGCAGAAGCCGGTTCAGTAGACAATGGCAGAGATGAAGAAATCCCGCAACTGCGTGAACATGAGCAACTTCAGGCATTCTGGAAGCCGTTACTTACATCCGGTCCGGAGGGTAATGTGGAAGTTGAATTTACCGTTCCTGACATTTCCCAGAGCTGGTCATTTGTGGCAGTTCTCTGGGATGACAATATGCGTAACGGTCTGGTAACTAAACGTATAGTGGCCAGTAAAAAGATTATGGCTTCAGTAAAGGCTCCGCAGTGGTTCAGAGCCCAGGACAGGGCAGTGGTGATGTGTAGCCTCAGCAATAACAGTGATGAGGCAGCAGATGTACAATATGTCTGTGAGGCAGTTGCACCGGTGGATACAGATTCTGCAATAGCCCGTGTTGCGGGAGTTCTGACAGTTGCTCCCGGAGCCACGGAATACGTACCTTTAGAAATCCTCGTACCCGCTGATTATTCCTCACTTACAGTAAGAGTTATGGCTCAGTCCGGAACCCATACGGACGGTGAACAGGCCTCTGTGGCGGTATTGCCCTCAGAACTTACTGTTACAGATGTGAAGACCTTCTTTATGTCCGTGGGACAGGAACAGGAAGAAGTGGACGTAGAAGGCGAAGTAAAGGACCGCAAAATAGACCTGTGGACTAATCCTACGGGTATTATAATCAAGGCCTTACCCGGACTGTATGAGCTTAATATTAATACTGCTACGGCGGCAGCCAGCTCACTGTTCAGGACATTTGTTTCAGCCGGACTTTTAAAACATAATCCTGAGTGGGCAGAATATGTTGCTTCCATTGGTGAAGGCCCGGCTGACAGCCCCTCCCTGAGCGAGGATAACTCATACAAACTCAGCCTATTGCAATCAACACCCTGGCAGAAGGCTGCCCGTGGTATTTCAGCACGTCAGGAACTCCTGAAGCTTCTGCTGGAACCAAAAGTGGTGGATAAAGCTATTTCTGATGCGAGAGAGTCACTTCTTAATCTTCAGACCTCCGAGGGCGGCTACCGCTGGTGTGACGCTGACGCCAAAGCCTCACCATGGGCCACGGCACAGGTTCTGTTATACTCAGGTATGATTCATGACTGCGGTTTTGCAGTATCTGATGCATCCCTGGAGGCGTCGCTGCAGGAAGCCTTCCGCTATTACAGTTCTTATGTAGTTTCAAATCAAAAGCGTAGTAACGGAAAACTTCATTCTGATGTTACGCTCACTGCCATATGTCTGTCCAATCCGCAGTTTAGAACGAGTGATGATGCCAAAGAAATTATAAGACTTACGCTGAAAGATTTCCAGGAGAATTGGAAGCATGGCACACCCGGGTCCAAGGCCACTGAAGCTCTCATGCTTAAACAGGCCGGTAAGTTTAAGTCAGCGTCAGAGATTATGACATCTGTGCAGCAGTTTGCGGTAAAATCCACGCAGTGGGGTGTGTGGTTCCCGTCCGTAAAGAATGTGGATGCATATGCAAATATCCTGCGTGCCTATGAGACCATTCTTAGTGATAAGGAGCAGACTGATGACATAAGGCGTTATCTTATACATCGTGCACTGGTAATGCCGGAGTTAGGGAGCAGTGATGCTACTTCACTAATCTGTGCTTTCCTGAGCACCGGCACTGAATGGAGCCTGACTACACCTGATTTCACTGTGGAGACTATGGCCAACCGTATGATCATAAAACGGCCAACCGCTACAGCTCCGGCCTATGGAACAGTCTGTACACGTCAGGTAATGAATGTTAAGGATGTCAAGGCGGCAGAGTGCCCGGAACTCAGTATACAGAGACAGATAAATGTAAAGCAGTCTGACGGCAGTTACAAGCAATTCCACCCCGGAAAAGATATTCTTGAGGCCGGGTCTCAGGTAAGGATAGATTTAATCCTGACTGCCTCTGATGACTTACAGTATATAACAGTGCATGACCCCAGACCGGCAATATTTCAACCGGTGATTCAGCAGAGCGGACGGCGCTTCAGCGGCGGACTGGGGATGTATGTGGATAATGTGGCCGGAGGAACTAATTTTTTCATTACTTCCCTTCCCCGTGGTACATGGCATGTGACTTATGACTGCAATGTGATATCAGCCGGTGACTATATTTATCCGGCAGCCCAGGCGCAAAGCCAGTATCAGCCCGCAGTGACGGCGCGTACGGCCGCTGCAATGGTTGCAACAAAAGTTTCTCTCAAGCGTTATACCATTGAATAAAAAAGACTGACAAAATGTCAGTAAGTGAGATTTGGCACAGGAAATGCATAGAGACAGATAAAGGAAAAACTAACATAAAAAATTATTTACAATGAAATTCAAACCACTTGCAGACCGCGTGATTATACGTCCGGCCGCTGCAGAAGAAGTTACAGCCGCCGGCATCATCATTCCTGACTCTGCTAAAGAGAAGCCTCTGCGCGGAGAGGTTTTAGCCGTTGGTAATGGCACAAAGGATGAGGAAATGGTTCTTAAACCCAATGACCAGGTTCTTTATGGCAAGTATGCCGGAACAGAGCTTGAACTTGACGGAGAGAAAGTTCTTATCATGCGCCAGAGCGAAGTACTGGCAGTAATAGAATGAAGTACTGGCAGTAATAGAATAATGAATAACATTCCAAAGAAAGGATAAAGAAATGGCAAAAGAAATAAAATTCAATATAAAGGCTCGTGAAGAGCTTAAGAAAGGCGTTGACGCACTGGCTGACGCCGTGAAGGTTACACTCGGGCCTAAGGGTCGTAATGTAATTATTGAGAAGAAATTCGGTGCACCCCATATTACCAAGGACGGTGTCAGTGTGGCACGTGAGGTAGAACTGGAAGATTCATTCCAGAACATGGGTGCGCAGCTGGTTAAGGAGGTTGCTTCAAAGACCGGCGATGACGCTGGTGATGGTACAACCACAGCCACCGTTCTGGCACAGAGCATTATTAATGTAGGACTGAAGAATGTTGCTGCCGGAGCTAATCCCATGGACCTCAAGCGTGGTATAGACAAGGCAGTTGCACGAGTGGTGGAAAACATCAAGGGTATGTCACAGGAAGTGGGAGATGACTTCAAGAAGATTGAAGACGTTGCCCGCGTGTCAGCTAACAATGATGAAACCATTGGTCGTCTGATTGCTGAGGCCATGCAGAAGGTTAAAAAGGAGGGTGTAATAACTGTGGATGAAGCCAAGGGTACTGAGACCACCATAGATATAGTAGAGGGTATGCAGTTTGACCGTGGTTACATCTCACCTTACTTTGTAACCAATCCTGAAAAGATGGAGTGTGATATGGAGCAGCCTTTCATTCTGCTTTATGACAAGAAGATTTCTAACCTGAAGGATCTCCTGCCTGTTCTGGAGGCTACAGCCCAGAGCGGCCGTCCTCTGCTGATTATAGCTGAGGATGTGGATCAGGAAGCGCTTGCAACTCTGGTTGTAAACCGTCTTCGTGGTTCACTGAAGATCTGTGCAGTCAAGGCTCCCGGGTTCGGTGACCGCCGTAAGGAGATGCTGGAAGATATTGCCATTCTTACAGGAGGTACCGTAATCTCAGAGGAAAAGGGCATGCAGCTGGCTCAGGCCACGCTTCAGACTTTAGGCCGTGCTGACAAGGTTACTGTAAACAAGGAGAATACTACCATTGTAAACGGTGCAGGCAGCAAGGAAGCCATTGCAAGCCGTGTAGCTCAGATCAAGGCTCAGATTGCACAGACCACCAGTGATTATGACCGTGAGAAGCTTCAGGAGCGTCTGGCCAAGTTAGCCGGTGGCGTTGCAGTTCTGCATATTGGCGCACCCAGTGAGGTTGAAATGAAGGAGAAGAAGGACCGCGTGGATGACGCTCTGAGTGCAACCCGCGCCGCTATAGCCGAGGGTATTGTTCCCGGTGGTGGTGTGGCTTATATCCGCTGTCTGGCCTCTCTGAAGGACCTTAAGGGTGACAATGATGATGAGCAGACCGGTATAGCCATTGTTGAGCGCGCCATTGAGGAGCCTCTGCGTCAGATTGCAGCCAATGCAGGTGTGGAAGGTGCCGTAGTGGTTCAGCGCGTAGCTGACGGCAGCGGTGACTTTGGTTACAACGCCCGTACAGACAAGTATGAGAATCTGCTGGCAGCCGGTGTGATTGACCCCGCAAAGGTAACACGTGTGGCACTTGAAAATGCGGCATCTATTGCCGGTATGTTCCTGACCACCGAGTGTGTGATAGCAGACAAGAAAGAAGAGAATCCCGCTCCCGCAATGCCCGCAGGCGGCATGGGCGGCATGGGAATGATGTAAAAAAGAATTTCCGCAAAATAGATGAGAGGACCATGGCCTTACCGGCCATGGTCCTTTTTTTGCTTCTTATGCGTTATATGCTTCTTGTGCGTTATATGCGTTATATGCATCTTATGCGTAAAATGCGACATTTGCTTCTTATGTGTCACTATGCAGCATAGGGATCTTATTTAGTGTGGGATTAGAATAATTCTGTGGCTGGGAGGGTGGGTTAACATTGTTTAATGTATATGGGGTATGGTATTCGTTAAAGAATGATTAATTTTGTATTTAAGTATTTTGCATTAGTTTATTTTCATTTATTCGCTTAAATGAATGAGGTACTGTCATCTTTCTTCAAGCAGACAAATAGCAGGTTCCTGAATATAAGTATAGGGCTGAGTTTAGTTGTTGTCTTTATTTATAATCTGATTATAAACTTTGTGTCCTATTTCGGGGACGGTGATATCCTCAATGGCTATGGATGCTCAGAGTTCCTAATTAATTTTCAGGGCGGTTTTGTGAGGCGTGGCCTCTTAGGTGAGGTTTTATATCAACTATACAGAGTTGTACCTATGCCTATGGGTACTGTGTTGACTGTAATATGCTGCCTGGCTTTTGTCGTGGTCATGGTATTCTTTATCCGACAGAGTTATACAAAGGGCTATTGCTGGTGGATACTATTTTCTTCTTTTGTTTTGGGATTGACAAATTATATTTTCCGTAAGGATTATATACTATATATTTTTCTGATGTTCTGTGTATATTTATTACGCGGGCTTCAGGGTTCTGTGGCTAAGCGGCTGGGGGCTTTCCTGGTGATTGTTTTCGGGTTATTACTGCATGAGGCTTTTATATTTTGGGGTTTTCCAATTTATGCGTTACTAATGTTATCTTATAGTGACCACAGGGCTTTCAACAGAGTTTTGGTTATTCTACCGCTGCTTGTGGTATTCATTTTGTGTATATTCAAAGGTTCCCAGGAAGTATCAATGGCAATAGTGGATTCATGGAACGGTCAGATGCCTGATATGCCTTTGAAGTACATTTTAAATAATAGTATTGGAGCTTTAGGCTGGGACAGCGCAGATACATTTATGTTTCATCTAAGGATGAATCTGGGTGAGAAAGCGGGTGGTGCCGGGATAGTGTTTTTGCCGTGTCTGTTACTTTATGCCTATTATATGATTACGAATTTCTTCTATCTATTCAGAACTAAAAGTGAGTCTGAGGCTGAGCAAGACAGGCTGACACTGTCTTTGCTTTATTCCTTCTCAGTTCTGTGTCTGCTTCCCATGTTCACTTTTTTGAGTTGTGATTTGGGAAGGGTTTTTCAGTATGCGGCAGTAGCGACATACGCACCTTTCTTTATAGTCCCTCACCAACAAATAATAAAGGCGTTCCCGAAGCGATATATTGGATTAATTGAGGGCTTTAACAGACGCCTCAATGGTATTGTGACTCCAAGTAAGGGACTGCTTCTAATTATGTTGTTATTTCTGGGCGTGTCCAATAACTTTCTTCTTGTGGATACATGTCTTTATAACAGTATAGTGGGTGGACTTGTACAGGTTGTGAAATGGATAAGAATATGGTTGGGTCATTTATATCTCTGATTAGGCCTTTCCAATGGGTCAAGAATGTCTTTGTGCTTGTGCCATTATTTTTTGGTGGTCAATTGCTCAATGGCGTATCCTGGGAAGAGGCACTCATAACATTTGCAGCGTTCTGTTTTATGGCAAGCGCAGTTTACTGCCTCAATGACTTATGTGACATTAAGGCTGACCGGCGCCATCCGGGAAAATGCAGCCGTCCACTGGCCAGCGGTAGACTTAAGCCGGCAAATGCGGTGGTGCTTATGCTGCTCATGGTACTACTGAGTTTTGCGGTCAATTTCTCTCTCAATGGGGATAGAGCCGGTAAGGTGGCTGTGGTTCTTCTGGTTTATATGGCGCTTAATGTGGCATATTGCTGTAAGCTGAAGCATTATGCCATAGTGGATGTCTTTATAATAGCATTGGGGTTTGTACTTCGGCTTGTGGCCGGTGGTGTGGCATGTGATATCTGGCTTTCACCGTGGATAGTTCTGATGACATTTCTTATAGCGCTCTTTCTGGCTTTTGCCAAGCGGCGTGATGATGTGGTACTATATGAGGATGACCGGATAGTTACACGTAAGAATGTTATAAGATATAATCTGCCGTTTATGAATCAGACCCTCGGGCTGTTAGGCGCAATAACTATAGTGTGCTATATTATGTACAGCGTATCACCAGAGGTTACAGCGCGCTTTAACCACGAGTATGTTTATGCCACCTCTATATTTGTACTTGCTGCAATCTTACGTTATTTGCAAGTTACGATGGTTGACCTCAGAAGCGGTAATCCCACTACTGTCCTGCTGCATGACCGTTTTATACAGCTGTGTGTGGTATTATGGATGGCATACTTCTTTGTAATCCTGTATGTATGAAGGTTGCGTTTTTTGATTTTGACGGGACTCTGAAGCGACACGATTCGTTTATTGAGTTTGCTGTTTTCAGTGTGGGGCGGAAGGCCACAGCTATGGCAGTCTTACAGTCACTGCCTGCACTGATTCTGTGGAAGCTTGGGATTAAGACTAATTCTGAGGTAAAGCAGAAGCTATTTACCCGTCTCTACCGTGGTATGAGTTATGTCCGGTTTCAGGAACTGGGACGTGCATATGCACGGAAGATTGATGCGGACTTGCGTTCTGAAATCATTGAATTAAAGAACAAGCACCAAGATGCAGGACATAAGCTGATAATAGTTTCCGCGAGTGTAGGGGACTGGATCAGGCCATGGGCGCTGAGGAACGGTTTTGATACAGTGTTAGCTACGGAGGCGGAGGTTGACAGCGGGGGAAATCTTACCGGCCGCTTTTCAACACCTAACTGTCATGGAGTTGAAAAAGCAGCGAGAATAAGACATTTATTCCCTGAGATTACTGACTATGAGTCATGGGGCTATGGCGATTCATCAGGAGATTATGCCATGATTGCGCTGGTGAAACATGCCCAAAAGGTGTGAGGGGGGGAATACTGTATATTCCGGGTTTGATATTGTACATGGCATGTTAAGCGTGATGGATATTGCTGAATTATATGTAACTTTGCGGATGATATGGAAAAGTCTGCAATAATAAGCCTATTTCTGATTTGTCTGCTCACATGTCAGGCTACATATGCGCAGGGGTTACAAATGGCAGAGGATGCGGATAGTGTTGATTACACTCTTGATGAATTTCAAGTGGTTCAGCGCTCATCAGGAACACGTCATCTGAGAGGGCTGGCTTCCAATACACAACTTATTACCGCCAAGGAACTGACCCGGGCTGCCTGCTGCAATCTGGGTGAGAGTTTTACGACTAATCCTTCTGTGGATGTGAGTTACAATGATGCCGCAACCGGTGCGAGACAGATTAAACTGTTGGGTCTTTCCGGAGCTTATGTGCAGATGATGACTGAAAATCTTCCAAATTTCCGAGGCTCAGCGCTTCCATACGGATTAAGTTTTATTCCGGGACCGTGGATTCAAAGTATATCAGTGAGTAAAGGAGCAAGCTCTGTGAAGAACGGTTATGAGAGCATAACCGGACAGATTAATATTGAGCTTAAGAAGCCGCAGGCAGACCGTGAAACGGCTGTCAATGCTTACGTTGACAGCAACATCAAGGCTGAGGTTAATGCTAATGTTAACACCCGCCTTTCCCCTGAATGGAGCACCGGGCTGCTGGTTCATGGGGAGAATTCATTTAAGCAGCATGATACGGACGGAGACGGATTTATGGACATGCCGGAGGTGCGTCAGGTGGCGCTGATGAACCGATGGGCGCGTCTGGGGAGCCGGTATGTTTTCCAGGGAGGAATAAAGTATCTGTTTGAGGAGCGCAAGGGTGGGCAGACCATGCACGGCCATCACGTGGTGCCTGATGCGGAAAATGGATTATACACTACCGGAGTACGTACTAACCGTGCCGAGGTTTTTACCAAGAATGCCTATATCTTTGACAAAGAGAATGAGGGGAATGTGGCTCTTATGGCTAACGGATCATATAATGCGCTACGCTCACATTACGGAAACAAGCTTTATGATGTGAATCAGACAAATGTTTATGCGCAGCTGATGTTTGAGCGTAAGTATGGTGATTATCATGCACTCAGCACCGGCCTCAGCTTCAACTATGACAATTTTCATCAGTCCATGCGTCTGGTGCATGACTCAGGCGTAAGTCCAGTTAGTGCACCGGAACATGAAGCGGTTACAGGAACTTATGCGCAGTATACTCTGAATCTGGATACAAAACTGCTGGTGATGGGTGGTTTACGTTATGATTATAGTTCTCTGTGGGGAGGTATGATTACACCGCGTGTTCACGTGAGGTGGACGCCATTATCACTGCTGTCAGCACATGCATCAGCCGGACGTGGCTACCGCACTCCGCATGTCATGGCAGAAAATACTTATCTGTTAGCTTCAGGACGTAATATCATTATAAGTCCTGATGTACAGCAGGAGGAAGCTCTCAATACCGGTGCCGGATTTGGACTTAAGGGAGAGGTCTTTGGACGCAGTTTGAATTTTGAGGCAGAGTATTACTATACCCGTTTCTCGCATCAGCTGCTTGTGGATATAGACTCAGACCCAACTGCGGTTTATTTTAAGGATCTCAAAGGTAAATCTTACTCACAGACGGTGCAGATACAGCTGGATTATGACATACTTGATGACCTAAATTTCCTGGCAGCATATCGCTTCACGGATGTAAAGGTGGATTATGGTCAGGGGCTGGTGCAGAAACCGCTGACCTCACGCAATAAGGCTCTCTTCACACTCTCATATAGCCCCATGATGGGAATTTGGCAGATGGACGTTACATGCTCTATAAATGGTACGGGCCGCATGCCCACTGCCGGAATTAATTCTGATGGTACCCCCACGTGGCCGTCACGATATCCGACATATGCTCAACTGAATGCTCAGGTGACACGAAACTTCAAGCATTGGGCTGTGTATGTGGGAGGAGAAAACCTTACCGGATATCGTCAGAAAAGCCCCATTATAGGCGCTGAGAATCCATGGGGAACGGGTTTTGATGCCACAATGATTTATGCTCCGCTGCATGGCGCGATGGTTTATGCAGGATTCAGATATACCCTGACACGATATTGAAGCCGGGGTACAATAAAATAGTCATGGTCCGCGTTTCTTAAAGAAGACTATTGATTAAGAATTTTTTAACTCAACAATATGAAAAAGGTATTAATGCTTTTGTGTGCAGCTGCACTGACACTGAGTGCGGCAGCAGAAACAGTAACAACAGTTTTTACAGTGAATCCTCCCATGTCATGTGAGAATTGCGAAAACAAGATAAAGACTAATCTCAGATTTGTCAAGGGTGTAAAGAATATACAGACCTCCCTTGAGAAGCAGGAGGTTGCTGTTAAATATGACAATGCCAAGACAGATGTTAAGGCACTGACAGAGGCATTCTCAAAAATTGGATATAAAGCCAGCACCAAAAAAGCCGGGTCAGAGCCAGGGGAATGTAAGGGAACATGCTGCCCTGACCAGAAAGGCTGCTCCAAGGGTAAGAAATAAATTTTCAAAACCCTGAAATATCGGGTAGAAGAATAAAAAGCGGCATTTGGAATAAAAATATTCCGTAAAACGCTTGCAGAATCAAAAATAATGCCTACCTTTGCAACGCAAACGCAGGAGAGCGCTTTGGTTGGGTATAACAGCCCGGTTAGACATGCGAAAATAGCTCAGTTGGTAGAGCACAACCTTGCCAAGGTTGGGGTCGCGGGTTCGAGTCCCGTTTTTCGCTCAAAGAGAAAATTTACATAGTCTACTTATCAACAACATGCGAAAATAGCTCAGTTGGTAGAGCACAACCTTGCCAAGGTTGGGGTCGCG
>CAMWLS010000002.1 GCA_947175205.1 uncultured Porphyromonadaceae bacterium | reverse complement strand
GAAGAGGGAGAGAACTTTTACGGCTATATTGTCGCACTTCGACTTTTAATTTACGGCGGGTGCATTGAGGACATGGCGGGCGGTTACTGTGTGTCAGACAGAGGGACAAGTACGGCGGGCAGGGTGTGTCAGACGGAGGGATAAGTCCGAGGCTCGCGGTGGGGCGGACGGGTGAGAGCTGTCAGGGATGTCAGGCGGTGGTGACGGGGATGCCGGTGGCGGCGGTGATGCGCTGCGCGATGTTGCGGAGCCACTGGCTGTCAACGCGTTCCATGCTGGGTTCCGGGGTGGTGCGGTCTACGCCGTAAATCATGATGGAGGCGGGGCGGATGACCTTGTAGGCGTCAATGAGGGCGCTGATTTCTTCTTCTGTGGTGTTATCCACGTGGATACCGTTGTGGGTGCCGCGGGTGAACATGGTCTGTATTATGCCTGTGCCACTGAACTGTTTCATCTGCTCTATGACGTTACTGACGCTGTAAGCGCCCACGGGGCGGTCCAGGGCCTGTACGGTGGCGTCCACGGCTGAGTCCAGTTTCAGGATGTTGTTATCCACGCGCTGCAGGGCGTGTACCACCGCGGGACGGTCAAGGCGTGTGGCGTTTGTGAGCACGCTGACCTTGACTTCAGGGTAGTACCTGTCACGGAGTTCCAGAACGCCGTCTATGACTGTTTCAAAGTCAGGGTGCATGGTGGGCTCACCGTTTCCGCTGAAGGTTATCACGTCCAGAGGGTCTCCGGCCGCCTTCATGGCCCTGAGTTTGTCTTCCAGACGTTGAATTACGGCATCAGCGGGCGGGAGACCGGTGGTTCCGGGTCCCTGCGCGTTAAAGCCGGCCTCACAGTAGAGGCAGTCAAAGGAACATACTTTTCCGTCATCAGGTGAGAGGTTTACGCCTAATGAGGTGCCCAGTCTGCGTGAGTGTATGGGTCCGAAGATGGTGGAATGAAACAGTACTCTCTGCATTATTGTGTCTGTGATTTTCTGAGGACGCGCCTTGCCAGTGCTGAGGCTGTCAGTGCGGCAATAAGGGCTACAAAGGCAATGGCTCCGCCCAAGGGTAGGAGGTCAGCGGCAATGAGGCGTACCGGATAAACGTCTATGGTGAGTGTTGACGGGTCAGCCGCCAGTTTTATGAATCCCCCGTACTGCTGTGCCAGTGCCAGGCCTGAGCCTAAGATGATGCCTGCCGCAGCTCCGCAGAGGGTGACGGTGGCACCCTGCCATGCAAAGACGGCGCCCACATCAGCACGGGTGGCGCCAAGAGCGCGCAGCGTGCCCATGCCGCGGCGTTTTTCCACCACTAAAAGTGAAAGGGTGCTGAAGATGTTGAATGAGGCCACAATGAGAATGAAAACCAGCATCATGAAGGTCATCCATTTCTCCACGGCTATCATTCTGTAAGTCTCAGCTGTTCTGGGGGGTACGGTGAGTACCTGCATGCCGGCGGGAAGGAGTTGCTGTACCTGCCGGGCCACGTCCTTGGGTGAGGTCTCAGGGTCAAGGTGTATCTCCACGGCAGTGGCTTCCAGGCTGTCATAGCTCATGAGACGGCGCGCCAGCCACAGGGGAATGTAGATGTTGTCAGCGTCAGGGTCAGGCTGGTCCACCTGTGTTATGGCTGTGACAAGGACTGTGTCAGCGCGGAAGGCGGTGGCGGGATTGGCAGGGTTCACGCGGCCTGTGCGGCGGGGTACCATCAGGCGGGCACGGGAGTCATGTACCGGCATGAGGCCTGTGTGCGCGGCCACTCCTACGGCAATGGCGGCGGGAGCGTAGCCGTAAGTGTCAAGGGTGGTGAAGCTGCCGTCACGCACCACACTGTCCATGTGAACTATGGTGGAGTAATGGTCAGGGACACCTCTGAAGAGGACAGGCATCTGTGCTCGGCTGCTAATGAGCAGTCCGCGGCCTTCAAGTACGGCTGCGGTGCCGGCTACTCCGGGGACGTGGCTCAGGACGGCTGCCAGTGAGTCAGCAGAGGCAAAGGCGCCCTCATCCTGACGCATCACTGTCAGGTCAGGGTCAATGCGTGACATACCCTGCTGTGCAATGGCGCTGAAGCCGTTAAATACGGACATCACCACCACTATGGCGGCAGTGGCTACGGCAACGCCTCCCATGGCTATCCATGAGATTACGTTCACGGCACTGTGGCTCTTGGGTGCCACCAGGTACCGCAGGGCTATCCGGAGGGTATAAAGCTTGGTAAACAACATTGAGGCCCGTATGACCGGCATTACAGCCGCAAAATTAGTAATTACGGCCGGTTAAACAAAATCTCATGCCGGCTATGTGTGGCAGGTCTATGTGCGGCGGGGTTTACTGCTGCCGGTGCTGACTGACATTGCGGAGCCCGAGTTACTTTTCCAGGAGGGCGTCAATGTTTTCAATATAGTCCAGTGAGTCGTCAAGGTAGAAGTGCAGTTCCGGGGTCTTACGCAGCTGGAAGCGCACGCGCTGTGCCAGTTCGTAGCGGATGGTGCGGGCGCTGCTGTTTATGTTTTCCATTACTTCCTGAGCGCGGTCAGTGGGGAAGACTGAGAGGTAAGCCTTGGCAATGGAGAGGTCCGGTGTGACGCGCACGGTGCTTACTGAGATGATGATGCCGTGGGTCTTGGCAGTCTGCTGACGGAATATCTCACTGAGTTCTTTCTGTATAAGGCGGGCAATTTTAGCCTGACGTGTAGTTTCCATAAATTGTGTTTTACGTAGTTAGTCTTTTATGAATAAACAAGCTGCGGGCGCTTATTGTTCCGTGACCACCCAGCGGTATAGCCTGTCAGAGGGGCGGACCTTGGCGGGAACGGCAATGGAGAAGCTGTCACCTTTGACGGCCTTTTCCACGCTGCGCCTGTTAACCTGAATGTCTTCAACGGTGAGAATCAGGGCACCGGTGGTGGGCCCGGTGATTACCACCTCGTCACCCACATGCAGTTCACCGGCCTCCATGTGAAATTCAGCCACGCCCAGGCGGGAGAAATATTTGACACCTTTGGCCACATAATGCTTGGTGCGTGTGGCAGATGAGCCGTATTTGGCGGACCACTCGCCAAGGCGCTGTCCCAGATAGTAGCCGTCCCAGAAGCCGCGGTTGAAAATCTTGTTGAGTTTCTGCTGCTGCTGCTCAATTACTTCCGGGCCGTATGTGCCGTCACAGATGGCTTCAAGAGCCTGGCTGTAAGCCTCTACGGCCAGTTTTACATATTCCGGGCCGCGGGCACGGCCTTCAATCTTGAATACCCTTACACCTGCGTCTATCATGCGGTCAAGGAAGTGTATGGTGTGGAGGTCCTTGGGGGACATGATGTATTTGTTTTCCACTTCCAGCTCATCACCGGTCTCCAGGTCAGTGACCTTGTAGCCGCGGCGGCAGATCTGCGTGCAGGCTCCGCGGTTGGCGCTGCTGTTCATCTGGTGCAGCGAGAGATAGCACTTTCCGGAGACTGCCATGCACAGGGCGCCGTGGCAGAACATTTCTATTCTTACCTGCTCCCCTGAGGGGCCGCAGATGTTTTCTTCCACAATGGCGCGGTGTATGGCGCTCACCTGTTCCATGTTGAGCTCGCGCGCCAGGACCACGACGTCAGCATAGCGGGCGTAAAAGCGCACGGCCTCAGTGTTAGAGATGTTGCACTGAGTGCTGATGTGAACTTCCACGCCTATGCTGCGGGCGTATAGTATGGCGGCGATGTCAGAGGCAATGATGGCAGAGATGCCTGAGGCAGCTACGGCATCAATGACCTGACGGCAGCGTTCCATGTCAGAGTCATAGAGTATGGTGTTCACGGTGAGATATGATTTTACTCCGGCGTCATTGCAGATGGCTGCTATCTGCCGGAGGTCATCCAGGGTGAAGTTAACGCTGGAGCGGGAGCGCATGTTGAGACCTTCAACACCGAAGTATATGGCGTTTGCACCGGCGTCAATAGCGGCGTGCAGGCTCTCATAGCTGCCCACGGGTGCCATTATCTCAAATTGGGAACGCTTCATAAGCATGGTAATTTCTATGGGGTGGTATCAGGGTATAAACAGCAAATCCCAATGGTTTATAACCATCGGGGGTGAAATTATGCTGCTGTGTTTTTTCTTTTTTACTGTGCGGGGGTCTGCTCAGCAGGAGCCTGCTGGTTGAAGTCACCACCGGCAGCGGGAGCAGACTGGCTTGTGGTGGCCTGAGTGCGCATTCCAGTCTCGCCCTTGGGCATGGTGAATGCTGAAACCACAGAGAGAACCACAATGAGAGCTGCCAGAGTCCAGGTGGCTTTCTCAAGGAAGGTGTTGGTCTGGCGAACGCCCATCACGTTACCGGCACCGCCGAACTGTGAAGACAGGCCGCCGCCTTTGGATTTCTGTATCAGTACTATGCCAATGAGAAGGATGGCAACAATTACTGTCAGTACAATTGTAACTACGTACATAGAGTATAGGTTAATTTAAATATTTAACGTTATTTAACCTGTGGCTGATGTTAATTACCGTCAGCGGGGTTATCAGAGGAGCCGTTTCCAGCCTTAAGAGCCTTCATGCGGCGCTCATTTTCCATCAAAAGCTTCAAAAAGCGTAATTGGTCTGCAAAGTAAACACTTTTTTTCGGATATTTCAAGTTTAAGTTGCTGATTATTTCATAGGCGCGATGGTAACGCTTACGTTTAATGTACATCTGAGCCAGGCTTTCAGAGAGGAGTGACTCATCAGCTGCGGCGGCATCCGGCTCATTTACCGGAGCACTGCCGGGTGTTGGCAGGGGAGCGGGTTCAGGTGCCAGCGCGGGAGTGTTTTCCCTGCGGCTGCGTTCTGCAATAAAGGCGTCAATGCGGGCCTCGCGGCTGTCCGGTGCCGGACGGCTCAGGTCTGGCTGCGGGAGTTCAGCGGCCTCTGCGGCAAGGACGTCAGCGTAATCAGGCACGGGATTAAAAATGAGTTTCTCCAGGAGTGCGTCTTCCTCCGGTGAGGTCTTGCCGTAAGTGTTGAAGAATGTTTCCAGGGCGCTCTGAGTGGAGACAGTCTGCGGCTGCGGCTTGCGGGGGTAAAGGGCTGCGAATTCAGCGGCGAGTTCAGAGGTGATGGCAGCGTAAGCACGGGGGTCAGTGGCGCGGACAGCCACGTCAGAGGCTATGGCGGTGGTTTCACTGCCGCAGTCACCGTCATGGAGCAGCAGTGCGCCCGGCAGGGGGAAGTACTCATATTCCTTACGCAGGGCTTCCAGCTCAGCAGGGGTGGCCTGACTCAGTTTTATTTTTTCTTTTTCCATGGTTTACCAGTCGCCCAGGGTGGCGTTAAAAATCAGTTCCACAAGTTCTTTAGATATTTCCTGGCACAGCTGGTCCTGGACGTCATTGAGCATCAGGGTGGCGTCGAAGTCACGGTAAGCGCTGAATGTCTGGTCAAAGTCCTTGTTCTCCTGTTTCTCATCAGTGTATTTTACGCGCACGGTGATGGTGAGACGTGTCTTGGAGGCGTAAGCGTCCTCAGTAACGGCTTGAGGTGTAAGGGTGTAGCCTGTGATTTCTCCTTCCATGCGCAGGTCAGAGGGACCGTCAGTGACCTGCAGGCGTGTGTTGCGTGTGATGTAGTTGAGCAATTCATCTTCAAATGTGCTCTGCAGCGGTGGGTACACCAGGGCTGCGCGTATGGGGAAATTGCTGACGGCTATGGTGTGGTAAACGGTGTAGTCAATGGAAGAGCCGTTGAGTCCGTAGCTGATTTTGCAACCGCTGAATACAGCGGCAGCCAGAGCGCACAAGAACACCGCGCATAAGCGTGCGGGTAAGTGAGTGATTTTATTCCAGCCCATACTCTTTAATTTTTCTATATAAGGTACGTTCAGATATTCCCAGCTCAGCGGCGGCCATCTTGCGGCGGCCGCTGGTGCGTTCCAGAGCCTCAGCAATGGCTGCGCGCTCCTGCTGTTCCAGGGAGGCCGGCGCTTCAGGGGCGTGGGTTTTGGCGTTCTGTGCTTCTGAGGCGCGGGTTTCGGCGGTGTGGGTTTCGGTGGCCCGTTCTTCAGTGGTCCGGGCTTCAGTATCAGGCATATGCAGCGGTGGGGTGTCAAGTTTCACCAGGCTGGTGCTCAGGGGTGCCGGTGTTGTTGAGGTAAGGTCTTCATAGCTGTCCACGGCTTCAGCGTGTGAGTGTCTTGCTGAGGGGCGCGCACCGCTGTCGAGGCGTTCAGAGAGCTCTTCAATGCGGGTCTGGAGGCGGAAAATCATATTGAAGAGCATCTCGCGTTCACGCTCATAGCTGTGATCTCTGGCTCCGCTGAGGGTGGGTGTGTACACGCCCGCTCCTGAGGGGAGATAGCTGTGGACCACCTCAGCGGTAACCTCTGTTCCGGCCTGAAAGAGGGAAATCTGCTCAACTACGTTCTTGAGCTGGCGCACATTACCGGGCCAGCGGTAGTGCATCAGGGCGGCGCGGGCGCTCTCACCCATTTCTATGGGCGGGAGGTGGTAATGCTCAGCGAAGTCAGAGGCGAATTTTCTGGCCAGGAGCCGGATGTCGCTGCCACGGTCCCGCAGCGGGGGGATGTTTATCTGTACTGTTGAGAGGCGGTAATAGAGGTCCTCGCGGAAACGTCCTTCCTCCACTGCGCGGTGCATGTCTACGTTGGTGGCGGCCACAATGCGGATGTTGGTTTTCTGCACGGTGCTGGAGCCAACCTTTATGAACTCGCCGGTCTCAAGCACACGCAGTAGGCGGGCCTGAGTGGTGAGGGGGAGTTCAGCCACCTCATCTAGGAAGATGGTGCCACCGTCAGCCTCTTCAAAATAACCTTTACGGGAGGCTACGGCTCCGGTGAAGGCTCCTTTCTCATGGCCAAAGAGTTCAGAGTCAATGGTTCCCTCAGGAATGGCGCCGCAGTTTACGGCTATATATTTGGCATGTTTGCGTGCGCTGTACCGGTGTATTATCTTGGGGAAGAATTCCTTTCCTGTGCCGCTCTCGCCAATGACCAGGACGGAGAGGTCAATGGGGGCCACGCGCAGAGCGCGCTCTACGGCCTCGTTCAGGCCCGGGGCGTTACCCACTATCCCCATCTGCTGTTTAACCTGGAGTACGCGGGCTGAAGGCCTGGTTAGGGCTGCCGGCTCTTGTTGCATAGATTGTGTTTATTTTGCGGGTTTTACAACGCCTGATATCTTGAGGACCACGCGCTTGGAGTCAGGGGCGTTAGTGCGGACCTTGACGTCTTTAGAAAATTCACCGCGCTGACCTGTGGGCAGATATGTTACCTTTATTTTACCGCTCTTGCCGGGTGCAATGGGTGCGGTGGGGAAGGTGGGGCGTGTGCAACCGCAGGAGGCGGTGGCGGAAATTATCACCAGGGGAGCGGTTCCGGTGTTGCGGAACTCAAATTCGTGTGAGGCGGCTCCGCCTTCAGAGGACAGTGTCCCGAAGTCATATTTTTTCTCTGCAAAGGTTATGGCGGCGGCGCCATCAGTCTTATTTTTCTTGGCAGCGGCACCGGCGGTGCTCATGATGCAGAGCACCAGTACCAGTGAAAGTATCTTTAAAGTGGTTTTCATTTTTCTCTCAGTGTTTTAAAATAATGGTCCAGGACCTGGCGTGCGGCCATGAAAGATGTGCGGCGGTTGGCCAGGACCTCAGCTTCGTTAGCCTGAAGGAGTTCTTGTACCTCAGGGTTACGGTAGAAGTGATTGCGCAGCTGCTCATCAATGGTCTCATACATCCAGTAACGTGCCTGGCGGTTGCGTCTTTCCTCAAAGTATCCGTTGGCCTTGACAAAGGCAAAGTAGCGGTCAATCATGTCCCAGACTTCCGGAATTCCCAGCTCATAATAACCGGAGTAAGTGAGAACTTCCGGCATCCATCCGGAGACTGTGGGCGGGAACAGGTGCAGTGCGCTGCGGAACTGTGCCTGCGCTAACTGCGCGGGACCAATGTTGTCACCGTCAGCCTTATTTATCACTATGCCGTCAGCCATTTCCATTATGCCGCGTTTTATGCCCTGGAGTTCATCGCCGGTGCCTGCCAGCTGAATGAGCAGGAAGAAGTCCACCATGGAGTGAACGGCGGTCTCGCTCTGCCCCACGCCAACGGTCTCAACAAAGATGTTGTTGTAACCGGCAGCCTCACAGAGAACTATGGTTTCACGTGTCTTGCGCGCCACACCGCCGAGTGAGCCGGCCGAGGGGCTGGGGCGTATGAAGGCTCCCGGGTGTGTGCTGAGCTTTTCCATGCGGGTTTTGTCTCCGAGGATGGAGCCGCGTGTGCGCTCACTGGAGGGGTCAATGGCCAGGACGGCTAATTTACCGCCATCTTTAAGTACATGAAGCCCGAAAACATCAATGGAGGTGCTCTTTCCGGCGCCGGGGACACCTGTGATTCCTATGCGGCGGGAGTTGCCGGAGTAGGGCAGGCACTTTTCTATAACCTCCTGAGCCAGTGCCTGATGTGCGGGCTGGAGGCTTTCTATGAGTGTTACGCCGCGGCTGAGCATGGTGACGTCGCCACGGAGTATACCCTCTACTAACTCAGAGGCTGTGGGCATGGGTTTACGGCGCGGGCGTTTCTGCATGTAGGGGTTGACGCTGGGTGGCTGTACCACTCCGCTGTTTACTACCAGCCCGCCAAATTCCTCACTGTTTTCTATATGCTCCATGGCATTTTTCTTTGTCTTGGTTAATAGGGGTCCGGAATCAGAACTTGCGAATACCCATAATACGGCGTACGTCAGCCAGAGTGGCGGCGGCACGCTCGCGGGCACGCTCTGCACCACGGCTTACCACGCGGCGCAGATAGTCCTCATCAGCCATTATTTCATTAACGCGGTCACGTATGGGGGTGGTGACAGCGAGGATGTCCTCAGCCAGCTGTTTTTTGAGGTCACCGTAGCGTATGCTGCAGTCAGCATACGCATCACGGAAGTGCTTAACCACGTCCGGAGTGGAGGTGAGTTCCAGAAGGGTGAAGAGGTTCTGAACCGGCTCGCTCATGGGTGAGTTGGGAGCCTGGGGGCCTTCATCAGTTACGGCGCGCATGACTTTTTTGCGGAGTATCTTGGGGTCATCCACCAGGTAAATGCAGTTGCCCTCACTCTTACCCATTTTTCCTGAGCCGTCCAGTCCGGGAACTTTAATGGGCGCCCCACCAAAGTCAAAGTCAGTGGGTTCAGGGAAGTAATCCACGTTATAGAAAGAGTTAAAGCGGCGAGCAAAGCGGCGCGTGAGCTCCAGATGCTGCAGCTGGTCCTTGCCCACGGGAACCTTTGTGGCTTTCTGAATGAGAATGTCCACGGCCATGAGGGTGGGGTATGTGAGGAGGCCGGCGTTCACGCGCTTGTTGGTCTCGGCACCTATTATCTGTTTTTCAATTTCTTCATCGGTCTCACCCTCAGCGTTTCCAATGCCCAGGGCCTTGCGGGCCTTGTCCTTGAAAGATGCCGTGCGCATGAGTTCTCCTATGCCTACGTGCATGTTCAGGAGCAGATACATCTCAGATATTTCAGGTATGTCACTCTGAATGAAGATGTTGGCCTTTTCCGGGTCAATGCCTGCGGCAAGGTACTCAGCCAGGATGCTCTTGACGTTAGCATGCAGTTCTTCCGGGTTAGGGTTTGTGGTGAGGGCATGAAGGTCTGCAATAAAGAAATTACAGTCATGCGTGTCCTGAATCTTGACAAATTTACTCAGGGCGCCGTAATAGTTACCCAGATGCAGATTACCTGTGGAGCGGATTCCGCTGAGCACAATCTCCTTCTTGTTCTTATCTTCCATTTTATTATCTTCTTTCTTAGTCAAGGCCTTTTGGGGCATTATATACATAATATCCCACAAAAATAATAAAATCCCCGTGAATGCCCAAAAAAACCTCCCGGAGCCGTTAATCCGAAAACGCCGGTGTGTATAAAGAGTTAAAGAGGGTGTATCAAAATGCAAATGCAAATTTTGATGCACCCTCCTGAATTAGTGGTGGGGCCTCACTGGAGGTGTTTTTTCTCACAGGAGGCTTTTATCTTATGAGCGGGCTCCGAAGGGGAATGAGATGCCAAAGTTTACGGAGGCATTGGCCTTGCCCACTGGCAAAATCTGCGGTGTTATGTGGAAGAACTGGTGGTCAGAGCCTACAAAGAGGGTGAAGCCTTTGGGGTGGAAGTTTACCAGCCAGCCGAAAGAGTGGCCGTAGCTGCCTGCGGCATAGCTGACAGCGGCATCAAACCACTTGACGGGCTGCACTGTGGCGCTGATGCGTCCTTCGCTCCAGCTGAAGTTGCTCTGGAGGTGTGAGGTCCAGAGGATTCCGGCCTTGAGTTTCTTATAGAAGGGCATCTTGTATTCAGCGCCAATGAGGATGTTCATGGACATCATGTTTGTCTTCACCTTGTGAGTAGAGGTACGGTGTAGGCTTACAAGGTCCTGGAATTCATCCCACATGTTATCAAACTGGGTTCCAATCTTGTTTTCCTCATGATTTGGCTGGTCAGAGTTGAGGGATATGTCATGGAAGCCGTCAAATTCCCATGTCTGGTCAGAGGTCTTGGCTACCACGCCGTGACGCCATGTCATGAATCCGAAATCATGTATGGCTGCGCTGAGCTGGAGGTCAGGCAGGAGGTCATAGGTGGCACCCAGGTCAATGGTGGCGCCGGCACCGGTAACACCTTTGAAGCTGTAGTCTATATCACCCCATTCCACCAGACTTTCCATGCCGGGGCGCTTAATTTCTGCACCTGCCTCAGCCTTTGTGGGTACATAAAGACCGCTGCCGGCACTGAGGCGGGCGTATCCGTTGGCTTTCACGCTCCAGACATTTCCGTTCATGGTTATGTCCATGTCCTTAATGTCAGCGTAAGCATTTCCAAAGCCCAGGAGGATGTTGAGCTTGGCACCCATGCGGAGGCGGTCAGTTATCTTGCGTGAGTGGCCCAGTGAAACCTCTGCAATGGCGGAGGCGTCCACGCGGATGTCTTTAAGGTTGTACCGTGCGCTTCCGTCCATGCCTAATTTGGCAAAGGAGAAGAGGTCTTTTGGGAGGCCTACGGCAGCATTAGCGCGTGCGCCAATGCTGATGGTGTTGTACCCGCCGAAGCCCTTGAAGCCGGCTGAGAGCAGTGTTACGCGCTCAGTGGTGGTTATCTTGCTCTGGGAGGGGAGGTCTTTGAGGAATGATGCGGCGTCCACGCTTGAGTTCATGAAGGTGGTGAGCTTTCCGGACTCAGTCTTGAACAGGAAGCTGTTTACGCCCACATTGGAGGCAAGTCCCACATTGAGGTTTGCCAGGGCGGGCATACCTATATAATCGCGTTCAGGCTCAAAGGCGGGATTAAGTTCATGACGATAGAGATAACCCTCGCTGAAATATGCCGTGCGTAGAGCTTCCTGAGCTCCGGCGGTGAAGGCGCTGCCGGCTAAGAGGGCGGCAGCCACCAGCTGTTTTGTAGTTTTAAGCATGATGAATATGGGTTTTAAGAGGGTTATCAGTTGAGGTCTATATCCACACCGCCGAGGATGCTGATTTTTATGTCAGTAAAGCGCATGTACTGTGATGCGTTCAGGGGCCGGTCAGTGTGGCGGCCGTCGCTGCTGGCGTGGAAGACAAGTTTCACGCCGTCCATGGCTCCGATGTTGGCGGCGGTGCTTTTGAGTTTAATGGTGAGCACTGATTCAGAGGGGGCGTTCTCTGTGCCAGCTGTAACTGTTCCTACCACAGTGGCGGTTATGTCTGTAATCTCGTTACCCTGATGGTCCAGAGCTACCACTGTGGGCTCCATGTTCAGAGGTATGGTGTTGTAAACGTTCATGGTTACCAGGGCCTCGTGGAAGCTGTACTTTTTGAGGTCTTCATTCCACTTGTCCTCTACGGTGGTGTAGTAAAGCTCCATGTCAGGACCGAATACCAGGGGTACCACTACCTCATAGTTTCCGCTGACAGCGTAAGTCTTACCCATCTCCAGTGTACATTCCTTCATGGCTGACTTGACGGTGATGTCACTCATTACCATGCGGTCAGGAACAGTGGCAATGAGGGTGCCCAGGTCAGGAACCTTTACAAAGGCTGTGGCTGAGGGGTCAGAGCCGGCACCGGTGCGTGAGAGGCAGATGACATTGGTGGTCTGCGGCTTAAGCACAATGGCGTCAGTACCATGCATGGCACCTATACCCACAGAGGTTTTCTTGCCGTCAGGGGTGTAAGCGCTTATGAGGGCGTTCAGTGTGACTTCAACGGGTGACATGTTAACCACGGTGAGGTAAATCTGGGGATTTGCCACATCCAGGTTGTTGTTGCTGTCACGCAGGAAGTTGGGGATGTCATTTATGGTGACGTTAACGTCCTTGACGTCAATTTTGGGGTCAATGACACCGGTGGCGGTGAGCAGCTCAGCGCTCTTTACGGAAGCGTGCGTGAGCAGAGTTACGTGAGCGGCGCTGCCGGGGGTAACTTCAGATGAGCGGACTGAAATTTTACCCAGGGTGCGGATGTCTGAATCCAGACGGAACCGGCCCGGAGCATAAAGGCCCTGACCGGCGGGGAGCTTGGTGAGGTCCACGGCCTTGAGGTTTATTTCCAGGGCCAGGGGATGACCTTTGCTGAAGGTCATGGCCTTGGAGAAGCGGGCCTGGCAGGGGGTAACCATTTCAGCAAACTGCCTTGATGCTCCTTCAAGAACCACGGTCCATGCGGGGTCAAAGTTAATGAGGAATCCGGCTTCCACGGTTACGGGGCCATTGAAGTCATCTGAGATATAGTCAATCTCAAAGTTCATGGGGATGTCAGTGGTGACGCTCTTGAGGCTTATGAGTTCTTTTGTGACTTCATCATCACTGATATCCAGACCGTTAAGTATCTCATCAGTTTCAATGACAATTTTCTGTGCGCTGCCGTCATTGTAAAACGGCTGAAGGGGTGTGGTGCTGGTGCTACCGGTGAGCTTGCTGAGGTTCACCACGTTTATCTCCACGTTATCAGTGCTGATTTCGCCGCTGCGTGTGAGGACATAGTCACCCTTTGACAGTCCGAATTCCCCGTCATTCCGCACGGGACGTATGGCGCTGTTGTCGCTCAGGTTAAGGAGCTGTTCCAGGGTGTAGACATCCGTACTGCTTCCGGGCAGCGTGAGATTATTTCCACCCACCGTGATGGTAAGGTCCAGGTTGTCCTTCTTAAGATCATAGTCGTGGTCCACGCAAGAGCTGAGTGCCACGGCTGAAGTAATCACAAGGACAGCCACAGACATCCGTGTTCTTCCTTTAATCATCTGGTTTAATTGGTTTTAAATGTATTATTATTTGTTATTGTCCGGTTTAAGTCATTGTCAGTGCTGTGAATTAGCACCGTGTAGCAAAAATCTCCACCAAAATTATATTACACGTGCAAATATACATAATATTTAACATTTAGAGCAAAAATATTGAAATTTTGTTACAAGCAAATAATTTGAGAGAGGGCGAAAGAGCAAGGGCGGTACGCCGAGATGCGTACCGCCCTTAACTAATAAATGGTGAAGAGGGCTGACCCCCGTGTCATCAGGGAATTATCACTTTCTCAGTGCGTGTTCCCTGGCGGCGGATGTAGAGGCCGGCAGCGGGGTTTTCAACGCGTATTCCCTGGAGGTTGTAGTATTCAACGGGTGCAGCCACGGTGTCAGCGTCAATGCGGTCAAGGCCGCTGTAGCCGGCAGTGAGGTTTATGTTGTCAAGGAAGAGGGCGTAACCGTCAGCATTAGTGGAGATGGCGTGGAAGCCAATGTAGTAAACGCCTGTCTGCGGCACCTGAACTTTTACGCTTGTGCCCTCATAAGCGGTGTTTGTGATGCTCTTGGGGGCAATAAGTGTGGTGGTAAGGGCTTCAGCAGTGGGCTCTGTTCCCATCATTACCTCATAGCGTTCAGTGGCACTACCCAGGACGCTGGAGTCAAAGCTGAGGTCGTAAGCGAGGCCTTTTTCAAGGTACATGGGCGGGAGCAGAAGCCAGTCATCAAGGTCCTTGCCGGCATCGCTTTTCCAGATTATGGCGCTTGTGCTGTACCAGCGCCAAGAGTCCTTGTCCTTGTTTCCGTCAATGACGGTGAGCGCGTCAAAAGATGTGGAGGCCTCAAAGTCCTGGTGATATGGTGGAGTGAGTGCGCCCACGTAACAGAGGTCAGAGCTTGCGGGTACTGAGATGTGTCCGTTATAAACGGCAGAAATGTTGAAGTGGTAAGCTGTAATCTCATCAGGGGTGTCCATGGGCTGGTGGAAAGAGGTGCCCTTGATGTTGCGCACGGTTACGCCGTCAGGATAACGGGTGATGGTGTATGTGACGTTTTCCTGATTTATGTATCCGCCGTGCTCAGCCGCAGCGGGTGCCCATGTGAGGTCAAAGGCACCGTCGCTATAGCTGACGTTGATGTCAGTGACGGGGGCCGGGACATCATTACCCAGCCAGCGGGTGGTGTAAGCGGCGGCGCCGTTAAGGGCGGCATTGCGGATGATGACAGTGGTGGTGTAGCGGGCATCCTCTGGAGCGGTGTAATCCAGGCTTACTTTCTGTCCGGGGGTTACATCCACTGTGAACTCGCGCACGCAGTTTACGTAAACGTCAGCCTTGAGGTCAGAGGCGGTGAGGGTTGTGCCTGCGTATGTCAGTGTGGGGACTGTGAAGCTTATGTTTCCCTGCAGAGAGGCGTCAGTGAAGTTCATGGCCAGGTCAGTGGCGGCGGCGGGAGCGGCATCAGGGGCTTCCGGACCGGTGATGTACATACCGGCCCAGTTCTGGTTATCCGGCATGTCATAAACTTTGGTGGCGCTGCCGGTGGCAAGGTCAATGCGGTAAAGGGCGTTTTCATCATCAGTGCCGTAAGCGTAATAGAATACGCCTGCCAGGTGGTCAACGGCACCGGTGAGGATGTAACCCTGAGCGCCCAGGGATGTCTGGGCTATCAATTCAAATTCACCGCTGGCAAGTTCAATGGTACCGAACTCGCCGCCGCGGTTTATGGCGTAACAGGTGCCGTCCGGGGTGAAGCCCATGGCTTTATAGATGCTGCCCATGGTTTTGACGGGAGCTATTTCTGTTATGCTTCCGTCCTTTGGGTCCAGGGTTCCGAAGACGTATTTTGAGCTGTCAAAGTCAAAGAAGCATCCGTAAATGGTGTCATCCGCGGCGTTAAAGGCCATGCAGTTAGCAGAGAAGTCAGTGTTTTCCAGGCGGAAGCGGCCGGTTTCTTCCCATGTCTGCGGGTCAAAGAAGATGAAGTCAGTCCATGCTGCGTATTCCACTTCATCAGCGTTTTCAGTGTAGAAGGGGACAATGTTCAGGTAAGTGTCCTTGAAGTAGAGGCAGCCACCGGAGGGGCGGAGCATGTTGCTCAGGTGCACATATGTGAAATAAGCCGGGGTGCCTGATGTGGGAAGTTCATAAATTCCGTACCGGGCGCCACCGTCCATACCCCAACGGTCAGAGTAGCTCATGGAAGCGAAAATCTGAGTGGGGGCTGCGGCCCAACTCTGGAGCGCGGCAGCTGTCAGAAGGCTAAGGGAGAGTAGCAGACGTGATTTCATAAGCGAATGTTGTTTAATGAGTATTATGTGGCAAATGTATACAAAAATATCTTTACGGCTATCATTATGAGTAATAAAAATGGGAATAAAAAGAGTGCTGTGTCAGGATTAGGGGACCCGGCACAGCACATGTGATGAATGAAAAAGCTGTCAGATGAGGAGAATTAAGAGGAGAGTGATGAGTAAGCTGGTAAACGAGATGTTGGCGGCGTTAGTCATTATTGGCGTTAGTCATTATTGGTGATGGTTATGGTGTCGTTATCCTTGTCAGGGTTAGTTCTGATTATTTTCATGTCAATGCCGTGTCCGGCTTCCTGTGAGTGGTTTTCAATGCGGATGTTTGTGCGGAAGGCTTCAGAGAAACCATCGCCTGTGATACGGTCATAGTGTACGGTCATGCTGAGGGTCCAGATGAAAGCAATCAGGAGAATTCCGCCAATGCCTATAAAAGCTTGTTTTACGGCGCGAGAGGCGGCGCGAGTCTTGAGCAGGACGCAGCATCCGGCCCACACCAGGGCCAAGCAGCTGACAGCGCAGAGGAGGCAGATGCTCAGCCCCAGTCCCATGCCCCACCAAGACAGCTGTCTCATGCCTTCAACGGCCAGCTCCTGGGCGTCAAGCATGACGGGAACCCCTGAGATGAGAGAGGCAATCATGGCCACCAGTAGGACCAGAGAGGTGATGATGGCGCCCAGGCCGCAGATGGCTGCAATGACTCCTATAAAGCCCATGGCCAGCTTAGACACCACGCTGAGGAAGGTTTTCATGGAGCCTCTGTTCTCAGATATTATGTTGTTTTCCGTCATTACGGCTTCTCCCAGTGTCTGCGGGTTCACATCGCTGCCGTTCATGGCCAGGACTCGTGCAGGGGTGTCAGCCGGCGGGATGATCATCCAGAGGATGCAGTAAATTAAGAATACGGGGAAGAATGAGGTGCAGAGTGTGAGGATGATAACCAGAAGGCGTAAGATGGTGACATTCCAGTTAAAGTATGTGGCAATGCCGCTGAGTACGCCTCCAAAGACGGTGTCGCTGAGGTTGCGGTACAGCTTGCGGCGGCCGCCGATATTGATGGAAAAGAGGGGCGGGGGAACTGTGCCCTTGTCAGCGGTGCCTGTGAAGGGAGGTGGTACCGCGCCTTCAGGGAGCTCGCACTCACGCGCTATTTCTTCCGGGCGTCCTACTACGGTGATAATGCTGTTGATGTCATTTATGTTAACCACGCGGTCAGAAGTGCCTGCGGGAATCTCGTCAATGAGTTCTGACACGCGGCCTTCAATGTCCCTGACAATCTCAGCGCCCTCTTCAGTGGTTCCGAAAACCGTTTTCAGCTGGCTGAGGTAGAGATGCAAGCGGTTATAGGCATCATTTTCTATGTAGTATAATTTACCGTTGATGGTAACTGTTCTTGCGTCGTTCATTGCAGTGAAAATTTTTTTTGTTAAAGTGAAGAGGTTTCTGAATCAATGGTTAGGAGTGCAACAGTCTGCGCGAGTTCAGCCCAGCACTGGCTTAGTGCGTTGAGGACTTCAGCGCCCTGGGGCGTGAGTGAGAAATATTTCCGTGGGGGGCCTGAGGGGGATTCTTCCCAGCGGTATTCCAGTGAGCCGTCGTTTTTGAGTCTTGTGAGGAGGGGGTAAAGCGTACCTTCCACCACAATCATGTGCGCGGCCTTCAGGCGGGTGATGATTTCTGAGGCATAAGCGTCGCCACGGCTAAGGAGCAGCAGTACGCAGTATTCCACCATACCCTTGCGCATCTGAGATTTTTGATTTTCTACGTTTGTAGCCATAGGTTAAATTTTGAATATAGGATGGTGATGAATTTTTGATTACGGTACAAAGATAGGGTGATAAATAGTACTATGCAATACCAAGTACTATAATTTAACGTGGTTTAACAAAATGGGAGGGGTGGTGGGAGGAATGGGAATTATGGGAGTGGTGGGAGGAATGGGAATTATGGGAGTGGATGCGTTTTATAGGATTTGTAGGAGGTATGGGGTGGAAATAAAACGGGCGGGTGAGCGCGGGGCTCAACCGTCCGTTATGGTGAGACAGGAAAACGCTGTCAGTGATGTCAGTAAAGCTGTATCAGCTGTGGTGGCAAGTTCTTTCAAGTGATGTCAGGAAAGCTTCTCTAAAGAATGGAGAGGGGGCAGAAGTGGGTTTGTGGGGGGGTTATTTTTTATCTTCTTCGGTGGGGTTCCACTGGATGGGGAAGTTTTTGAAGATAATGTTGTCCTGATGGTAGGCGTCAATGAATACACCCACTTTTACAAGGTCCATTTTCTTGAGGTCTGTGCTGACGTTGGTGAACATGATTCCGGGCTTGCCCATGTTAACTATCACGGGAACGTCCTGTGGGGTGTCATATGGCTCTGAGCCGCTTGCGGGGATGTTGTAGACGTTGCCGGCGGCATCAACGGCTATCATTTTCTGGTTTCTGATGCTACTTCCGAAGTTGGTTTTGTTTTTGGGTTCTTTGAGGGTGACTTTCATTACCAGATAAACGTCACCTACGGGGCTTTCTTCGGCGCTTATTCCGTAGAGGCCCACGGGTTCAATGGTGATGGACTCCGCAATGGGATTTATCATCTCTACGCCATTGGCAAAGATGACGGGTGTGACTTTGTTTTCAGTGGGCCGGGCTTGCTGTTCTTTCGGTTCTTCCTTACCGGTGATTTTGGAGGCTACTTTTTTACCTTTGTTAAGGAGTCCGCCAATGTTCTGGGCGTTACTTATTGCGGGGAGGGCAAAAACTGCTGCTACAGCAAGTGTGAGGGAGAAAAGTTTCTTCTTCATCGGTTAAAAATTTTTAGGTTATAAATGGTATTATCTGGTTTCAGGATGGTGGTGAATCAAGGCGTAAGAGGTTGATTTTTGCAAAGATAGGTATTATAAATTTAAAACAAAATATTTCCGTATAAAATATAACTTATGCGGGGTGTAGGGAGTGAGTGCCGCGTTTTTTTATTAATTTTGTGGCCGAAATAAAAACAAAGAGGTATGAGTACACAGTTTGAAATGGTGGCAAAAACCTTTGCGGGGCTTGAAAATGTCCTTGCAGAGGAGTTGAGAGGTATCGGGGCACAGGATGTGCAGCCGGGGAAGCGTATGGTATCGTTCAGCGGTAATCTGGAGACGCTGTACCGGGCTAATTTCTGTTGCCGTACGGCGCTGCGTATTCTGAAGCCTTTCTATAAGTTTGCGGCAGCGGACGCTGATGAACTTTATGAAAAGATAAAAGAGTATGACTGGAGTAGTCTGATGGATGTGACAGATACTTTTGCCATTGATTCTGTGGTGAACAGTGATGAGTTTACACACAGCCGTTTTGTGACGTACCGGGTTAAGGACGGAATAGTGGACTGGTTCCAGGACCGTCTGGGAGCGGGGAAGCGTCCGGGCGTAAGGCTTGACGGGGCGGACATACTGATAAACGTGCATATAGCGGGGCGCGAGGTTACGCTGTCGCTGGACTCGTCAGGTGAGTCGCTGCATAAGCGCGGCTACCGTGTGGCGCAGACAGAGGCCCCTATAAATGAGGTTCTTGCTGCCGGAATAATACTTATGACAGGCTGGCGCGGCGAGACGCCGTTTGTGGACCCCATGTGCGGTTCAGGTACCTTCCTGTGTGAGGCGGCGCTGATAGCGGGAAATATAAATCCCGGAATTTTCCGCCGTGGTTTTGCCTTTGAGAAGTGGCCTGATTTCAACCGTGAGCTTTTTGAAGAGATATATCATGATGACAGTGCTGAACGCGAGATAAGCTGTCCCATAATAGGTGCGGACATCTCACCCAAGGCTGTAGCCATAAGCAAGGAGAACCTCAAGAGTGCCGGTGTGGCGCGCTATGTGACGGTGGAGAAACGTGCTCTGTCACAGTGGGAAGAGGCTCCGGCAGACGGTGTTCCCGGTGTGCTGGTGAGCAATCCTCCTTACGGAGAGCGTATCAGCGCTCCTGACATGGATGCGCTGTATGAGACCATAGGAAACAGGCTCAAGAATGTGTTCAAGGGTTATCATGCGTGGATAATAGGCTATAAGAGCGAGTATTTTGATAAGATAGGCCTTGCGGCCTCAGAGCGTATACCGCTGTATAACGGAGCTTTAGAGTGTCAGCTGCGCGAGTATGTTATCTTTGAGGGTAACAAGCGCGACTTTCTGGCGGCCGGCAATAAGCTCAAGGAGCGCGATGACCGTAAGACTGCGGAGCGCGATGCCGCTAAGGAGCGCCGACCGGAGCGCCGCGGTGAATTCCGTAAGGGGGATTCCCGTAAGAGTGATTTTCAAAAGGGTGATGCACGCAGGGGAGAGATGCGCGCATCTTTTGTCAAGGATGGTTTTGCGGGAGGTAAGGGCCGCGGTGCCTCTGAGCGCAAGGAGCGTGGCGGACGCGAGAGAAATTTCTCACGTGATGGAGAAATGCCCGGCCGCGGTGTACACACCGGCTATGACAAGCGCCCCATGAGCGCGCCTGAGACACCCAGTGAGAATCCGCTGGCCATGCGCCGTAATCCCTCCGCTCTCAAAAGCATCAGCGGGAAGGCTCCTTCACTTCCGGCAGCAGACGGACCCATCATGCGTTCACGCGGATGGCGCAAGAAGAATAATGAGTGAGAGCGGATGCAGTATTTTTTATCATAACTAAACCAACCAAAGCATAACAATATGAATATATTACTCCTGGGGTCAGGTGGCCGTGAGTGTGCGCTGGCAAAGAAGCTGAGCGAGAGCCGGCGCTGTGAGAAACTTTTTATAGCTCCCGGCAACGGCGGAACGTCACGTTACGGTGTAAACGTGGCCCTGTCACCACTTGACTTCAAGGCTATAGAGGATTTTGTAGCCATCAATGATATAGAAATGATTGTGGTGGGCAACGAGGACCCGCTGGTGGCCGGAATATATGATTACTTCAAGCAGCATCCGGTGCTGGTGGTGGGCCCGTCCGGCGAGGGTGCCCGCCTGGAGGGCAGCAAGGATTATGCCAAGCGTTTTATGGAGCGCCACGACATTCCCACCGCAGCATACCGGAGCTTTACCGCGGAGACCGTGGAGGAGGGCTGCCGCTTCCTGGAAAGTCTTAAGCCTCCTTATGTGCTTAAGGCTGACGGACTGGCCGCGGGCAAGGGTGTGCTGATTATTCCCACGCTGGATGAGGCGTGTGCCGCGCTGCGTGAGATGCTTGACGGCAAGTTTGGCGCTTCCTCAGCCACAGTGGTGATAGAAGAGTTCCTCAGCGGCATAGAGTGTTCAGTATTTGTGGTAACTGACGGTGCCGGCGGCTACAGGATTCTTCCCGAGGCCAAGGACTACAAGCGTATAGGTGAAGGCGATACGGGCCTCAATACCGGCGGTATGGGTGCTGTGAGCCCTGTACCCTTTGCTGATGCAGAGTTTATGCGCAAGGTGGAGGAACGCATAATACGCCCCACGGTGGAAGGTCTTGCTGAGGAGGGTATAGTTTACCGTGGCTTTATCTTCTTAGGCCTGATAAAGGTGGAGGGCAACGAGCCCATGGTGATAGAATACAACGTGCGTATGGGTGACCCTGAGACAGAGGTGGTGATGCCGCGTCTGAAGTCAGACTTAGTGGACCTCCTTGAGGCTGCTGCACGTGGTAATTTAGGCAATGTACCTGCTGAGCATGATCCGCGAGCCGCGGTGACTGTGATGGCTGTTTCCGGCGGTTATCCCGAGGCTTATGCCAAGGGGTATGAGATAAGCGGTAACCTTACTCCCGAGAACAGTGTGGTGTTCCATGCCGGCACCACAGAGACCCCAGACGGCCGTGTGCTTACCTCCGGAGGTCGTGTGCTGGCTGTCACTTCTATGGCTGATGATGCCCGTGCCGCCCGCGCACTGAGTTATAAGGCGCTGGAGGATATCAAATTCAAGGATATGTATTTCCGCCGTGATATAGGCAAGGATATTCTGGACTGATAAGACTGTGAACCATTCAGGCATAACGCGACTCTGCCACTCAAGGGCGGCCCTGCTTCCGGCGCTGACAGTTTTTCTGGCAGCGGCATGGGTGGCATATGGTCATGGTGTATGGCTGGATATATCAGGTGACAAGGGGTTTGTCTTCCCGTCACCCAATGAGTGGCTGGACTCCCGTGTGTCGGAGCTGCTGAGTTCACTGACACTGAACATAATTATTATGGGCGGCATGGTGATGCTGTGCCGGGCCTATAACCTGCTGCGCAGCGCTACGCTGCTGTATGTGCCTCTGTACTGCTTCATGACCTTGGGAACGCCACAGCTGATGGTGCAGCTTTACAGCGGGCCTATACTGTGTCTTACCGTGCTGGGGTGTATGGGTCTGCTGATGCACTGTTACCGGCGTCCGGGAGATGTGCGCAATGTCTTTGCGGTGTTTTTTCTGCTTTCAGCTGGAGCTACGGTGCAGTATGCCTTCATGGTGTATATCCCCGTGTTTATCTTAGGCTGCCTGCAGATGCGCATACTCACCGCCCGTGCGTGTGTGGCCATGGCGTTAGGGGTCATTACACCGTGGTGGCTGGCCTTTGGGCTTGGCGTGGCAACCCCGGCGGGAGTTCATCTTCCTGAGATTACCACCATCTTTGGTGTGATAGACTTCACTGATATGGTTCAGCTTCTGACCATTACGGCATTTACGGTACTTATGACCGTGGTGGCGCTGGTGGGAACGTTTTTCAAGGTGCTGGCATATAACGCGCACAGCCGTGCCAATAACGGTCTGCTGAGTGTGGTAACCATAGTCACCATGCTGGCCATATGCGTGGATTACACCAACTTTATAAGCTATCTGCAGGTGCTTAATGTGTGTGCCGCGCTGATAATGGCCCGCTTCATGAGTATTCACAACACTGAGAAATCATATATCACCGTGTGGACCATTATGACGGTGTATGCTGCTTTTTACATATGGGTACTTCTGTGAAAACCGGGCCGCGTGTGGTGGTTGAGGAGAACATCCCGTTTGCGCGCGGGGTGCTGGAGCCGTACTGTCAGGTAAGCTATCTGCCTGCTGAACAAATCACAAATGCTGTAATGAGAGATGCGGACGCGCTGGTGACACGCACGCGTACCCGCTGTGACAGCGCCCTGCTGTCAGATACGGATTGCAGCCTGGTGGCAACGGCCACGATAGGTGTGGACCATATAGACAGTGCTTACTGCGGGCGGGCCGGGATAACGGTACGGAATGTACCCGGATGCAATGCGCCTGCGGTGGCCCAGTATGTTATGTCTGCCCTGGCGTACCTGCGGGAGAAAGGTCATGACCTCAACACGCTGGGCGTGGTGGGCGTGGGCCATGTGGGCTCTCTGGTGGTGGATTATGCCCGCAAGAACGGTATGAGAGTGCTGATGGTGGACCCTCCGCGTCAGGCTGCAGGTGAGCGCGGAGAGTGGAGTGACATGTCAACGGTGGCTGCCGAGTGTGATGTCATCAGCTTTCATACGCCGCTCACTGACGATGGCAAGTATGCCACCCGGCATCTGGCGGATGCAGAGTGGCTGGACAGCGTGCAGCACCGGCCCGTAATAATAAACGCCGCCCGCGGCGGTGTGGTGGATGAGGAGGCGCTGTGTGACGCTTTGGTGAGCGGGAAGGTTTCCGGGGCGGTGACGGACTGCTGGGAGACTGAGCCGCAGCCCGGGAAGCGCCTGTTGAGGCTTAGTGACATAGCCACGCCGCATATAGCCGGATATTCGCTGGAAGGTAAGCTCAGAGCCACGGCAGGAGCGCTTAACGCCGTGGCTGGGCATTTCCAGCTACCGCCGCTGAGTTTCCCTTTTGAGATTCCGGGGGGTCCGCGGGATGAATATCCTTTCAGCAGTTTCCCGGAACTTTATGATATTGCGGCTGACAGCGCGGCGCTGAAGGGTGCTCCGGATGCCTTTGAGGCTTTGCGTAACCATTATAGATTCCGTCACGAATGAGACTTTTAGATGTACTTATAGCCGGTTACGGGAGCGCGGGGCTGCGCAGGGTGAGCGCATCAGTACTTCCTGAGGTTCCGGGGGTACGCTATGTGGTGTGCCTTCAGAACTGTGATGATGCCGTGCCTGAGATTCTGCAGCGGGAGGATGTGGAAATTTACCGTTATGAAGACTCAGGACTGAGCTTGAACCGAAACCACGCCATTGAAAAGGCCGCGGCACCGCTGGCTCTTATAGCTGACGATGATGTGGACTATTCAGCGGCCGGCTTGCGTGAGCTGATAAATTTTTATGCGAGTCATCCCCGGGCGGAGTTAGTGGCTGTACGTTGCGGCGGGTTGGGTAACAGGCGTTATCCTGAGGCCGGAAGGGTTTTACAGCCACGTGTGCGCGGATATTATCCGGCGAGTGTGGAAATCTCATTCCGCACGGAGGCGGTACGGGGAGCAGGACTGCGTTTTGATGAGCGGTTTGGGCTGGGGGCACCGGAATTTACGTCAGGAGAAGATGACGTTTTTGTGTATAAGGCTTTGAGGGTCTGTGGCCTTAACGGGGTGTACAGCGGAATAGAAACGGGTACGCACCGCGGGCAGAGTACTGAACAGCGGCGCCCTGATGACAAAGGTGTGCTGCGGAGCCGCGGTGCGGTGCTGAGGATGATGCACGGGGTGGGCGGATGGCCACGGATGGCGTTGTATTCACTCAGATGCCGGGGAGGACGGATGAGGGCTTTGAGGGAGATGATTTACGGCTACCGCCACATGCCGCGGTAAAGCGCTTAGGACCTGTCCCCAGGAATTAGCTGGCTTTTATTTCCCGCGTAAGCGGCAGATGAGATAGGGCGGAATAAGGTGCATCAGGTGAGGGAGCCCGGCCCGGAGTCCGTCCAGCTCCATTATTACGCTGATGTTGTCAGCCAGACCTGCTGAGCGGCGGCTGTTGGAGACGCCTGTGGTGTCAAAAACGGCCACGGGGAAGTTTACCTTTCTGAAACCGCGTCCGTCAGCCAGCAGAAGGCGGTACAGCCGGAAGTCAGCGGAGAGCGGGTGTCTGAGGTCAAAGGGGTGTGTGAGCAGGGCGCTGCGGCGTGTGAGAGCGCTCTGGTGGCAGAAAAACATGCGGTGTGAGCGGTGGGGCGGTTCAGCTTCTTTCAGAACGGGCTGCGCGTCCGGGCCTTTCTTGAGGACATTGCCGTAAATGACGTCAGTGTCATCAGGGGCGGCCATGGCTTCAGCGGCCAGGCGCTGCATGGTGTCAGGGGCTGCAAAGGTGTCAGCGGCATTCATGAATATAACCCAGCGGCCTGTGGCTGCGTTCACGCCCTTGTTCATGGCGTCATAAATGCCGTGGTCCGGCTCAGAGATTATACGGTTAACTGAGCCGCTGTACTTCTCAAGAATTTGCGGAGTGGAGTCAGTGGAGGCTCCGTCCACAATTATGAATTCAAAATCATCAAAGGTCTGTGAGATGACAGAGCTGATGGTGCGCTCCAGTGCATCAGCGGCGTTGCGGCACACTGTGATAACGCTTATCAGAGGACTTTTCTGCATAATTCAGATGGGGCACGGTGTGTTAAAGAGAGCCCAGAGTCTTTTCATACACCTGAGCTGTCTCACGGCCGCATTTTTCCCATGAGAACTGTCTGAGTCTTCTTCTTGCTTCCTGGCGAATGGGTATGTTTACAGAGGGGTCATATACCAGGGCTGTGATGGTGCGCACCATCTGGTCAGGGTCACCAGGATGGAAGTACAGCGCGCCGTTACCGCCAATTTCCGGCAGGCAGCTGGCATTACTCAGAGCCACGGGACAGCCGGCGGCGTAAGCTTCCAGTACCGGCATCCCAAAGCCCTCCATACGGCTGGGGAAGACAAAACAGGCGGCATGGGCATATAACATGTGCATGTCATGCTGACGTACAAGCCGGTGATGAACGCGGCTCATGAGACCTGCGCGTGCAATGGTATCCTTTTCCGCCGGGGTGAAAGGCTTACCGGTGCAGACCAGGTTAAGGTCAGGGTCCTTATGTGCCATGCGCTTGAAGGCCTCAAAGAAGGTGGAGAAATTTTTATAGTCAGAGCGCTGTCCCACGTATAGGATATACTTGGACGGGAGCCAGCGCGCGCGGGTGCTGACAATGGGTTCAGCCTGAAAGCCGTGGTAAACCACGCTGACGCGGTCAGGGTTTACATCCAGGGAGTTGAGGAGATTCTCACGCGTGGTGTTGCTGATGGCAATGATACCGCGGGCGTTGAGAATGACGCGCTTTATCACCTCACCGTATTCAGGGCTGAAGATGCCGCGGTCCACGTAGTCCAGAAACTGCATGTCATGAACCGTGATGACGTAAGGGCGCTTGAGGTAGCGGAAGAAGTAGTCACGGTAATCAGTGGGATGGAAGATGTCAAAAGCGTCAGCTTTCAGTGCCGCGCGGTCAGCAAAGCGATTAATAAAGTTGTACAGTTTCTTGTGCTCCGGCACATGACGGAGTGACAATACGCGGGGTCGCGGCCGGAGCAGGGGGAGATATTCATTCTCACTTGCCTTTACGGTGAGATCATACTGCCAATTATGGGGGAGATGGTTCATCAGCTCCACAAAATAGTGTGAAATGCCTCCGAACACCTGAGAAGAGAAAGTGGTACTGTCGTATAAAACTTTCATGTATGATTTAAGCCTGTGCTGTTGTTTTTGCAAAGGTATGAAAAAGTAAAGGTGCTCAGAGATTTGAGACTCTGATGTTAACAAATATTAAGGAACAGTGTGTTCAAAATAGTATTAGAGCCCGTTCCCAAATATTTGTTAAGGCCGGGGGTTGACAAGTGTTAACAAATTTTAAGAAATAGCGTGTCAAAATAGTATTAAATTTGTGGCAGAAGGAAAAATAGTTCCCTAATATGATTTTTCTATTATCATGGATTACAAAATGCTTAAGGGTTTAAACAGCCTGCCTTCTGAAGAACTTACCTCAAAGATAATCTGCCTGTTTCAGGAAATGTTGCGTGTACATGACAGAGGTAAGGGTTATGTGCCTTTCACCTGGCAGGATGTGAGGGTCTATCCTGAAGGTGACCTGTCACTGCGGGATGTTGCATTGGAGGCCCTGGATGATGATATAGTGGAGTGTAATTACCGGGACTTTGCGGGTGTAGTGTACTGCATAAGTACGGGGCGCAAGAGCGCTGAGTCCATGGGGTGGGACACTGAGCGTGTTATAACTCAGCCGGTGCTGCGTGAGATGGTACTGACGCTGACCGGGCACAATTACACTCCTGATATCCTTGTGGAGAAGCTCAGGCAGCCTTATCAGGGAGAACTGAATTTTTTTAAAAATTTACTACGGCTGATGATAAGAAGGCAGCAGATGAGGAACGCAAGGCGGAACAAATACGGAACGAAGAGAGGGCCCGGAATTTTGCAAGTATGCAGAATGATGATGGTTCTAAGCGTAAATGGTGGACTAAGATAGGAGGTTTTGCCGGGCTTGCGGTTCTGGCGTTTATTGTCAGGGGTTGCCTTGGTGGTTTCTCTTGGGAGTCTTCTTCAAGCGGAGGGAGCTCATTATCCGGACCGAATGTGAATACAGATGTGGCTAAGCCTGTTTCAGTACCTCATGTTCCAAGGGGACTTACAGTGCCGATGGTCAAGCAGTCTAAGCTTAGACAAATAATTGATAGTATAGGGGAGGATTTGAAGGAAAAAACAAGGAATAGTACTGATCTTATTAAGAGAGGTGAGGCTGCGAGGGCGAGTATTCATAAGGCACTGAGTTCCGGTCATGCTCCCCTTCAAAGAGAGAAGGATGAAGTGGAAGAACCGGTAATAGAGGATGCAGATGACAGTGTAAGCATGGAGTAATAGCCGGGAGGCGTCTTATGCGTCTTATACGTGATATGCGTCTTATGCGTCATATACGTGATATGCGGCTTATGGGGAAGAGAGTTTTATGATGTGTGGAGAGAAAAACGGAGGGAAGCGCCGGTGTGGTGCTTCCCTCTTGTGTTTCAGGGAGGGGGGTGAGTGATACCCTCCTGTGTCTTTAGGGGTGGAGGGGGTGAGCCCTCGCACACCTTTTGGGGTTATGGATTTTTAGCCGTTGTTCTGGTTGTTCTGATTGGGGTCGCGGTGGTCGCGGCGGGGACCGCGGTCGCGGCGCTCACCATCGCGGCGGGGACGGTCACCGTCACGGCGGGGACGGTCGCCATCGCGGCGCGGGCGGTCAGCACGGGGAGTGCGCTGCGGCTCCACCCAACCTTCGGGCTTTGGCAGGAGCGCGCGCATGGAGAGGCGGAATTTGCCTGTTTTCTTGTCAATCTCAATGAGCTTGACTTCCACTTCATCGCCTTCTTTGAGTCCTGAAGCGGCCATGTCTTCCAGGCGTTCCCATGAGATTTCGCTGATGTGGAGGAGACCGTCACGGTTAGGCATGAATTCCACAAAGGCTCCGAAGTCCATGATGGAGCGTACTGTGCCTTTGTAAACGGCGCCTTCTTCAGGGAGCTGGACAATGGCGTTAATCATTTCCAGAGCCTTGTCAATGGATGCCTTGTTAGTGGCAGCGACTTCAATGTGTCCACCTTCAGGAATCTCGTCAATGGAGACAACCGCACCGCTGGCTTCCTGAATACCCTGGATTACTTTTCCGCCCGGGCCAATTACGGCACCTATCAGCTCCTTGGGAATGAGCATGGTGACAATGCGAGGTACGTGGGGTTTGTAGTCCTCTCTGGGTTCTGGGATGGTCTGGTTTATGATATTGAGGATGTGTAGGCGGCCATCGCGAGCCTGGTTAAGGGCGCGCTCCAGGATTTCGTAGCTGAGGCCGTCACATTTTATATCCATCTGTGTGGCGGTGATGCCGTCACGTGTACCTGTAACCTTGAAGTCCATGTCGCCCAGGTGGTCTTCATCTCCGAGGATGTCAGAGAGTATGGCGTATTTGGGGCTTTCAGTGTCAGTGATAAGTCCCATGGCAATACCGCTGACGGGCTTTTTCATCTTCACACCTGCGTCCAGAAGGGCGAGGGTGCCGGCGCATACGGTGGCCATGGATGATGAGCCGTTGGATTCCAGGATGTCACTTACCACGCGGCAGGTGTAGGGGAAGTTATCAGGGAGCATGCGCTTGAGTGCACGGTGAGCGAGGTTTCCGTGACCCACTTCGCGGCGGCCTACACCACGCTGAGCCTTGGCTTCACCTGTGGAGAAGGGAGGGAAGTTGTAGTGGAGGAGGAAGCGTTCGCGGCCCTGATTGAGGACGTCGTCAAGGATTTTCTCATCCAGCTTTGTACCCAGGGTGACAGTGGAGAGTGACTGAGTCTCGCCACGGGTGAAGACTGCGGAGCCGTGAGGTCCGGGGAGGTAATCAATCTCGCACCAGATGGGGCGAATCTCGGTGGTCTTGCGGCCGTCCAGACGTATGCCTTCATCAAGGATGCAGCGGCGTACGGCGTCTTTTTCCACGTCATGGTAATAACGTTTTACCAGGGCTTCTTTCTCTACGCGTTCTTCTTCAGGCATTGCAGCCAGGTATTCATCGCATACGGCCTTGAACTGCTCAGCACGCCAGTGCTTGTCAGCGCAACCGGTGCGTGCAATGGCGTAAGCCTTGTCATAAGTTTTCTGGCGTACGTCATAGCGGAGTTCTTCATCGTTAACTTCGTGGCAGTATTCGCGCTTGGTTTCAGCGCCGGCTTCCTTGGCCAGTTCCACCTGAGCCATGCACTGTACCTTGATGGCTTCGTGGGCAGTCTTGAGGGCTTCCAGAAGTTCAGCCTCTGAAACCTCGTTCATCTCGCCTTCCACCATCATGATGTTGTCATAAGTGGCGCCTACCATGAGTTCCATGTCAGCTTTTTCCAGCTGTTCAAAGGTGGGGTTTATAACAAATTTGCCGTCAATGCGGGCCACGCGGACCTCAGAGATGGGGCCGTTGAAGGGTATATCGCTCACGGCCAGGGCTGCAGAAGCTGCGAGGCCGGCAAGAGCATCGGGCATGTCAACACCGTCAGAGCTGTACATGGTAATGTGTACAAAGGTGTCAGCATGGTAATTATCAGGGAATAAGGGACGGAGGACGCGGTCCACCAGACGTGAAGTCAGAATTTCGTAATCGCTGGCGCGTCCTTCGCGCTTGAGGAAGCCACCGGGGAAACGACCGGCAGAAGAAAATTTCTCTTTGTACTCAACTTGAAGGGGCATGAAGTCAACACCCTCACCGGCTTCTTTAGCCGATACTACGGTGGCCAGGAGCATGGTCCCGCCCATACGCAGTTCTACCGCTCCATCGGCTTGCTTTGCAAGTTTCCCGGTCTCCAGCGTAATGGTGCGACCGTCAGGCAGCTCGATGGTTTTTTTTATTGGATTCATAAAATGAATTAATTATAATATATTGATACTTAGTTTCTTATGGAGAATGAATGTATATGGGTGCATGCGCCCCTCATTAAGAGCGCAAATTTACAAAATTTTTTTCAAAAAATGCGGGTGTAAGTCAGTGAAAATGAGGACGGAGTTCCGGAAATGTTAAAATCCCGGCTTAAACCGTATGCGTAAGAGCCTGTTCCCCATGGATGTTAAAGCCGGAGTGGCATATCTCTGAGCATGCTATCTTGATTGTTGTGTGAGGGCGCGGAGGAGGCGGCATGCGGCAAAGAGGGCGGCCATGATGAGGACAATAATGGCTGAGCAGGGGACGTCAGCCAGGGTGCTGAGCAGGAGACCGCTGACGCAGCACAGCAGAGATATGATGACGGATGCGGTCATTATGGAGCTGTAACGGTGGTAAAAAATCTCAGCGGTGAGGATGGGAAGGCTGAACATGGACATCAGAAGCATCACGCCCACGAGTTTGATGGTGAGGACAATGCACAGTGCCACCAGGATGCTCATGGCGTAGGAAATGAATTTTACGGGCAGTCCGGCCACGGTGGCAAAGTCAGGGTCAAAGGCGCAGATGACTATGGTGCGGAAGCGTAAGATGAAAAAGAGCCCCATGATGACAGCAAACGCAGCGAAGGCCGTGAGGTCTGCGGAGGTAATGGTGAGGATGTTTCCAAAGAGGAAGGAGTTAAGCTCAGGGACGTATCCCGGTGTGAGGAAGACAAAGAGTACGCCCAGAGCCATGCCCACAGACCAGATAACGGCAATAGCAGAGTCCTGACGCAGACGGAAGCGCGCTGACATCCACTCCACGCCCAGTCCGGCGCCTATGGCAAAGACTCCGGCCATGGCCAGGGGACTGAGGCCAAGGTAGTAACCCAGTCCCAGACCGCCGAAGCAGGCGTGTGTAATGCCTCCGCTTATGGCCACCAGGCGGCGTGTGATGACGTATGTCCCTATGACGGCTGAACAGATGCTGATGAGCACCACGCCCACCAGAGCATGACGGAAGAACGGGAATGCGAGGTAATCAAAGGGTGTCATCAGGCAGCGGGATTACTGTACAATGAAGATGGAGAAGTTTACGGAGCCGTATGCGCGGTGTTCAGAGAAGTGTGGCAGATGCGAGAAGTCATGAGCACGGGAGTGTTCCACCACCACCACGGTGCCGGGGTGTACCAGTGCTGAGCCCAGGATTTTCTCAGGAATGAGGGCAAAGTCAGGCATGTCATAAGGGGGGTCCGCAAAGATGAAGTCAAAGCTTTTTACGGAGGTGTCAATGAAGCGCCAGGCGTCAGTACGCAGAACGGTGATGTTGGTGTCACCCAGCATGGCGGCCACTTTGGTAATGAATCTGTACTGGGTGGCGGCTTTCTCTATGGAGGTGACGTGGGCGCAGCCGCGTGAAAGGAGTTCAAAGGAGACGGCTCCGGTGCCTGCAAAGAGATCAAGGGCATCCAGACCTTCAAAGTCAAGGATGTTTTCCAGGACGTTAAAGATGTTTTCTCGTGCAAAGTCAGTGGTGGGCCGGGCGGTGATATTTGGGGGTACGTCAAAGCGGCGACGGCCGTATTTTCCACGAATGATACGCATGGGTGTCAGTTTCTTATCAGGGGTAAGACTGTGAGTTCAAAGGGTGCGTCCATAGCTTCCCTGCCTGAGCGGAGTGCGGCGGCGGGGAAAATCTGAGGCATGACATAGTTTATGTATTTGCGCAGCAGGGGCATGAGGGCCTCGCGGCGTGACGGAGGTCCGGAGATGAGCATCTGGTGGTTCATGCGGTCAAATGAGGTGGCTTCTACTGCTGCCAGGATGTAATATGCGGCATCAGAGGGATCTGTGACCTCAAATGTGTTAATATACTGCAGGCGCTGTCCGGAGTAAATAATCAGGTCCACGCTTTCAGGTCCCAGATTTACAAATGCTTTTGTGACTCCGGAGTTACGTGTGCCGGATGTAATGAATGAGCACAGCGGCTGCATGTGAACTGATATGGCGGCATCGCTGAAGGTGCGGCGCAGCAGCCCCAGGGAGCTGCGGTCTGTCATGGCCAGAGCGGCGGCACTGAAGGGCTTCAGAGGGCAGATGAGGGGGCTGAGGTTGTCAGCAGCGGCATCAGGCCAGAGAATGGCTGAGGTGTCAGCGGGGTCAACTGTGTCAGGAATGGCAGCCCAGTGCCGCGGGCGCAGAATTATGTGTGTGCTGCGGAAGTCTGAGAGCAGAAGGGGGTTGCGGTAAATGACCTCTTCCAGGGCGCGGTGGGGTGCCGGGATGTCTGCGGGCAGAGGGATGCGCCGATAGATAAGGGAGTTGTCCTCCACGGTGGAGGTGAGCATAACCTCTACCGCTGAGGGTGTGAGCTCCATGGCCAGACACCAGAAGGTGTGGCGGTCAATGAGGTCAGGGGTAAGAGGTTGGTCCGTATCCATGGTTATTTGTCAGCCTGACGGATGTATGCGGCCAGGTTCTGTAAGTCAGGGACGGCAGCCACCAGGTCACCGGCGGAGTTGAAGACAAAGGTCATGGGGAGGACTCCCACGTTGTATGCGGCCAGTTCATTACGGGTCATGTCTCCGCGCTTCCAGAGTGCTTTCCAGGGGAGGTCTAAGGCGGTGGAGCGCCATGTGCCTTCAGCCTCATCATAGCTTACCTGGAAGACCTCTGGCTTGAGGTCTTTTGTCTCCTCCAGTGCTGTGCGGAGTGAGGTATTGTAAATGGCTGAGGCATCTGTGCCGAATGCAGTGAGGCTGAGAATTACGGGGTGTCCTTTGCCCAGGTGGTTGCTGAGGCGGTCAACGGTGCCGTCAGTGGCCACGCCTTCAATGTCAGCGGGGAGTCCGGTGAGGGTTGCGTCCAGGGTGGTGCCGTAACGGTCAGGGTCAGCGTCAATCTTTGTCTGCCAGTAAGCGCGTGCCAGGGTGGCGGTCCGGGGGTCATCAGGACGTGTGGTGTGGAACTTGTTGGCCACAGCTCCTATGATGCGGAGGTCACCACGGTTGCGCACGGAGTAAAGGGGCACGTTGTTCACGCGGCGGTAGAGGATGTAATATGCCACCATGAGGTTGTCAGTGCCCAGGATAATTCTGTTTAAGCGATCTTTGAGCTGTGGGTCACGGGTGGCGTTATCACCGGCAGCCATGATGAGCTTTTCAGCCAGTGCCAGGCTGTCAGCGGCGGGTGTTCCGGTGAGAGTGAAGGCGGTGTTGAAGTCTGCGGCCTCAGTGCTGAGTGACAGTACATCAGTGGAGTCAACGGGGAAGAAAATGTATTTGTCACCCAGGGCCAGGCGGTAAACGTCCGGGAATGCTGCGGCAGAGTCAGCACGGAAGATAATGCTGTCATCATTACCTGCCTGGAGGGAGTCAATGAGAATCCATCCGCCTTCAACGTACTGTTCCAGCGCTATCTTGCGGCCGTCCAGACCGGAAATCTTAGCGTTAAAACCCCAGCCATTTCCGTGGCTGTGTTCGCGCCCTTTTTCTGATGAGGAGCAGGCGCCCAGGATTATGGCGGCTGCCAGGGCTAAGAGTAAGAGGCTTTTTTTCATCAGGCGTTAAGTTCAGAAAATTTGTCAGCAATCATTTCTGCAATGTTTTTCATCTGTTCCGGGTCCGGATCAGTGTCCTTGGCGCTGAAGTCCATGTCCTTTTCAGTGTTCAGGGGTACCAGATGAATGTGTGCGTGGGGCACTTCCAGTCCCATTACGGCTACCCCCACACGTTTGCAAGGGAGTGCGGCGCGGATGGCCTGTGCCACTTTCTTGCTGAAGAGGTGCAGTGCCGCAAAGTCTTCATCAGAGAGGTCAAAGATGTAGTCAGTCTCGCGCTTGGGAATGACAAGAGTGTGACCGGGGGCCACGGGGTTAATGTCAAGGAAGGCATAATGGCGGTCATCCTCAGCCACGCGGTATGAGGGAATGGTGCCGTCAACAATTTTAGAAAAGATGCTGGCCATGGAGGGGAGAGATTTTATCAGAATGAGATTTCTACTATTTCAAACTTCACAAGGCCGGAGGGGACGCGTATTTCCACAATCTCGCCCAGCTTGTGTCCCAGCAGCCCCTGGGCTATGGGAGTGGATGAAGCAATTTTCTTTTCCTTTAGATTTGCCTCAGAGTCAGCCACAATGGTGTATTCCATGGTGGCACCGTTGGCCACGTTTTTAATTTTTACGCGGTTAAGAATCTGGACCTCATCGCTGTTGAGCTTGCTTTCATCCAGGATGCGGGCGTTGGCCACAAGGTCTTTAAGCTGTGCAATTTTCATTTCCAGCATGCCCTGCGCTTCTTTTGCGGCATCATATTCAGCGTTCTCAGAGAGGTCACCTTTGTCACGGGCCTCTGCAATGGCGCGAGATATCTCAGGACGTTTCACGCTTTCAAGATAAGCAATCTCGTCCATCTTCTTTTTATATCCCTCGCGGGTCATATATGTAATAGCCATGGTTGATGTCAGGTTATAAAGTTAAACATAAAAAATTAAGAAACTCATCCGTGAAAAACGGGTGAGTCCCCTATGAGCTATATGGCGCAAAGGTAATGACTTTTTTCAGATAAAAGACAGTCAGCAGATTAAATAAAGTTAAATGGCGGGCAATAAGGTGTTGGCGGGGCCGTTTAATTAAATAAAGTAGCGGTTAGACAGATAGAGTAGGTTAAAAGTGACGGGTGTTAGAGAAATGGCGGATGTTATGAAGAATAACGGTGGTAAAAACAGCGTAATTAATGAAATATGGCGCAGGTAAGTATTTTAATTCCAACATATAATCCCACTGATTATCTGGCACGGACTCTGGAGGCCATGTGTGCGCAGACCGGAGGGGTTGAGACGGAGATACTGGTGGGAGATGACGGCTCTGAGGATACGGGGTATCTGTCTTCTGTGAGGGCTGAGTTTGAGGGTCGAGGGGTTCGTTTTATAAAGCTCCCGCACGGCGGTCTTTCCATGGCGCGGCGGCGGTTGCTGGAATATGCTACAGGGGATTACATTCTTTTCTGTGATGATGATGATTATTATGCCCCTGGGGCTGTGGAGAATATGCTGCGGCTGGCCCGGGAGCATAATGTGAAAATGGTAACTGTGCTGTACACTCATAATGAGAAGCGGCTGTCAGCTGAGGGAGATGTGCATGTGTGGGACGGAGAGACCTGTGCCTGCTACTGTCTGCATCAGACACATGGTGTGCGTAACTGTGCTCCTGGCAAGCTGTATGAGGCCGGGTGGCTGCGCCAGTGGGTACACCGGATGCCGGAGGGGATGTTATATGAGGATCTTGCCATGCTGCCTCCCATGCTGGCTGCTACTGACCGTGTGGCTGTAAGTATGGCCAAACTGTATTTTTACCGGATGCGTCAGGGAAGCATCCTGCACACGCTGACGCCCACCAGGGCTGATGTGTTAGATGTGGTTACGGGCCTTATGGATGAGTTTACAGATCATCCGAGGCTCTATGCCGCGGCGTGTGACCGTGCTTTCAGCGCGGCATGTAATATTTATGCTCTTTTCAGTAAGCACGGTTCCGGGCTGGAGGCAGGCGTGCGCCGGGCGGTAATGGAGCGGGCTGTGCAAATCATGAGCACCACGCGCCGCTATTCCCTCACCGGTGCAGGCGTGCGGATAAAGAACCGGATAGGAGCTCTGTTAGCCACCATCAGCCCGCGCTTAATAGCCCTGCTGTGAGGGGGCTCGGAGTCATGATTTCAGCAGGGAGCTGAGTGTATGGGCGGCATGACGGCACTGTTCAAGCCCTTCCGGGGTGGGAGTCTGGCGCAGGGTTATGGTTTCTGTAATGGGCTGCAGGCCACAGCCGGTGAGGATGTCAGTGATGCGTGCCCCGGCCTTTGAGGCCCAGGTGTAAGAGCCCACCACCATGGTGTGACGCTCCTTGAGTCCTCTTACCTGAAGGGCCTCCAAAAGGGCCTGGATGGGTGGGAAAACGGCTTCTGAGTATGTGGGGGATGCAATCACCAGTCCGCGGTGACGGAAGATGTCCGCCAGTATGTAACTCAGATGGGTGTAGGTGGCGTCATGAATGTCAATGTCACGTATGCCGTCCTCAACAAGAGCAGCCGCTACGGTTTCAGCTATGCGAGTTGTGTTTCCGTACATGGAGCCATAGACAATGGTTACGCCTTCATCCAGTGGCTCATAGCGGCTGAGTTTGTCATATATGTCTATCACTTTATCCACGTTAGCACGCCATACGGGGCCGTGGGTGGAGCATATGGTGTCAATCTTTATGGCGCTGAGTTTTTTCAAGGCTCGCTGGACGTGTACGCCATATTTGCCTACAATGTTTGAGTAGTACCGGACCATCTCGGGGAAGTACCTGTCAGGGTTCATGTCAGTGTCTACCACTGCGCCGTTTAGAGCTCCGAAGCATCCGAAAGCATCTCCGCTGAAGATGGTGTTACGCTCATTTACGTATGTCATCATGGTCTCCGGCCAGTGTACCAGCGGCGTAAGGAAGAAGGTGAGGGTGAGATTACCCAGACTGAGTGACTGGCCGTCCTTGATGGTCATGGTGTTTGAGACGGGCCCGAAAAAGCCTTCCAGCATGCGGTGGGTGATGGAGTTACCCACAATGATGATGTCAGGGAATTCACGTCTGAGCAGTTCAATGGCTCCGGAGTGGTCCGGCTCCATGTGGTTTATCACAAGGTAATCCGGTGCTTTGTCACCCAGTAATTCTTTTATCCGCTGAATCTGATGTGCGGCATGGCCTAATTCCACACCGTCTATGATGGCGGTCTTCTCAGAGCCTCTGACCAGATATGAGTTATATGTAATACCTGTGGGAAGAGGCCAGAGACCTTCAAAGAGTGATGTTACGCGGTCATTGACTCCTATGTAAAATATATCCGGTGAAATTTTATACATAATATGACTGATAAGGTAAAACTTAACCTGGCTTCTACGGCCATAATGTTTATAAAGTAACAGTTCGGGAAGTAGAAAGGTTTATTTCAGCTGCCTGAGTGCGTTATGAAGTTTTTCTCAGAGTTGTCCTTTCCCGGTACTGAATGATATACGGGAAGTGTGTGATAAAATATGGCATTGCTGTCATAAGAGATCGGCATGGTTAAAAATGTCATTTTTTTTCATTACTTTTGCGTTGCTATGGATGAAATGACAGATAAGCGAATTCCGTTGGTGGGTATGACGCTGGACGGGCTAAGGGAAGTTTGTGAGCATGTGGGTGCTAAACCTTTTGCTGCCAAACAGATGGCTCACTGGCTGTATCAGAAGCGCGTGAGCGAGATATCCCAGATGACAGATCTGAGCCTTGCAGTGCGCGAACGCCTTGGCCGTGACTATAAGGTGGGCCTTGAGTCTCCTGTAAGCTCTGTGACCAGTATGGACGGGACTGTGAAGTATCTTTTTACGGGTGTTGGTAACCGCGATGTGGAGGCGGTTTATATCCCTGACAAGGACCGTGCCACGCTGTGTGTAAGCTCTCAGGCGGGTTGCCGGATGAACTGTGCTTTCTGTATGACCGGGCGTCTGGGCTATCAGGGACAGCTGACAGCTCATCAGATAATGAATCAGGTGTTGTCAGTGGAAAATTCAGAGAAACTGACAAACCTGGTGTTCATGGGAATGGGTGAACCGGCTGACAATGCTCAGGCTGTACTGGACGTGATAGAGATTCTAACCGCGCCCTGGGGTCTGGAATGGAGTCCTAAAAGGATTACAGTGTCCTCAGTGGGTAAGCCTGAGGGCCTGAAGCGTTTTCTCAATGAGACGCGTGTTCACATAGCGCTGAGCGTGCACTCTCCATTCAGCGAGGAGCGTGCCGGCATTATGCCCGTGGAAAAGGCCTGGCCCGTGGAAGAGGTAATGCACACCCTGCGGGGCTATGATTTTGCACATCAGAGGCGCCTGTCAGTGGAATATATAATGTGGCGCGGCGTGAATGATGATGAGCGTCATGCCCAGGCACTGGCCCGTCTGCTCAAGGGTAGTGACGCGCGTGTGAACCTGATACGATATCACGCCATAGACCGCAGTGAGAGTCTGCAGCCGTCCACGCAGCAGACCATGGAGAGATTCAGGGACTTCCTTAACTCAAAGGGTGTCACTGCCACAATCCGTGCCTCACGCGGTGAGGATATAATGGCGGCGTGCGGCATGCTTGCCGGAAAGAAATCTAAAACTGAATAAAATTATGAAACTCCCCAAAATAGCCATTACTCACGGAGACCCTAACGGAATAGGGTATGAGGTGATTCTTAAATGTCTTGAAGATACGCGCATGACAGAGTTATGCATTCCCATCATATACGGTTCAGCAAAGATAGCGGCGCATTACCGCAAGTTAATGGATTTGCCTGCCGTACAGCTTAATCATATCAAGAGTGCTGAGGACGCTCAGGAGGGGTGCGTGAATATCATAAACGTTCTCCCTGAGGACTGGAAAGTTGACCCGGGAGAATGTACGGAGTGGGGCGGACGCGGTGCGTTCATGGCACTGGAGAGCGCTGTCTCTGATATGCGCAACGGTCTTGTGGATGCGCTGGTGACAGCACCGGTGAACAAGGCGGCCATTCAGAGTGATACTTTCTCATTTCCCGGTCACACGGAGTATCTGGAGGCTTCACTGGCCGCTGAGGGTGAGCAGGCTCTGATGGTGCTGTGTGCCGGCGATGTGCGTGTGGCACTGGTGACCACCCATATTCCGGTGAGTGCAATAGCACAGGCTCTCACCAGTGAGAATATAGTAAAGAAACTGGAGGTTTTCAGTCATGCGCTTCACCGTGATTTCCGCATCCATCATCCGCGTATAGCAGTTCTGGGTCTGAATCCTCATGCCGGTGACGGTGGTCTGCTGGGACGGGAGGAGCAGGAGATTATCATTCCGGCCATAGAGGAGGCTCAGCAGAAGAAGATTCAGGCTTTCGGGCCATATGCGGCGGACGGGTTCTTCGGCGCCGGGCATTATAAGAAGTTTGACGGTATACTGGCCATGTATCATGATCAGGGCCTGGCTCCGTTCAAGACCCTTGCCATGGAGGCGGGCGTGAATTTTACGGCCGGACTGGGTGATTATGTACGTACATCGCCTGACCATGGGACGGGGTTTGATATAGCCGGTCAGGGAGTGGCTGATGAGTCGTCGTTACGTCAGGCCATATATACAGCCATAGACATACTCCGCAACCGGCGGAGCGAGGATGTTGCGCACCGTCACCCGCTGCGGAAGCAGTATTATGAGAAGGGTTCTGATAATGTGGTGCTGGACCTGAGCTGAGGCTTAGACTTTTAATAAGACCCCGTTCTCCAAAGTGAACTGCACCCCAAAAGTTAGACACAAAACTTTTGGGGTGCAGTTCATATTTGTTAACGCTGAGGAACGGGGTCTTAAGATTAGGGGGGCTTAGTTGCGGATGTAGTGTGGCATCTCTTCCGGAATAATCATGGAGAGTTCCACCAGCCCGCCTATGGCGCCGTCAGGCTTATGCCAGGCCGTCTGGTAAATCATCTTTTTTACGCCGTTTTTGTGGATGGTGTAGGCATTGGAGCCTCCTTCATCCAGCAGGCGGCGTATTATGGCCTGTGAGCGGGGATTGTGGTATTCCATGATGTCATGGCCCATTATGTCACCACGTGAGGCAAAGGTCTGACGTGAACGCTCATTCATAAAGATGATGCGACATTCAGTGTCCACCACGGTTATGGCGCAGTCAACGCCCATGGCCCACCGGGGCAGAAGTTCTTTTTCCATAAAATGTATTGAGGCTATTATTGGTGAGGAGGCTCTAATCAACTGAGATTTCCAGGCGGCGACGCATACCGCCGAGAATGGTCTGGGCGTGCTCTATGCCGAAACCGAGGTTGTATTCTACCGCATATACGCCGTCACTGCCAATGGCAATATCCCAGCCTAAGACGCCGTAATCTGTAAATTTGCTTACAATGTCATATATCTCACTGCGGACCTTGGGCCAGTCTTTGATTCCCCCTTGTGCAAAGACGTATCCGGTGTCAGGATGTCTGTCAAAGGTGCCACCGCCGTGCTCGCGGCCGGCATAGGGTGCAAAGCGCCCGGTTTCAAGGTCAACGGCAACGGAGATGCCGCCCTGGCCGCTATTGTCCACAAAGGCCCCTGCGCGGCCTATACGGAGGATGATGCCCACTATCCGGGGTTTGCCGTTGTAATATGTCACAATGGTGCGCAGGGTGTTAAGGGTTGAGGCGTTTACGGCTGAAAGATCCTCACGCTGTATGAGCTGGCGCTGGATGATGTATTCAGTGGCAGAGTCCAGTTCCAGGTCTGCAACGGATTCAATGATTTTCTCTCCGTCATAAAGGCGCCCGTCACGGCGCTTGATAACCTTAATGCCAAAGCCGCATCTGCCGTCAGTGGGCTTTATGAAGTATTTTTCACCGTCAGCTAATGCGTCTGTAACGGTTTTGAGGCTCACAGTGGCTGAGCTGTCTTCAGGATGTGAGAGGCTGTTTCCTTTGATTACCGCCACCACTTCCGGAACTTTTACTCCGCGACTGCGGAATTTCTGATACTGGGCTAACTTGTTTTCTAAGTCTTCCTTTTTCAGCAGGTTGGGGAAAATCTTTTCATAGAAGTCACAGTAATAGTAATGCATGGGGATATAGTCCAGAATCTCTTCCGGTGTGAGATTCTTACGGAAGAGACCGTAACGGATATAGTCGTCCGGACGACATTTCCAGTATTTTTTATATGCATCAATTTCTGCTTTTACAGTTTCAGGGGATTTCTCCACGGACTGCTTCATGAGCTTTTTCTCACGCTGTAAGTCGCGGTCAATGAATCTGCGGCGCAGAGAGAAGAGAAAGTCACTGCGCTTGATTTTTCCGCGCAAGCGGAGTATGTTTTTGCGAATAGCTCTTTTCATTTTTGCTCCAGAAGATTATTATACAGATTTTCAAGCTGAGGTAAAACAGAGAACGGAGTGTAGCGCTGTCCTACAGTGAGAGCCTCTGTGCGAGCCTGTTCAAGGGTGTTATGATCTTTTATAAATGCGGCCATTGACTGTGTGAGCATGTCAATGTCTCCCGGTGTCACCACCGTGCCTGCATGAGAGTTTCCAATCATATCAGGTATGGCTCCAACGCCTGTACCTATTACAGCGCAGCCGGCCAGCATGGCTTCAATGATAACCATGGGCATGCCCTCAGTGTAGGATGGAAGTACCAGAACATCAGCACTGCGGAGTGCCTGCTCCTTGTCTGTTCCTGAAATCCAGCCGCGCAGTTCCACCTTGTCTGCCAGGTGGTTTTCAGCAATAAAGGATTCAATTTCCGGCATATTGCCTATGCCTCCCACCACCAGGCGGAAGTCCAGACCGTCTTTTACCAGGCGCGAGCAGGCCTCCAGTAAGTCAAAGAAGCCTTTGTCACGGTTTAGAAGTCCAAGAAAGAGGAATACGGGGGGATTATTGAGTTTTGTTTCAGGAGTTTTTCCTGGCGCTGAAGTGAAGTTGGGAATCACGGAAACGTTTTTGAGCCCTATTTCTTTTTCTGCAAAATCACGGTAAGAGTTTGCAAGGACAATATGGGCATCAGCCTGTGAGAGCTTACTGATTATTTCCGAACGTCCCTGGTGTTTATCCAGCAGTACAAGGTCACAATGACAGTGCATGAGGGTCTTGTAACCCAACTTGCGTCCTATGGCTGCCAGCATATTCTCACGTTTCCATGATTTCTGGCCGGCGTAATGTATGTGCAGTATCTTGCTGCCCATGGTTCTGTAACCGGCTATCTTGCATAGTGTCCATGCAAGGTTCAAGAGTCCGGGGAGTTTCCCGTGACAACTGTTTACGCTTCCTGAACGGAATGGCTTGATAACCTTACGGTATTCCTTCATGACGGTGGCAATACCGCCCGCGCCATTCATGTCTGGGCCTATAAAAACAGTTCTTTTACATAATTCCGGTTTCATGCATACAAAGTTACAAATTATTTCTCATGAGGCCAACTGTGTGGTTTCACAGCGTCCCGGCTGTGGTATGGCAGCGGTGGCGGTCACTGATGCTGTTCCCATGCTCCGGCAAAGGTATCAAAGTTCTTTAAAGCCCATTCAATTAAACTTTCAATGGTGGGCATGAGGCTTCTTCCTAATTCTGTGAGTGAATATTCCACCTTCAGGGGGACCTCCGGGAATATTTTCTTTGAGATGAGCCTGTCCTTTTCCAGATTCTTAAGTGTGTCACTGAGTACCTTGGATGAAATGTCCGGTATGGCCTTGCGGATGGAGCTGTACCGGGTGGCTTCATTCTCTGAGAGGATGCATAATATCAGTAATGACCATTTGCCTGAGAAGTGAGCCAGTACGTTCCTGACGGGACAACACTCAATATTAGTGTACTTTATCAGATTTTCTTGCAATTCTATTCCTCTCATTTTCAGCAGAATTAACTTATGAGTGAGTTGGTTACTTTTGGGAAACCTCTTGTAAGGATTGTTTAAATACATTACTTTTGCGGTGTGATGCGCAAATCAGGTTTGTTTTGCAAAGTTAATATATAATTAAAAATAAGTAACCATGAGTGAGGTAAAAGTTTTAAATTCAGGAGAGAAGTTCTCACATGCCACAGTGGGGGCGCTGAAAACATTTGAGGGAAAACAGTTTGTGAAAGACGCTACAGGAGCCACATCGTGTGAAATCTCTTTCGGGACGCTTCCCACTGGCGCAGCAGTACCATTCTTTCACAGTCACCGTGAGAATGAGGAGAATTATATCATCCTGTCCGGTACGGGGCGTTTTCAGGTGAATGATACGGCTTTTGATATTGCAGAGGGTTCAGTAATCCGCGTCTCCACTAACTGTGACAGAAACATCAAGTGTACGTCAGCTGAGCCGCTGGTTTATATCTGTGTTCAGGCCAAGGAAGGCTCCCTCGGAGGCTACACCATGACTGATGCAGATGTAACTGAAAGAGAAAATTTAATGTAAGTTCCGGCTTTCACTCTGTTATCCGGATTTAACCCTGATTACCGTTCCTTTATGGGTGGTTGAGTATAAGGAGGCAGTGCCGTAACTGAATCATACAGCACCGCCTCCGGGGTATACTAAGTCTTATCTGTTTTGGTGTCTTAGAGCCGATGTCTGTTCTCCGGGCCTGTTACTCAGCATAAAGATTCTCAGACTTCTGGGGGATGTAGTGTTCCACCAGACGGTCAATTTTTTTCATATCCGGCTTCTTGGCGGCATAATCTATGAGTGTGCCCATGGGGTAAAGGTCAGGGTCAGAGGCTGACTGGAAGTCAGCCGCGTCTTCTGAGTAGTCACCGTCTTCCACGGCATCTTCCTCAATGGCGTAGTCACTGTAAGCAATGGCGCTTTCTGCGTCCTTATGACGCTCTATGCCCACCAGCAGTGTTGTGGGTATTACGCTTAACTGTGGGTCTTCTCCCCATATCCCGGGGTTATTTATGACTTCCGCTACCTTGGCGGCAATAATGTCAATGAGTTCTTTTCTTGTCATAGCAGTATTTTTTTCTCTTATAACATGTAACTCAGGGAAATGGTTCTGAGGTGAACATGCCCGGAAAATTCAGCCTGTAAAATGGACAAGGAATAAGGCAGAGTGGGGTGTCATAGTGGGCCGGCTGTGGCGTTAGCTATTATGAAACGGCTAAGGAGGGCGCATCAAAATGTGCATTTTGGTGCGTCCTCCTGTTGGGGTGCTTATCATATTTTATATGACGGGCTCCCGGATTATGAAGAAATGTAAGGTTAGCGGTGGATTTCCAGGCGGTGTTTGCGTGGGTTGATTAGAGGTCCGCTGCCTGAGGAGACTTTGCGGCCAAGGAGGTCATAGTATTCTGTGGGAGTGTTATCCTCATCATCTTCATCAGGCATAAAATCTTCAATACCTGCGGGGCGGCTATTTATATACTTGAAGTTCCGCCACTCCGGTGCTTGCTTATAAGCGGCCACGGACTGTTCAGGCACCTGCAAGAGGGCTGAATCATAAGTTGTCTGATGAAAGCCATCCGCGCCCAGAGCCGGGGGCGTGATGCGCTCCACCGTGATTATGTCAAGGCGAGGGTTATTATTGAAGGCGTTTGCCCCTATCTCTGTCACTGAGGCGGGAATGGTGAGTTTTTCCAGCTGTTGGTTTGCATTAAATGCACTGACACCAATCTTTGTAAGACCGGCGGGGAGGACAATTTCTCTGAGGTTGCTGTCATTAAATGCGTAATCACCTATGGTTTTGAGTTGTGCCGGGAAATGGAACTCTTGCAACTTATAGCACTCGCTGAACGCCAGTTCTCCTATGGATGTAACATGGTCAGGGAGTGTAATCCATTCCAGTCCGTAGCACTGGAAGAAGGTGCGTCTGGGCACCACTGACTGGCTGGGTGACCAGATTACGTAATTCAGTTTATCACAGCGTTCAAAGGTGCTTTCACCAAGGTGTCCTATGGTCTGTGGCATGGTTACTTCCCGGAGTTCTGTGTTGCCAAAGAATGCGAAATCTCCTATGGTTCCAACTGAAACAGGCATGGAAATTCCTGTGAGCCGGAAATTATCAGAGAATGCTCTCTTTCCTATTGAGGTCATGGAGGACGGGAGAATAAGGGTTACTATTTCTGTGGCGCGGAATGCCTCAGTACCCACTTCCACGCAGGCAGCCGGAAGGGCCACATACTGGGGAAGCTTGGCTGCATAAAAGGCGTAATCTCCTACCTTGGCAAGGGTTGAGGGCCAGTTTATGATGTCAATTTTCTCGCAGTAAATAAAGGCGCCGGACTCTATCTCCACAAGGTTTTTGGGTAGCGAGACTTCTGTCAGGTCCAGACACATGGCGAAGCAGTCTTCCGGAATCTTTGTCACCTTGGAGGGGATGGTTATGGAGTGCAGGGCATGGCAGTTATTGAAGGCTCCGCTGCGTATCTCAGTCACTGATGAGGGTATGGTGACTGATTTGAGTTTCTGCAGATCAGCCAGGGCATAGTCACCAATCTGGGTGACAGGGTATGAGACGCCGTCAACGGTAATTTTTGAGGGTATGGTAAGAGACGTTGCGGTCTTCTTATTTGTACTCTCCACGCGTGCAAACTTTTGCGTCTTGTTATACTTGTAGTTAAAGTTGGCGTCAGAAAAATCTCCTCCGCGTACAGCCGTTGAGATGGTAAGCAGTGCGGCTGTAAAGAAAAGTTGTTTTGTCAGTTTCATAGGCGCAATGTGCGGTTTAAGTAACTGTGAATTATAAATATTTAAGCGTTCAGGGCCTTAGGAGGCCGTGACTGTATGTATTCAGCAAGTCAGATGTGTGAATGGCAGTTCCCTGGAAACGGGTATGTCAAGGGTTACGCGGTATAGCCCGTGGCAGTTGCCGGCACTGTATGAGAAGTCATCATCATAAAGGAGTTCAAGGCGCCGCAGGGTATTGGCAATTCCAAGTCCCCCGGCATCAGTGGTGCCCTTAGGGGTTGCCGGTGCTGAGGATTCGGCCGAGTGGTCATCCTCCACGGGATTCACGCAACTGAAAAGCAAGCGGGACTCATTTATCTTGAAACTGACCTTTACCATGTCAGTACCGGTTTTGTTGAGGGAATACTTTACAGCATTCTCCACAAAGGGAATAAACAGCAATGTGGGTACGCTGATTCCCTCCGGGGAGCCGGTGCAGCTGACCGTGAAACGGAATACGGTCCGGCGCGTTGTCTCTAATGCGAGATAGGCACGTATGAAAGAGATGGTGTCAGTCAGGTTTGCGGTGGACTGTTCAGTCTCGCGGAACTGATAGTCAATCAGCTTACGCAGTTCAAGAAGCATGTCCCGTGCTTCCGTGGCCTCAAGAGATGTGAGAATTCCGGCGTTATTGAGGACATTGAAAAGAAAGTGAGGATTTATCTGCTTCTTGAGATTGGCATATTCCAGGCGCTTGGTAGAGGCTTGCAGGCTATGTAGCCTGTGTGTATGTAGCAGCCAATCCTGATAAAGGAGCACGGCTCCAATTCCGGCAAGGTAGAATGTAATCATCAGAATGGTGGCGGCTGTTTCAAGTACAGTGGTAAAGATGAAAATGGTGTCATTCAGTGTGGGATCCATCTGATGTTGTGCCACTCTTTCAGCAATAATGGGAAGGAACATTAAAACGCCCAGCAGGCATGATGCCACAATGAAGCGTGCTCTGCGACGCTTCTTGCGGAATGAGCGGAAAAAGATGAAGACATCAATGGCGGCAATTATCTCAAACATAGCCAGCAACACAAGAAAGCCCCCTAAGCGGCCGCGGAATTCCGGTTGGTCAGGTGTGGAGAAAAATGCTCCGAAACAGATGCCTATAAGCGAGAGCTGGAAAACTATGACACGCGCGAGGTGATACTTCCGTGAGGTCAGCCATCTGTTAAATCTGTGATTATCCTTATTCCCGGATGTGAAATCTTCATCCGTGGATAGTGGAACGGGAAGATTGCAGAGGCTTTCACGCAGTTCAGAGGCCAGCACATTAATGTCTTTCTCTGCTGCCTGCGGAGCTTTCTCAACTTTCCCCGCAATTTCTCCAAGACGTTCTGAGAGGAGCTCCGGCCGCAACATTTGTCTTACGGCAGCCATATAGTTCTCTATGCGGTCTGTAAGAATCTTCTCTTTCTTTAGATTGCTACGGGCGGAGTCAAACAAATACCATCCACCCACGGCAAGCAGCGTGAAGAATAGCATCAGGGAATTACAGAGTGTGTTCACCGCCAGCCAACCCAGGTTAAGGCTATGCTCAGGGGACATTATCTCCCAACGGGTCCATATGTAGGCTGTAATCAGCTGTTCCACAAGAGAGATGAGGTATGCCATACCAAACTCAAGCAAGGCGTAGACACCCCATTTGCGGCGTAACAGAAGCCGGGGTACGGCATAGCAGGTGGTAATGATAACCAGTGCAAGGCTGAGCAGCGAGAAAGGTGCCATAAGCCACAGTGTCGCCACAGGACCGTCACCCTTGCCAAGCTCAAGCGCACCCGCCACCGGGCCGCACTGCATCAGCGAGAAAATAAGCCAAAGAACAAAATTTACCACAATCTTTTTCACAGCGCAAAAGTAGTGGTTTTTCAGGCGTAGGTAAAAATGGTTGGTCGCATATAAATAAAGGTTGGTCGCTTTTTCGCGGTTTTATTATACAATGATTCCTCTGTTATACGTTTTTAAGAGGAAAGTACCGGGGCTTTCCCGGATTGATTATGTTATTCACGCAGTCATTTTCTGTTACATATTCTTACCATGATTGGTTTCGTTTCCTATGGCCATGGCTGTGCAGAAGCAAAGCCGCTGAGCTGTATTATAATAGATGACGAGCCCATAGCGCGGCGCGGCCTGGCGCTCATGGCCTCGCACCACCCGTTGCTGAAGCTTATGGGCGTGTTCCCTGGGCCCCTGGAGGCTCTGGAATGGATGAAGTCTAACTCAGTGGACCTTGTATTCCTGGACATTGAGATGCCGGATATGAGGGGTATAGACTTTGCTGGTCATCTTCCCTCCAGCACACTGGTAGTTTTCACTACTGCATATTCAGAGTATGCGGCATGCAGCTATGACCTTGATGCGGTGGATTATCTGCTTAAGCCCATTCAAGCGGCAAGATTTGACCGGGCGGTACAGAAGACGCTGTTACGGAGTGCGGACCGGACTGTACCGGGCCCTGCAGAGGGAACTGTAATGCTCACCTTGCGCGTGGACCGCAGATTTATGAATATTGCCCCGGAGAGTATAGTCTATATTGAGGGAGTGAAGGATTATGTGAAGATTCATACAGATACGGAGCGCCTTATTTCACGTGTCACCATTAAAGCGTTGCTGGAGCTGCTTCCTCCGGAGCGCTTTCTGAGAATACATAAATCATATGTGGTGAATACACAGCGCGTGAAGGCATATGACAGCACCAGTGTCACTCTGTGTTACAGTGGGTCAGAAACCGGCCACGGTGTGGACTTACCTGTGGGGGCTTCATTCCGGGGGGAGCTGCATAAGCTGCGTTTAATGCAAAACTGACTGGAGATAGTTGGAGAGTTTAATGACTTTTGAGTACTTTTGTGGGAATTAAAGGTATTCTTAAATAAACTTCATGAGTTAAATGATTTTTTTGAGTTTAAATAAATGAAATTCAAATTAAATTATTAACCGTGTTTTTACACATGCCGGGGATGTCCGGCTTTAAAATATTGTACTCATGTCGCTGTATAATAAAATAACGGTAATAGGCGCCGGAAATATGGGCTCTGCAATAGCCGGGGGCTTGTTAAAGTATTCACATTCAGAAGTCTGTGTGGCAAACCGTTCCATAGGCCGCCTGAAGAGCTTCAAGGTTACATTCAGTGAAGCACCTAACCTTACGGTGACCACAGATATTGCAGCTTCAGTAAAGGATTCATCACTGGTGGTACTGGCAGTAAAGCCATGGGCAATAAAGGAGGTGTTGAATCAGGTCAGGCCTAATCTCAGGGATGATTCCGTGGTGGTATCTGTAGCTGCGGGAATAGGGCCGGCTGAGCTGCAGAAGCTGATAGACCGGGACTCCATAGGGGTTATCTATATGATTCCTAACACTGCGCTGCAGGTGGGTAAGGGTATGACTTTTGCCGCTGCTGCGGGTGTTGATAAGGAGAAGCTGGATGAAATCCATGCCCTCTTTGCGCCTATGACGCGGCTGAAATTTGTGGATGAGAGCAAGATGGAGGCCGGGATGGCCCTCTGCTCATGTGGTATTGCTTATGTTTACAGGTTTATTGCCGCCGCGGCCCAGGCAGGTGTGGAACTTGGCTTCTCTTATGATGAGGCTGTAGAATACTTCACGGCAACAGTCAGTGGCGCAACAGCGGTAATAGAGTCATCAGACCTGACTCTCCAGCAGCTGGTCAATGCTGTCACCACCCCCGGCGGCATCACCATCCGCGGCGTTAACCAGCTGGAACGTCAGGGATTTACCGCTGCGGTTATTGATTCCATACTTACACCCTTGAAGAAATGAGCGCAGGAAGAAGAATAACGGTAAAGGTAGGCAGTAACGTACTGACACGCTGTGACGGCACACTTGACGTTACGCGGCTGTCATCGCTGGTTGACCAGGTGGCAGAGTTGCGTCAAGCCGGAATAGAGGTTGTGGTCGTCTCCTCAGGAGCCGTGGCCTGCGGCCGCTCAGAGCTGAAAGGTCTTAATACGTCGCGTCTTGATGACGTTGACCGGCGTCAGCTGTTTTCCGGGGTGGGGCAGGCTAAACTTATTAACAGGTACTATGATCTGTTCCGTGAGCACGGTATTATGGTGGGTCAGGTGCTGACACTAAAGGAGAGTTTTGCCACCCGCCGGCATTATCTCAATCAGCGTAACTGCATGCTCACTATGCTGGATAACGGCGTAATACCTATTGTAAATGAAAATGACACGGTTTCAGTTTCTGAGCTGATGTTCACTGATAATGACGAGCTCTCCGGGCTGGTGGCGGCCATGCTTGATTGTGATGCCCTTGTTATTCTGAGTAATATTGACGGCATATATGACGGTGATCCCAAAGCCGCCGGTTCAAGAGTTATAGAGACAGTTGATTCCGGCCGAGACTTGTCATCTTATATTCGAACGGAGCGCTCCGGTTTCGGGCGCGGAGGGATGGTTACCAAGTACCGTATAGCACGCAAGGTGGCAGATGAGGGTATTGAGGTTATCATTGCCAATGGCAAAACTGACGGCATACTGCCCCGTCTGTTAATAGAGGGTAAGGAACGCCCGATATGCACCCGCTTCTCACCGTCAAAGAATCCTACGTCAAGTATGAAGCGGTGGATAGCCCACAGTGAAGGGTTTGCCAAGGGCCGGATACTGATAGACGCCAACGCGGAGGAAGCTGTGCTCTCAACCCACGCTGCGTCCATTCTGCCGGTGGGAGTGACGGCAGTGGAAGATGAGTTTGAGCGCGATGACCTTGTAAAAGTGGTCAGCGCTACCAGCGGTCAGGTTCTGGGCATAGGGCGTATTGCATATAGTTCAGGTGAGGCCCGGAAGGTGATAGGAAACCGCGGGGCACGTCCCATGGTTCATTATGATTATCTTTACATTGATTTTCCCAAATAACTGAAGACTTATGTCAGAAGAAGATATAACGCCTATGCTGCAGGCGGCCAGAATGGCCTCGCGGCAACTAAATACAATGTCAGACGGCCGGCGCGCTGTCCTCATAGCAGATGTTGCTGACATGCTGGAACTGTCCATACCGGAGATTCTGGAGGCAAATAAAAAGGACCTGGCGCGTATGGATGCGTCAGACCCCAAGTATGACCGTCTGGCTCTGAGTGCTGACCGGATAAAGGCTATTGCCGCTGACACCCGCCATGTGGCTACTCTGCCGTCACCGCTGGGTGAGCTTGAGCGGCGAGTTCTCCCCAATGGTCTTGTACTGAGGAAAGAGGCAGTACCTTTTGGGGTTATAGGTGTTATTTACGAGGCGCGCCCTAATGTCTCTGCTGATGTCTTCTCACTTTGCTTCAAGGTAGGAAACGCCGTTGTGCTTAAAGGCGGCCATGATGCGGCAGCCTCAAACGCTGCCATAGTGAACGTTATCCATGCAGTCCTGGAAAAGCACGGCATAAGCACGGCGGCGGCTACCCTCCTGCCCTCAACACGTGAAGCCACCGCGCAACTGCTGCAGGCACGGGGACTGGTGGATTTACTGATTCCGCGCGGTTCGCGGCAACTGATAGACCGCGTTCGCAGGGACGCACGTATACCGGTCATTGAGACCGGCGCCGGTGTATGCCATACCTTTATTGACAAAACGGCTGATGTGTCTATGGCTGCCGCTATAGTGAATAACGGCAAGACACGGCGTGTCAGCGTCTGCAACGCCCTGGACTGCCTCCTTGTACACCATGCCCGTCTGGGTGACCTCCCCGCCATTGTGGCAGCGCTTGCTCAGGCTGAAGTGGTAATATGGGCTGATAAGGCTGCATTTGAGGCTCTGGCCGGGCACTATCCCGCAGATTTACTGCGCCCGGCAACAGAGCGGCACTTTGGCACAGAATTCCTTGACTATGCAATGTCTGTGAAGACAGTGAGAACGGTGGAAGACGCCATTGAGCATATAAATATATACGGGTCAGGCCATTCAGAAGCCATAGTGACAGCAGATGAGCACTCAGCAATGTTGTTTCAGCGTGATGTTGATGCGGCCTGCGTGTATGTAAACGCGCCCACATCATTTACAGACGGCGCTCAGTTTGGACTCGGAGCTGAGATAGGTATCTCCACCCAGAAACTTCACGCCCGCGGTCCAATGGCATTACGCGAAATAACCACCTACAAATGGCTCATTAACGGCAACGGACAGATTCGCCCCAAATAGAGGACAGATAATTCATGCCATCTGCAATAGGTGTCCCACTCTTGGCGGAGAACAGGACACCAATGAGATCGCTCTTCCCTTGCGGATACGGGATACGGCGGGTTTCAAAGCGTAAAATTACGAATAAAATTCGTAGTATGCAATAGCCGTACCCGTATTTCTGCGAGGATGTTACTTATGCAAAATAGTTTACTTTAGTACTCATCCTCGTTGAAGCGAATATTAAGTATTGAATATCAGTGATATGGCATGTCCTACGGTTAATATGGGGACAACTACTTGCCTATAAAAGACGATAAAAAGCCCCTATATTCCTCCTCTTTTCAGAATATTTACTCTCTATTTGCAAATTAGAGCTTTATAGCGTTTTTTTCTTATTGCGTGTTTGAATGGTGTTAATTAGTTTGTCAATAGCGAAAATACTTTCACCAATTTCTTTTTGATTGTCGTATAGGTCAGCTCGTATTTTTAGCATTTCAAAATCTTTTACAAAGAAATAATCATTTACATACTTTGAGGTGTTGATAGATGCCAATATCTCAATTTCTGTTTCAGTCAAAAATGAGGAATAGGACAAGATATCTTGTATTTGTGTTCTGATGTTAATCTTGTTATGGGCAAAGAAGTCTTTAAGATCTTTGAATCCTCCGACACCTAATTGATAGGCATCACTCATATCCTTATTGCTAAAATCTTTAACGAACTCAGTTTCCGTGTTGGGTATATTTCTAAATGAAGGGAGGTAAATCGCTGTTTTAGCCTTATGGATACTACCCTTTAATTCGTTCAATTTGTTTAGGATGACTACTCTAATTTTATTTCTCGTTAAATAGAATGGTATGGCCTCGATGAATATGTAGAAAAACACCGCAGCTAATAAACTATATGAAAGATTGAGGATAATTTCATTAATATTATCTGCGTTCTCGCTAACACATATACGCCAAAACATATCTAATTTGATTGTAAGAATGGCATATATGCAAATTAAGGCAACGACAACAGTTATAATATCGGCTTTTCTCATTGTATTTTTAATTATTAACAAAAGTAAGTAATTTTCCAAAAAGGTAGATGCCCTTTGACCTCAACAGTTCATAATCAATTTTGGGTGTTGTGCTATCCAGTAGTGCAAGTTGACAGCGTTTAAGGATTTTACCCATATAGTTTTTTCCACCACTGTATTTGCCAATATAGTGGATGGTGTTTCTTGCTTCTGTTGCATGTTGTTCCATCTCTGCTTTATTGGGGCGTGTTCCATTCTTTCGGCACTGTTTCAGATATTGAAGTTCAGCAGCTCTTGCCACGATATTTCTTGCTTCTTCAATCTCCTTATTCTTTGCTCCCCATAAAATGCTTGTTCCTTCGTGGATAGTAGTTGAGTTTTCAAGTAATATGGCATCACGAGGGATGGATTTAAGCAAATCAGCAAATCTCTGATTATTCAAACATTTTTGCCAACATACAAACATCATCCAATGGGGTGCAACTTCATCCCAATCACTTCTTATCAAATCACGATGAGCATTTTTGATTTTCTTCTTTGCGGTATAGCCATTCTTCTCATACAGTAATTGATACTGTATTCTTTTAAGTTCCTCTGTTGGTGCTTGTGAGAATTGCCCACATAGGTAAAGTGATTCATTTGTAAAGAAATGTTCGCCCATAAAATCAAACTCATACCCACTGCACTGATTGCCTAAATCCAACCTTATGCCATCCTTTTCATCGTCAGCTGTTTTCCATGCCCAACAATCTAATGTGGTTGCATCATAGGTATCAACCGAATCAAAATCTTCTATATTGAACTGATATGACTGATTGGGATTGTCTCTCTTGATTGCTCGTTTGTTTGCCTCGTTCTGCTTGATAATGAGTTTTGCCTGCTGTGGTATCTCGTTTTCTTCTTTGAGATCAGTAAGCCACTTTTCAAGTTGCTTTAATGAAGTTATTTTTGTTATCTCGCCATTATACTCAAGGTAGCCTTGTATATTGTAGTTCTGTTGAGGTATGGCTACCTCATCATCCATAAGGTCTATTAGATTCAACCCAAGAGCCTCTGCAATCTTCTTCGCTGTGTTGGGTTGGAGAGTCTGTTTCCCATTTAGGATGCGATTAAGGGTGCCAAATGCAATATCACTGCGTTTAGCAAGTTCTGTCTGACTGATATTTGTTTCAGTCATTAGCCTCTTGATGTGTTCTACCTTTGGGTTCATTGTTGTGATTTTAACACTGCAAAGTTAATCAAATTATGATAATCAAATCATACTTTTTACATTCAAAAATGAGGCTACAATACTAAAAATGAAAGTCGTTAAAATCTTCAATGACCTCAACGACTCTCAAATATGTAGTATAATGCGTTATTTCAGTAAATTACGCTATTTTTGCAATATTCACTTCTGTCTCGAAGTGAATATTAGTCATATTCTGGTTTCTGAATAAAATGGAATGTTGCACCTCCATCATTCCAAAAACCTCTAATTCTAATTGCCAACTTCTGACCTGAATAAAAAGTATATGTTTCGTGTGTGGATGGCGAAACACTTATTTTTTTATCAATGTAATTGCCACTAGAATTAAGAACAAGTATATAACCTTCACAGCCTTTATATTCAACGCCTTTGAAAATCCACTTTTCTCCCGATGGAACAATAAGCATTTTTGAGTCTATGTATTCCAACAAACTCCTATATTCTTCAGGCTGACTGAAAACATGACCATGTGAACTTGACACAGAACTATACTTTACAAAACCATCAGAACCTCTATCATAGTTAATTGATATATTAATTTCAGATCCTAATCTACGCTGTTCTTCTTGTATTCGTTCTTCTTCTAACCGTACTTGTTCCTCTTCTTTAAGTTTCAACTGTGCCATGGCAGATAGTTGTGCTTTTTTATAACCTTCAAGTTTTCCCATATCAGCATCTGTGAAGGTTGAATTACCTGTGAAATCAACATAACCATCAATTTGTAATCCAAATGGCTTATAGGGGTGGAGGTGGGATTCTGCATCTTCTACAAACATAGTGACTAAAACAACTCCATTATCACTTAATTGCAAGTTGTTGTATTTGGCGGGAATTATAATCTTTCCAGTTTTATCTTTGAGACCTTTAAGTTCTGTTTCGTCACCATAAATATCTTTACTGGACACAGAAAAAACTTCATATTCGTTTATAGCGTTTGTGGTGTTTTCCTCACTTGGCTTTTCAATTTCTTTCAGTTGCTTGTCAATATATATTGTCTGTGTTTCTGAAACATTCTCATCAGCATAATTTATTTTACATATACCATTTTGAAATGATAACATTTCGGGATCAATATAGCCATTGCCTAACATTCCAAAATACCATTGGGCATCGAAAGGATATTTAGTTTCTATAATTTTTCCTTCTACGTCAATAAAGGAAATATTATTAACATTATCATCCTTCACTACACAAGCAAGCTCTTCTTTGAATGGACCGACATATAGATATTGACATGGAATTACCAACTCTCCTTTAATATTGATAAAACCAAATTTGCCATCTTTTCTTACTGCAGCCATTCCCTCACTGAAAGGATAAAGTTCCTCAAATTGATGGACTGATTCTGTAAAAGATGGAGTGATTTCTACGATATCCGCTTTAACTCCTTTTGGGGATTTACTTTGTTTTCCTACGCATGACGACATTGCTAACAGTGAAATAGCAATGACAATTATTTTTATAGTTTTATCCATATCTCAGTTGTGGTATTGAGTAATTGGCAACGGCAAGCAGTACTTGCCGGTACCAATTACGATTTTTACTTTATAGGAAGGGTGATTGTACCGTTAACAGTGAAAGACTCATAACCTCTCATATCTTCAAATTTTGCGTTGTTGAATGAGATGGTTACATTCTTACTGTCTTTTGCTGTTACTTTTACAGAAGTAGTGGAGGTGGGCATCCCGATAATTGCGTTATAGGTACTCCATGTAAGGGTAAAGTTTTCATCGGTGAGTGCTGTACCTTTTTCTACATCATCCCAACTGTAAATTGAAAAATTGAGTTGATTGTCGTTGTTGTAAACAAGACAACTGTATTCACTACTGCTTACATTTGGCATAGCATTGGTGAACACATACTTTTTGCCATCAATGGTGAGTTCCATTTTACCAGTTGAGGGGGCATTTGGTTCGTCATCGTCATCGCCACAACTGGTAAGGGCAAATGACATTGTGGCAAAGAGAGCCACAAATAAAAAGTAAAGATACTTTTTCATTTTGTTTTCCTCTGCACCTATGGCTCTACGATGCTATTAGTATGGTTTCTTGTATAGACCTATCAAAGAAGTGGAGCCACTTTCCACTCGTTTATTGATGTGGGCCTAGGATTCCCATGAAATACAAACAAGTGTTAGCAACTCCACTTTGACTGTATATCATTGGGGTATTGATATTACAAGCCAAAGAGAGCGTACTTCCACCATCATTCCGTATTTCATTGTTGAAATTTCCTAGGTTTCATCAATGGAACGATGCGAAAACGCTTCCTTAATATGTCTGCTTACCCATTTGGGTTTGCGACTGCAAAGATAGCGATTTTCTTTGGAAATGCGCTCTGTTTATGGCTATTATTTAATAGCTGTCTTAAAAATCCAATAAGTCGTAGGTCTCGAGCAGCTCTTTTTCCCGTAGCCCAAGATAGATTTTTGTGATTTGAACGGAACTATGATTAAATAATTCTGAAAGTTTCACCAGTGCCATCTGTGCGTTTTCGCCACTTGATTCAAATACTTTTCTTCCAAACGCTTTGCGTAGTGAGTGGTACGAAAAGTTGTCAATTTTGAGGTTATAACGCTTCTTAATTTCTTTCAGCTTCACATTGATACGCTGGGTTGAATATACAACCTTTTTTCTAGATAGAAAGCAAGCCTCATCCATATCTTGTATTTCAAGTGCCTCATAACACTGTTTGATATGTTTCTGAAAATCTGCATTAATTTTTACAATCCTACGTTTCCCAGTTTTCTGCTCGTTGATAATAAACTTATCATCCTGCAACAGCATAGACCATGTGAGTTTTCTGAGGTCTGAAACACGAATACCAAAGAAACATCCACAACCTATGAACAACGACATTCTGTAATCCCCCTCTCTGTATAATTTGCGGATGAGGTTTAACATTGCATTCCATTCAAGATAATCTGCTGTTGTATGTGAGTTCAGAACGCTCATTTTCGTGAATTTTTAATGTTAGTGAATGATGTTGTTGTTTTGATTTTGATAAGAGGTTGATTTTGAGATTATATTCAAATTTATGAAAAAGTGAACATTGATTCCATTTGAGAATAATGTAAAGAAGAAGAGAGATGCTATATTAATCTGAAATGGAAAATGATTAAGCGGCCATGAGTTGAGGGGTGATTATAGCCTCAATCTCTGCACAGAGCTTTTCTTTTTCCTCCTTGTATATAGGTGCTTTATCTGAAGTCCACCCTGGACGGAAGCACCCACAATAGTTATATTCTGCCATCCAAAGATTTTTCAACAAGTCGTAGAGATTTGAAGGTAGTAGCTTGATAGTTTCAACAAAGAACTTCATATTTGCCTTTGCACTTGCCATTGTTCCATTGGTATATGCGTAATCGTCCATCATCCAATAAAAGTCGTGGCCTTTGAGGATTGAGAGTGCTTTGCTGATTATGTCGTTTGTTGTTGTCATATCGTTGAGGTTTTAATTACACTGCAAAGATATGACATATATTCAATACCAGCAACTTCAGATAGCTAAAGAATCTTAAAAACATGGCAAATATTTAGTTTGTGTAATAATACAAAAGGAGGCTGACTGTTTCAACCTCCTTTCAGTCCTTGTCATTGTTATCAATCCACGATGCCAATGATTCGTTCTTCTTTAAAACCTCTCCACGCCATTTTTTCAAGGTCAATGTAGGCAAACATACCATAAAACCTTTTGGGTATGCCAGTGCCCACTATATTTGCTTGTACTGCTTGTGCTTGTAAAGTTCCGACTGCTGTTCTGATTTCACCATTGAGTTTCTGATAACAGAATCTTACTACCTCTCCACGTATCATGCGCTTTTTAAGAGTTTCCAATATAAGACCTTTGCTGATTGCTGTTGGTGTGTCAATGCCTTCTGATTTCGTGAGAACCTTTGCGATGTTGTTCACGATGCTGTTGGTGCTGAGTGTAAGAGCTTTCATATTGTTGGAATGTTTGAGTTATTGTTTCTGTATCACACCACAAAGTTATTACATTAATTAAATATCTGCAACTTTATCAAGCTAAAGAATCTTAAAACGATGACATATATTTTATATCTGTAATTTTGTGCGTACCTTTGTGTTTTAATTGAATTAATTATGGCAACTGAAAAGGAACGTACTGTTATTCATCTTGAATTAAGTAATGGAGAACATCATTACTATGGTTCAATAGCAAATCTGTATGAGTATTACACCCCTCAAGATTTAGGCATAAGCTATGGCGCATTAAGAAATTATGGCCTATCTATTGATAAGCCATATTCCAATTCAAAATGTATTATTAGAAAAGGTGTCCTTCTTCAAAAATCTGGAGGGAGAGGTAGAAAGAAATTAGATGGTCAAGCTGCTGAAAAAGAGTAGATTTTGTGCTTGCAATAAAGCTTTACGCTATGTGAGGATGCCAAACATATTTTAAGTTCATTTCCATCATCGGTAGTATAATCATTTTTGGGGGAGGTGTTAATTCCATTCTCTCTACACCACTCATAAAGCCTGCTTTTACCCACCTTTATCCCCATACTTTTCAACATGGTGAGATTTTCGGCTAATGATTTTGAACAATCATATACACTTCCAATCTCCATATCTTTAAGTTTGCGCCTTACAATATTTTTCATTTGATTTGGGGTGATTCCATGCTCTATGCAATAAGCCTTGTCCACCTCAAACTCTTTGGGTCGGTATAGGGGTAAATCTATATCTTCTATTGGGGTCGCAATTACACGCTTGCACATATCAATGAGCCTTTTATTATTTAGTTCATTATCTGTGTTGTCGTAGTAATATTCTCGATCTGACACAAGATTAAACAGAAGATGCTCAAATGTGATAGTAGGGAATATCTGTTTTCTGATGAGGGCTGAAGCATACAGTTTCTTCTTGCGCTTATCGCCATCCCTCAGTTTCTTATGCTTGCCAAAATACTTTACGGTACCGTCTTTCTTAATGAAATTATCCCAGTACCATACCCTCCTTATCATAGTATAGTTTGGGGGTAATATGGCATAACCAGCGTGATACTCCAATGGTGTGCTTTCAAAGAAAGTGTAGGTATGGCGATACTTCATAATAAAGTCATAAGATTTCATAGCCTTAAAATCAATCAAGAACTGACTGTTAGGGATAACTGCATCACTGCATGGTTGAGCTTCGTTAACTTGGTTGACTGAGGCTTTGCATAGAAGTTCAAAATCGTTGAGGTTATAGATTTTTCTTGAAATAAAAGTTTCGCAGTTCCCATTGCCATTGCCACTGAACTGTTGGGATGGACTACGACCACAGTTATCTTTGCAAATAAATCCCTCTATATCTTTTGAAGTGGCTGATATAATGCCTTGATACAATCTCTTGTATATGTCAATGCGAGTGATTGGAGAATCGAATATATAACACAAACGGAATCGGTACTGATAATTTGACTTTTCAGTATGGTTATTTGGAGTGGTATAGGCAAGTGTTGGTTTGTATGATAATTTAGTTATAAAATCGTTCATTGATATAACGCTATCGTCAATATCAATAAACACCATATTTGCCTCCTTGAAATTGCAATCGGTCTTATCTCTCAATCCAAAAATGTCAGATTGAGTTGTAAAGCAATGACAAAAACAATATCCCTCTTTGATTAATTCAATTAATTCATCAATAGTAAGATGACGCTTGGCATATTGCATTTTTTGCCACTTAATGCAGTTCTTATCACTATACTTGTTCAACGAAACGCTTATATTATATACTTTCTCCATAGTCAATAATTTAGTTAAACATTCTGATTGTCTCCTTCTGTGGGCTTGTTAGGAATACCTTTCCAATACTCCTTCATTCCATTGCTTATGTTTTCTTTGTGAGTCATGCTTTTGCTTCTGTTTTTTAATGCTTGACTAATCTTTTGTTTTGTTGTATCGTCAAGTTGACGATATTGTCTCTTGTTGTTATTCATATTATCAATCTGTTTATTTATAAATATCTTATAGTTTGGAAAATATACTAAATAGAGTAGGTTTCTTGGTAATTTTGAAAAAAATAATTTTAAAACCCTTGCCACTTCGACCTGCGCCCTACTACAAATAGATATGGTAGATTCTGAGTGATGGGTTACGTTGACCTAAGGGGGTTGAGGTGTGATGATTATGTTATATATTGCACTGAAATATAATACTGAAAGCATTTCGCTGCATCAATGATAAAGCTTAGCTTGCTAAACCAGTACAGTCAAGAACGAAATTACTTCTTTTGTAATCTATTATCCTTCTCAATACATCAGAAACATATTGTGCTTGATTTTCAAAATACTCTGCCCTTGAGATATATGTTTTTATTAGGATACTCTGTGAATTGATTTTCTCACCAATAAAAATGCCATCGTCAGATACTGCGTACAATGCTTTCTCACCTTTAGGAGTTGATATCTCAGATGAAAATAGCACTGAGTTTCTTTTAAGCAATTCTATATAAAAAGTATCATCTATCGCCTTTTGGTATTTTAGGAATCTCTCACAATACCTTTTAATGCAATGTTGACAAAAGATGGTGATATGATATTCTAATGGATTGTTGACATTGTGGGCTATCTGCAGAAGAATATTGCGACCTCTGTAAAAGGCTGTCGAATAACTAATAAATGCACTTCCTCTTTTCTTGAAATCGGAACGATTTATTGAATAGGGGACAATAACAAAGCGGTTATTGCGTGGGGAATTATATTCAATTTGTTTAAAGAATATTGATTTGTTACGGTCTTGTGTCATAACTACCCTCCTATATTTAGAGGCCATTGCACTTAATTTCCTTACATAATAGGGCAATGCGTTATCGTACCAATCTTTTAGAACTTCACTAACAAGTTCTGAATCATTCATAGAATCCACTATCATAATATCAATTTTAGCATGGCATCACTGTATCGTAGCAAATGCCACAATGTGAAATATTAAAATTACAAATGTTTTGAAATTATAATGCTAATATGCTATTGTAAAATAGTATTAGCTTGCGTAGGCATACGCCTCATTGTAAGAGTTAGATAGTAGCACTTCAATATCTTCACGGGTGTACCAATACTTATCTCCAATCTGACGATATGGTAATAGCCCGTCATCACGATATTTCTTCAATAGTTTATCATGGATGCCTAAAAGCTCCTTGATTGATTTGTTGGTAAAGATTTGGGGATTGGGTGTTGTTGGGAGCATTGCAGCGACTCTCTCGTTTAGCTCCTTTAATTGCAAAAGGATATTGTCAATAATATCCCTGCTGATAATGATTAGGTTTGAACCTACAACAGTGGCAGAGCCATGATTATTAAGATTTGTTTCCATTTTTGAACCCTCCTCCATGTGGGCACCGCATCGTTTCATATAGATGCCACCTTAAAATGGTAAAGGTTGGACATCCCCTTCGGCAATAAACTATCCTGCCTCAGACCTCAACATGAGGGAAGTTAGATGCTTAACTTCAATACAAAGGTACGACAAAAAATTAACACTAACAAATTATGAGTGTTAAATATGTTAAACTTATTGCGTATATTATTTATTTTACAGTATCTGCAATATATCCCTCTTAAAGCATCTTGAAGTTCAATTTTTCTGCCACTTCCTGCTCAAGCGCCTTTGGCATGAACTTGGCATAGATAGTTTCTGTAGTTAAGACGCTTGTATGAGCCATCATCACGCTTATTTTATGCACATCAACCCCTGCGTTCAACGCCCATACAGCAAAGGTGTGGCGAGCAACGTGCATGGTTAGATTGAAGTCAAGTCCAATCTTATCTCCAATGGTTTTAAGGGAGGTCAATATAGCTCTGTTCTTGTTTAGTCTTGCCCTTTTCAGCTCGTCAGCATCGTTTAGGTCAAAATCATCATTTAACAACCCAAAGACGAAACGCTTGTCTGCTGTTTTTTCTTCCCATCTTTTAAGAATGGTAATAGCATCATCGTTAAGGTCTATACGGTGTGGTCTATTGCTTTTGATAATTAATTTATTTATCTCCCTCTTGTCAAAATCAACATTTCTCCATTCCAATGTTATCAAATCGCTTATTCTTAATCCCCATGTGTTGAACGACAACAAGAACATATCAAGAAAATCGCGTGTACGAGGATATTTCACCTTATTATATAAGTCAAGCAATTTCCCCATCTGTTCATGCGTCAGATAGTGTACGGTAGCATCTTCTATGTCATCGCCTCCTCTGGGCTTTACAGGTAAATAACAATCAGCAATACCGCCAGCGACTGAAATAGGCAATAAGTTATCTATTACCGCCTTCTTTGCTGTTTTCAGTATTGGTGTGATTGCCTTGTTGATAGTAGCATTGATATTGCCATTGCCCTGCCTCCATTTTATATATTCTTTTACAAGGTCAACAGAAAGTTCACCTATATATAATGAATCCTCCCCTATATGAGATATCAAAAACTTTCTGAATAAAGAGAGACCACATAGGGCATTGTCTCTTACAGAAACTCCAATCTTTTCCAATCTATACTCATCATCTATGACCTTTTGAGCATAGGTGAAGAAATCATCTTCTTTGCTTTTGCCTTGTATGGTTCGACCTTGCACCAATGATCGTAGTATCTCAATAGTCAGTCGGCCACGTTGTGAGTAATCATAAATGGCCTCATCTATATCACGCCTTTTCTTTTCCAACAGACCATTGAGGCGTTTGTGTTGAGGATGCTTGCTGTTAACCTCTTTCTTGGTAGAATCCCAATATTTTTCTTCCACCCATACTTCCGTATCGGTACGAGCGTGTTTTGCGCCTATGCTATAATCTATATAGATGGCGTACTTCCCATTCTTATCTGGGTTGCGGTCGGTCCTGAGATAGAACTTGCCAGTGAGTTTGCTTGCTTTTGGTCTGCCCATAAGTTTTACTATCCAAATATTAGGAATATTTTGTGCAAAGATAATAAAAATGGGGACAAAAACAAAGCGATTTAGGGGCAAAAAAGAAGATGTTGAGAACTTGCGTTGTCCCCAACATCTTGTATTTCAGCATGATTTTCAGCGGCTTTTATCGCTATTTATGTTAGTATTCGTCTTCGTTGAAGAGGAAGTCGTCTTTGGAGGGGTAGTCGGGCCAGATGTCTTCTATTGATTCGTAGGTGTCGCCTTCATCTTCTATTTCCTGGAGGTTCTCAATCACTTCCAGGGGCGCTCCGCTGCGCATGGCGTAGTCAATGAGTTCTTCTTTTGTTGCGGGCCAGGGGGCGTCTTCAAGCTTTGAGGCCAGTTCAAGTGTCCAGTACATGGTGGTATTTTTCTTTAAGTGAATATATTTATTTTTTTAGTGGCGCAAAGATAGCGCTATCTTTATAGACTAACAATTTTTATTCCAGAATATTTCACTGGCTCCGCAAGAAATGTTTATGGCGCGGGAGAGAATGAAAAGATAGTCGCTCAGGCGGTTAATGTATTTGATAAGTAGCGGGTCTACGGGCGCGTCTTGTGCCAGGGTGAGTATGCGGCGCTCTGTGCGGCGGGCCACTGTGCGGGCAATGTTTGCATAAGCTGATGCGCAGGTTCCGCCGGGAAGGATGAATCTGTTATGAACGGGCAGCTGTGCGTCCATGGTGTCTATGGCGTTTTCCATGGCGGTCAGGGCGCTCTCCGGGAGGGACTGTGGCTGCCAGGCGCTGTCCGGTTCTGTGGCCAGCATGCAGCCTATGTCAAAGAGTTTATGCTGTATCTGTGCCATGACTTCTTTCTGCGGGGCGGGTACTTCAGGCAGCTGAATCAGTAGTCCCAGCCATGAGTTGAGCTCATCCACGGTGCCGTAAGCTTCCAGGCGGGGATGGGTTTTGGGGACGCGTGTGCCGCCCACCAGCGATGTTGTACCGCTGTCTCCGGTACGGGTGTAAACGTTACTTTTTTTGGTCATTGGTGTGTATCTGTGTTTGCTTTTTTTCGTATTCTATAAGCCACTGTTTTCTCTCCGGCCCCCAGCGGTAGTTGCCGTAGCCTCCGGTGGCGGGTACCACGCGGTGGCACGGGAATATGAGTGCCATGCGGTTGCGGGCCACTATACGGGCGGCTGCGCGTGCTGCCTTAGGATTGCCTGCCATTGCAGCCAGGGCGGCGTATGTAACGGTTTGCCCCTGGGGGATGCTGTGTAGCGCTTGGAGCACGCGGCCGCTGAAGGTGGAAATGTCTGTCTGAGGTGCCGGGAGCGTGAGGTGGCTGCGGTATTGGGTCCATAAACGTCCGGCGGCGGTGTCAGGCCCGGTGGAGCCGCTGGGCCTGTCAGCAAAGTCCACTGTGCCGTCACTGCAGACTCTGAGGTAGCCTATGGGCGTGAGTACGGTTGAACATTCCATGTGGCATGGTTTATGCAACTGCGGGCGCGGGCTTCCGGTGATGGGCCGGAGGCGCCTGCGCCCGCAAGTGTGGTTCTATATCAGGGTATGCTTATTTGAGCAGAGATGAGATGTTGAAGTTGTTGAACTCCAGGTCCTTTGCTGCCTTTGAAGCCATGCGGCTATCCAGGCTTATGGCTTTGCGCAGGTTGTTGTTTATCATCTGCTGGTTGCCTGTGCGTGCGCCCAGAATGGCCATCAGATAGTATGTGGTGGCATCAGGAGTACTTATGGCACCGAGAGTGTTCTTGGCTTTGTTATAGTCCTTGGTGAGGATTTGGGCAAGTGCGGCGTTATTTGTCTTGGCGTCGCCAAAGGCGCGTGCTGCGGCAGCGTTGTCGCCTTTCTTGAGGTAGTATGTTCCCAGGGCCTCACCCAGTTCAGAAACGCCGGCGGCGCTGCCAAAGTACTGGTTGGCGCGGTCGTAATTAGCTTTACGGAGCTCTATCAGACCCAGATTCATGCGGGGCTCTGCTGCAGCCTGATTAACCTGAGCGGCCTTTGCAAATGATTTTTCAGCCTTGTCATAGTCACCGCTGCGATACTGAACCATGCCCAGGTCATTCCAGCCTCGGTAGTCAGCGGGATAAAGTGATGTTACCTGAGTGTAGATGGCGGTCTTGGTGGCGGGGTCATCAGTGAGGGTGGCGGCGTACAGGAGCTCTTCCACGTTCAGGGCTGACGGGTTTGTGGTAGCCAGACGGGCAATTTCCTCATCACTCTTGCCTATCACGTCTATTGACGCTGTGATGCGTGAGTAACGTAACTGAGGCAGAATCTGGTCAGCCAGTTCATCAAATACAGAAGCAAGGTTGCGCAGCTCGCGCTCACGCATTTCGGGGTCTTTCTGAATCTTAAGCACTTCCAGAATCAGGCGCTTGTCCTGGATGTTGCTCTGCTCCACCAGTTTCTGGAAACCTTCCCAGTCTTCAGGAGTGAACTGTGCGGTGAGCTCGCCGAATTCAGTTATTTTATCCTTCCGGAGCTGAGAGTTAAGGTATGACTTGGTGTTGGCCTCGCGGTTCTCAGCCAGCTGGGTGTTGAATTCCATTGAGCCGTCAGGAGAGGCGTATGATGAAATGTTGATTTCCTTGATTTCCTTGTTAGCTGCCTTGCTGGCGTTCACCATCTCTTTCTTGAGCTCAGTCATGGCGTCAGTGTTCAGCTGACCTGCGCGGATGTTGGCCTGGTTAATGAGGAACATGATGTCAGCGGCATATTTTTCATTTATTATGCGCTGGAACGCATCAGCTCCAATGGCGGGGTTCACAGTTGCGGCGTCAGCCATAGATGCTGTTGTAATCACGCCGGTTGCCACCGGAACGCGGGGAAGCACATACAGTTTGCCGTTCTGATTAACGTTGAATCCCAGTTCAAGTGTGCTCTGTGCCATGGCGGGCTGGAAGTCAACGGAAACGGGTATGGTTACTGTTCCGCCGTTGTTATATGAGATGACGGGTGAGTTTCCGCGTACTTTCTCTCCCTGGAAGGTATAAGGCTGTGATGCGGTCTCGCCGCCCTCATACACCAGATAGGGGGTAACGGTGACGGTAGCGTTCTTAACAAAGAACTTGGCCGGGATGCGGCCGGTCACTGTGGCCGGAACTTTATCTCCCACCACTTCCAGCGGCTGGGGGTTGGTGCTGAAGTAGTCAGAGCTGAACTGACCTATTTTCTTGCTGCATGATGAGAACACCACTGCAGCGCCAATGACGGCTAAGTAACACGCTTTGCGGTTCATGATAGATTTTTTTATGGAGAATGAATGTTAATAATTTCTTGTATTGCAAATATAGAAAGACTTTTTGTGAATGTCAAGTCTCCGGCGCTTATTCAGAGGCCGGTTTTTCTGCTGCCGTACGGACTTTCTCATCCTCACCGGTGGTGAGCAGGAGGTTATAACGTGCCGGATTATTAATTATTTCAAGAGCCTCGCGGGCAATGGGCTCAAACATCAGAGTGGCCTGAGAGAACGCGCCATCCTCAAATAAGTCTCTGAGTATGAGTCCTCTGAGAGCTGCTGTGACATACGGACGGCAGCGTTCCCAGCCTTCTTCATCAAAGGGGGTGCCGTCTTTCTCACCCTGGGCTATCAGTTCCTTCTCCAGCGCAGCAGTGTCAGTGAAGCCGTTGAGGAATTCTTCCGGGGTGCGATAGCGCTTGTTGAGCGTCTTGCGGTTATGGTCCACGTAATTCAGGACTGCGGTGTTGAGACTGCCTTTAGCCACCAGATCGCGGTAATAGGGAGAGAAGTATGTGGTGTCAATGGGTACAAAGACGTCAGGCATCACGCCGCCTCCGCCGTATACGGTGCGGTGGTTGCGGAGTGTATGATACACCTGGGTGCTGTCCAGGTGCACGCTGTCAGCGCTCCAGAGTTCTCCGCTGTTAAGGCGGTTTAGCATGTCCAGATAGTATTCCTCAGTGTGGCCCTTTTCATAAGGTTTCTGCACGCAGCGGCCTGAGGGGATGTAATAGCGCGCGGTGGTAAGGCGTATCATGGAACCGTCAGGGAAGGGGAACGGTCGCTGAACAAGGCCCTTGCCAAAGGTGCGACGGCCCACTATAACGCCACGGTCATTATCCTGTATGGCGCCTGCAAAAATCTCAGATGATGATGCTGAATACTGGTTCACCATAACCACCAGTGGTATGTCCTGGAACGGACCGGCCTGCTCTGTGTCATACTCCATGGGGTAAGAGTTGAGGCCGCGGGTGGACAGTACCGGAGTGCCTTTGGGCAGGAAAAGCTCTGCCATGCCGTATGCTGCGCCAAGATAGCCGCCACCGTTGTCGTTAAGGTCTATAATCAGGCGCTTCATGCCCTGTTTCTTGAGCTTCTGTACGGCCTTCATAACCTCATTGGGTGTTTCCTCTGCAAAGCGTGTGACAGCAATATAGCCCACCTCCGGGGCAACCATGAAAGAAGCGTCCACGCTGTAAACGGGGATGTCATCACGCACCACGGTGAAATCTATCAGCTCAGGCACGCCTGAACGCTTTACTTTCAGCCTCACGCGGCTTCCTTTGTCACCGCGCAGAGCCTTCATCACACGTGAGTTAGGCAGCTTGCGTCCGGCCAGAATGGTGTCATCAGCGCTGATGATGCGGTCACCGGGACGGATACCCACCTTCTCTGAGGGTCCGCCGGAAATGGTCTGAATAACATAAACAGTGTCAGTGCTCATGTTGAACTGTATTCCTATGCCGCTGAATTTTCCTTCCAGGGGGGTATTCAGTTCCTTGGTTTCCTCCGGGTTTGAGTAAGCAGAGTGGGGGTCAAGAGTCTTGAGCATGGCCTTTATGGCTTCCTCCACCACGGTGTCAGCGTTAACATCTTCCACGTAGTAGCGTTCTATAATGGCATTTGCCATGCGCAGTTTCATGTCAGGAGTGAATTCATCATCCATAAACTGTGCGTAAGCGGCAGCCATGGCACCCCACGCAAGGGTGAGTATCAGCAATATCTTTTTCATCTTTTGTCTTAATCTAATCAGTCAGGTTATGTTGTACAGGAAAAATATTTTTAGGGTAAAAACTCAGATACATCAGTGCCGTAAGCCATAAGCTCACGCACCACGCTACTGGAAACGGCGCTCAGTTCAGGCAGAGAATAAAGGAGCACTGTCTCAAGGCCTGCAAGGCGTCTGTTGAGGTCAGCCATGTCCCGCTCATATTCAAAATCTTTCACAGAGCGTACTCCGCGTAAAAGGAAACGGCAGTCAGCCTCAGCTGCCGCGTTCACAGTCATGCCGGTGTAAGTGATAACTTCCACGCGGGGCTCAGAGGAATACAACGCCGCTATGGTGTTACGGCGCCAGAGCGCATCAGTGCCATCAGTGTCCTTTGAGGCATTGACCCCCACGGCTATAACTATGGTGTCAAATATCTCCAGTCCCCTCTCCACCAGTGATGCATGGCCTTTGGTGAAGGGGTTGAAGCTTCCGGGCATCAGGGCCCGCCGCAGGGTATGGTCAGGCTTCGGCAACATTGATATCCTCCTCTACCACAAGATTGTCAATAATGAAATTCTGGCGTTCCATGGTGTTCTTACCCATATAGAACTCCAGCAGCTCAGGCACACCGTCATCCTTGCGCATGGTAACGCGGTCAACCCGCATGTCAGGGCCTATGAAGCCGCGGAATTCCTCTGGCGAAATCTCTCCCAGACCTTTGAAACGGGTAATCTCCGCTTTATCTCCAAGGCGCGCAATGGCAGCCAGGCGTTCCTCATCTGAGTAACAGTAATATGTCTCCTCATCAGGGCCGCTACCGCGTCCCCGGCGTGCGGTGAGTTTATTGCGCACGCGGAACAGGGGGGTCTGAAGCACATATACATGGCCGTTCTTCACCACCTCCGGAAAGAATTTCAGAAAGAAGGTGAGCAGCAACAGGCGTATGTGCATGCCGTCCACGTCAGCGTCAGTGGCTATTATTATCTTGTTATATCTCAGTCCCTCAATGCCGTCCTCCAGATTAAGGGCGGCCTGAAGGAGATTAAACTCATCATTTTCATAAAGTACCTTTGCAGAGGCATCATAAGTGTTCAGGGGCTTGCCGCGCAGGCTGAACACGGCCTGTGTCTCTACATTACGTATCTTGGTGATGGAGCCGGCGGCTGAGTCACCCTCCGTGATGAAGATGGATGAACTTTCTTTCTTCTCCGGGTCTCCTTTAATGTCACTCAGGTGAACGCGGCAGTCCAGCAGTTTCTTATTGTGCACATTCACCTTCTTTGCTTTCTCGCGGGCCAGCTTGGTGACACCGGCCATGGCTTTGCGGTCACGCTCGCTGTCCTGAATTTTTTTCAGGATGACCTCAGCCACATCCAGCTCACGGTGCAGATAGTTATCCAGTTCTCTGGATATGAAATCACTTATGAATTTGTTGACCGTTGGCCCTTCCGGACCCATGTCTATGGAGCCTAACTTGGTCTTGGTCTGTGATTCAAAAAGCGGATTCTCCACCTTTATGGCCACCGCGGCCACCATGCCGTTACGGATGTCAGAGTATTCAAAATTCTTTCCGTAATACTCCTTGATGGTGCGCGATACAGCCTCACGGAACGCACGCAGATGTGTACCTCCCTGTGGTGTATGCTGTCCGTTCACAAAGCTGTAATATTCCTCACCGTACTGGTTTGCATGTGTTATGGCCACTTCAATATCCGGTCCGGAGAGATGTATGATGGGATACAGCGGCTGCTCTGTCATGTTCTCCTTCAATAGATCCAGAAGTCCGTGCTGGCTGCGGTAGCGCTTACCGTTATAGATAATGGAGAGACCTGTGTTGAGGAAGGTATAGTTCTTAAGCAGAGGTAAAATGTATTCCTCCCTGAAGGCATAGTCCTTGAAAATGGTTTCATCAGGGATGAAGCGTACCAGGGTACCGTTGGGGGCGTCAGTGTCTGTCAGTTCAGAGACTTCCACCACCTCGCCGCGAGAGAAGACGGCACGTTTCATCTTGCCGTCACGCACGCTGGAAATCTCAAAGAGCTCAGAGAGCGCGTTCACGGCCTTTATACCCACGCCGTTAAGTCCCACGGTCTTTTTAAACGCAGCTGAGTCATACTTGCCGCCGGTGTTAATCTTTGAAGCCACATCCACCAGCTTTCCCAGCGGAATACCGCGGCCATAGTCGCGCACGGTGACGGTGCCGACCTCTACGGTGACGTCTATCTGCTTGCCAAAGCCCATCATATACTCATCAATGGCATTGTCAAGCACTTCCTTCAGAAGCACATAAATGCCGTCATCACCGTTGGTGCCGTCGCCAAGCTTACCTATGTACATGCCGGGGCGCAGCCTGATGTGTTCTTTCCACTCCAGGGTGCGTATGTCATCTTCAGTATATTGAGCTGTTCCCGTCACGGCTGTGGGGTCAGTTTCGGGCTCTGCCTGGGTGCCGGCGGAGAAAAGACCGTTGTCATCAGCCGGAAAAAGAAATATTTTAAAATGAGGTGAGAATATTTTCATTGGTAAAGACCGTTCTTATCTTAAAATATCTTGACAATGCGCATAAAAACGGGGATGCTTTTGTCATATAAGTGAACAAAGATAATAAAAACAGTTTATTCAAATTAGGTTTTAACATTTGTTGTCTAAATGCTTGGCGGCTCTTTATCCTGAGGGGAAATGAGAAAGAGTCCCGGCGGGGGACTCTTTCTTACTCTATGAGGATTCTTTCTTATTATAATCAGTTATTTACGGAGTGAATGCCTGTCAGGGATTGAAGCGCTCGCGGTGATAAAAGTTCATCACGTCACGAGCCAGTTCCAGAGCTGTAGCAGCCTCTGACTGCGGGTCCAGAGCCGCGGCGTGCTCATAATCTGATATGGCGGCTGCCTTGTCACCGGCCTGCCAGAAGGCGCGGCCTCGCTTATAATAGAGTGAAGCGCGTTCAGCGTCAGTGGCGGCGGTGTTTATCTGCGCTGTAAGGCGTTCCGTTTCAGCACTCATGCTATGGACATGCCTTTGTTTATGGCTTCCTCATTCAGGGGTATGAGGTGGTGATGGCGCTCAGGCAGGGTCTTTTTCAGGCCGCGCAGAACTGCGTCAATGGGAACCACGGGGCGGTGCTTCAGAAGCGCACCCAGAAGTACCATATTGTATGTCTTAGCGTTCTTGAGCTCAACAGTGGCCGCTACGGCATCCACCGGCACCACCGTGATGTCAGTGCGCTCCGGCAGGCGGTGTATGCCTGAGGGATCATACAGCAGAGTACCGCCGGGTTTAACCTTGCTCTCAAATTTGTCCAGACTCTGTTGGTTCAGTACCACCGCTGTGTCATAAGCATCCAGTACGGGAGAGCTGATGGGCTTGTCAGAGAGGATTACAGTGACATTGGCAGTGCCGCCGCGCTGTTCGGGACCGTATGAGGGCATCCATGTTACTTCCAGGTCATTCATCAGGCCGGCGTAAGCTAATATCTTGCCCATTGACAGTACGCCCTGACCGCCAAAACCTGCTATTACTATTTCTTCTTTCATTGTTGCGGAGTGTTATGGGTTAATCCTGGCGGTTTTTGAGGTCGCCTAAGGGGTACTTGGCAAACATGTGTTCTGCCATCCAGTCATTGGCCTGTGCCGGCGTCATCTTCCAGCCTGAGTTACAGGTGGAAACAAATTCCACCACGGAGGTGCCCCGCTTGGCCAGTGCGTTTTCAATGGCGTGTTTCAGCGCCTTTTTTGCTGTACGCACGGCGGCGGGAGTATGTACAGCCTGACGGGTTACATAACATGTGCCGTCCAGCTGAGCCAGGAGGTTGGAAATGGGTAGCGGATAACCGTTAAGGTCCTCACGGCGTCCGTAGGGGCAGGTGGCGGTCTTCATGCCCAGCAGGGTGGTGGGGGCCATCTGACCGCCGGTCATGCCGTAAATGGCGTTGTTAATGAATATGATTACAATATTCTCACCACGGTTTGCCGCATGTATGGTCTCAGCACAGCCTATGGCTGAGAGGTCACCGTCGCCCTGATAAGTGAAGACAAAGTTTTCGGGGTTGAGACGGCTTATGGCTGTGGCCACGGCGGGTGCGCGTCCGTGGGCGGCTTCCACCCAGTCCACGTCAATATAGTTGTAAGCAAAAACGGCGCAACCCACCGGAGCTATACCCACGGTACGGTCAGTGAGACCCATCTCATCAATGAGCTCAGCCACCAGACGGTGTACCACACCGTGGCTGCAGCCGGGGCAGTAATGTGTTATGGCATCTGTGAACAGACGCGGGCGGGATGCCACCAGATTCTCGGGTTTTATGATGTCCTGTGTATTCATCTTCTTTGATTCTTTAAGTGAGTATGGCGGGCTTACGCTTTTGCGTCAGGGAAATGACTCAGCAGCGCGTCTGTAATCTCGTTAGGGTTGGGGATAACACCACCCATACGTCCAAAGTGGAATACGGGAACGGCGTCATGGGCCGCCAGGCGTACGTCCTCTATCATCTGTCCTGCGTTCAGTTCCACGGTAAGGATACCTTTTACCTGTGCTGACAGGCGCTCTATCTCTTTTTTGGGGAAAGGCCACAGAGTTATGGGGCGCAGCATGCCTATCTTGCATCCTTTCTCACGTGCGTCCTCTATGGCTTTGAGGCATATACGGGCAACTGAGCCAAAGGCAACTATCAGATACTCCGCATCATCAGTGAAGTATTCCTGAAAGCGGACCTCGTTGGCCTCAATTTCAGCGTAAGTGCGCTGGAAACGGAGGTTGTTCTCCTCCATCTTGGGTGAGTCCATTTCCAGAGAGGTGATTACATTACGGTGATCACGTCCGTGGCGGCCTGTGGCAGCCCAGGGACACTGGCGGCGTACCTCCTCATCTGTGCGGCGCGGACGGAAGGGAGGAAGAACTATCTTTTCCATCATCTGACCCACAATTCCGTCAGCAAGAATCATGGCCGGGGTACGGTATTTGAAAGCCAGGTCCATGCCCAGACCCACAAAATCAGCCATTTCCTGAACTGTGGCGGGAGAGAGGACTATCAGATGATAGTCACCGTGGCCGCCACCCTTGGTGGCCTGGAAGTAGTCAGCCTGTGAGGGCTGTATGGTGCCGAGACCGGGGCCTCCACGCATTACGTTCACTATGAGCGCGGGCAGCTCAGCGGCTGCAATGTAGGATATTCCTTCCTGTTTAAGACTCACGCCGGGGCTTGAGGAGGATGTCATCACGGCTTTACCGGCGGCAGCGCCACCATACACCATGTTTATGGCCGCCACTTCGCTCTCGGCCTGGAGCACCACCATACCGGTGGTTTCCCAGGGCATCTCTGCCTCCAGGGTCTCAAGCACTTCACTCTGCGGTGTGATAGGGTAGCCGAAATAGCCGTCAAAACCATATCTAATGGCTGCGTGGGCTATGGCTTCGTTGCCCTTCATCAGTTTTACTTCTTCTTGCATAGCTGCTGTATAAATGGGTGAAAATCTCTGACAGAGACCCTTGGCAGTGCGCCGGACACATTAAGGGAAATGTTTCAGGAGATAGGAGAATTGAGTTCAGATACGGTTTGCAGCAGGAACGGGATTGAATGATGCTAATATGGCGTTATCCCGTATATTCTCAGACTGCAGTGTGTCCCACGCTCTGTGAAGTTGTGTCCTGTCAGAGATAAAAGGATGTATTTTTTTATTGGGAGTTGATTTTATTTGATTACCTGCCTGTACACGGTAAAGCATGCATCCGGACACACTGTGGCGCATGAGGCGCAGCCTATGCACGCGTCCGGGTTTGCGGTGTACGCAAAGTGATAACCTCTGTCATTAACTTCTTTGGGCTGCAGTGCCAGTACGTCTGTAGGGCACGCCACCACGCACAGTTCGCATCCTTTACAGCGCGCTGTGTCAATTACTACGGCACCTATTACTTTTGCCATGATAGAACGGGGGAATTAGAGGGTTAAGATTGTATAGTAATTATCATGATATGCACCCGCATGCGGGGCAGGGTGGATTCTGAAAGCAAATATAAACATATTTTCTTATTGACAAATGCTTTAACAGATAATTAACACATCGGGTGGTAAAATTTTGTCCCCGGTCACAAGGCGCGGCTCCGGAGCCTTAGAGCAGATTTTAAGGCTCTTAACTATTTTCATCCCGGTATTAACAGATTTTTTTTACGGCTGTACCTAAACCTTTTTTCCGAATGAGATGTTATGAGTATGTAACCGCAGAGGCGGGATGCCCGGTCAAGGACATAAAAGAGACTTCATTTAAGTTAAAATCAAGCTAAAATGTTAAAAATTGACTTAAAATAAACTTTCTAACCTTTACCGGTGTTAAAATTTCAAACAGCCTCTCAAACGGAGCCAAGCACTAAAGACCCCACAGGGGTAAGGCACCGGAGGCACCCGAGATAAGTATTTTAAGTAAAATTTTCATAATTATTTTTTTGAATTCTTCTCCAAAGCTATTAACTTTGCAGCGAATTTATAACGTTATCAACTTTCATATGAAAAAGACATTAGTTCTTGCGGCTATTGCACTGGGTGCAACCGCAGCATCAGCTCAGGTTGTTGAACAGCCTAACTTTGGTGACAATTGGTCAATTGGCCTCGACGGTGGTGTTACCACTCCCATGAAGAACGCAGCTTTCTGGGGCGACATGAGAGGCGCAGCCGGACTTCACATTGAAAAGCAGGTTTCTCCTGTATTCGGTTTAGGTGTTGAAGGCTTAGCAGCAGTAAATACTTCAAGCTGGCGCGGCCAGATTAAGAGCAAGACTGCATTTGACCAGCTTTATGTAGGTGCTTACGGTACTGTAGACCTGTTCAACCTCTTCGGTGGTTACAACTGCCAGACTCGTCCCTTCTCAATTGCTGCTGTAGCAGGTGCAGGTTGGGGTCACGATTTCCAGACAAACGGTGTTCTTGACAACAACTACTTTGTAACCAAGGCCGGTTTGAACTTCAACTTCAATGTATCAGAAAACGTAACTGTAGCTCTCAAGCCTTATGTAGCTTGGAACATGACAGGCGCTCCTGCCGTGGCTCAGAGCTCAGCTTCATATAACGCTAACCGCGCCACCATCAACATCCTTGCCGGCTTAAGCTACAAGTTCGGTGGCAACGGCTTCAACTGCATCAAGGCTTACTCACAGAGCGATATTGACGCACTCAACGGCCAGATTAACGCCCTCCGTGGTGACCTGGAAGCTTGCGCAGCAGGTCTGGCAGTATCACAGGCTCAGAACGCAGCTCTTGCTGATGAACTGGCAGCTTGCAAGAACCGTCCCGCAGAAGTGGTTAAGGAAGTAAGCAATAACCTCAACAGCGTACGCTACGTATTCTTCAAGATTGGTTCTTCTGTAATCACTAACGACCAGATGCCTAACGTAGAAATGATTGCTTCTTACCTGAAGAATCACCCCGAAGCTAAGGTTGAAATCAAGGGTTACGCTTCATCAGACGGTCCTCTGGATCTGAACATCGCACTGGCTAAGAAACGTGCTGAGGCTGTTAAAAACGCCCTCGTTAACAAGTACAAAGTAAAAGCTGACCGCATCTCTGCAGAAGGTCAGGGCATCGGCGAAATGTTCAAGGAGCAGTCTTGGAACCGTGTAAGCATCTGCACAATCGAGGACTAATCACAGAACCGATAAAGAATTGAAAGTCTAAAAACAGAATTATAATAGACATTCAACAATTACACAACTAACTGACGGCGCCCTCGTTACAAAAGTAACGGGGGCGCTTTATTTTCCCTCCTCTCCAACACTTCATAACTAACACCTTATAACTGATACCTAATTCCATGTCCACTGAGATAATCACTGAAATATTCGGCTACCTGGCCAGTCTGTGTATGATTTTCGGCTACCTGCCTCAGGCGGTGATGACCATTCGTACCAGAGATACTGACGGTATTGCCATGCCCACCTTTATAATGCTTGGGCTGGGAAGCGTCTTCTTTGTCATAAACGGCCTCCTGTGGGGAAACATCCCGCTGGTAATCACCAATGTCATTACCACAGTCTGCTCCGTAATAATATTTGTCATTAAGATTAAGAATGACCATCGCAAATCCGGTTAATCCCACCGCATACAGTATATGTCATATATGTTTTTCCGCCATATATGACATATTCTATTGAGTTATGAGTTAATCATAATTATAAATCAAGTAGTTATGTTTTACAGGGTGTACTAAGTAGGTACTCTATGGGGTAAAAAAGTAAATGGATAGAATGATTCTATGGATTTTAAGACTTGTTTGTTTTATTTAATTCTAACGATTTCGATTTGTTTTCCGAAGATATATGGCTCGGAATGACGCGAATTTGAAAATTTTTGATTAACTTTGCGAATGGATTGGCTGCGGTCTATCCATGACATATTAAATAAACAAGAGGCGTTATGTCTTCTGCTTGTGTGAACGAAGCGTAGGAAACTTATTTCACTATAGACAAGAGAAAGTCATAGCTGTCTCCACGTCATAAGGCGTGGAGCTGTTATTTCCACATCTGTCTATATAGGTATTCCTACCACCTGTTCACAAGGGCGTGGCATAGCAGCCCACGTCTCTTTTATAGGTCTGCCAAATAGGGTTGCATGGCATAAATCAAATCCATACAAAAATGAGAAAAGTTTTTGCTATGATGGTTGCAGTTTGTGCAATAGCTGCAGGCTCTATTGCATATGCAACACCAACTAGTGTAGACCACCCAAATGGTCAACTCTATGCCTACAATAATGAACAGATTGTTAACGGTGCTACTATACAAGGAGGCCGTTGGGTTATGGTTAAACTACGCATCTCAGGAGGTAAAATCATGGACTTCTCCTTTGGGGGGCGTGATATGGTGGGTAACATAAAGTGGCAATCTTGCTACCCTGCAAGTTATCGACGTACACAAACAGGTCTTGACGGCAATGATATTTGTCGCGAGTATAATTATACTGCAACTTTGAGCGGACAGGGCTTTTCCTCCTTCAAAGTATATTTCTAAAAAAAATTTGCGTCGGTCAGAGTGGAGTCTAACCAACCATTCTTAAAAACCGGCAAATTCTAATTATGGGAAACTGTAAATAGACGCATCTCTCAGCTCGCTTAAACCGTCGGCTAAGAGCTCTGCGTAATCTCAGTAAAACGGTTCAGTGTTGTAATGATAAGCCTGTGCAGGTTCGCCCTTACATGCGTTTCCGGTTTGGCCGCTGGGAATTCGTAAGGTAGCATTGCAGAAGTTTACCACATAGGTAAAAATTATAGTCCTCGCAGACTTAGCCAGTCCGCGAGGCATTTTTATATGTGCAATATTTACCTATTTGCAGTTTTAATCATAAATGGATCCCGCTGCGCTGTCTGGGTTCGGGTTGTTGGAAGCCCATCTTTTCAAGGAGTTTGCCAGCCATATCCCAGAACCACTGAAAGACACTGACACCGTCAATCTTTAGGATGAAACAGTGTTTCTTCTCCGGATCACGTTCAAGTTTCGCCTCGGAGTGTTCGGTGGAGAGCTTCTAGCGGGGCCTTGCCGTTGCGTTCTTTGCGCTCCTCCGGCGAGGTCCCGTATCGTTTTTAATTTTTAGTCACTGTTGTATGCCCTCTTGCGAGGGTGTGGCAGGGGTGCGAAAACCGCCATCAGCCACTACAGCCGATGCTTCGCGTTGTCGCGTTGGATCAGGGCTACTGCCACCTAACCGCGTAGATAGTTTCTCAACAAAGGAAAAAAGGTTAATAATATGTCCGTAATATTCCGGATTATTCTGATTAATGTCCGATGTGGAGATTATCCTAATCCGTTTTTCAACTGATTTATCTGAGCGCAGACGCGGTTGATGTGATCTAAGCCGTATAGCAACGAGTTGCTGTCAATATCCATCCATGAAAAGAGGGTCTTGATCTTTGTGTAGATGTTTATCACATAAGATGTGTCGATTGTTGATGTACGGGAGGCGAAACAGATAGTCTCGTGATGTGCTATGCGGTTGCGCAGGGAATTGACCTTATCCAGCTCATTGAAGATATAGGTCTGATTATACTGCATCTCTCTTGATGAGCGCGGTTTGTTGGGAAAAATGGAAAGGAGGTTACGCCCGGTCACACGGTATTGCACGGGCGAGAACATATATTTCCATATACCGAATTCCATTTCAGCCAACAGCTTGTGGTGTGTATAGGACTGCGATTGCTGTAACTTGCGGTGTGCGAAGGTTATGATGTCTCGTGTCTTTCTCAAAATCGGTTCTGCGAATACGCCGTCGGGCATTATGGAATCACGCAACCATTCATCGCCCAAATTCTCAGTTAACTTACGGTCAATCGCATTACGCAATGCGACCTCGAAGCAGCTGACTATGGTGAACATCTCCTGCGAAATCTGAAGATTATAGCGGTAGAGCGTCATCGCCTTGCGGGTGTCGCCTCCACATGCCGTGACATAACGCTCCATGCGTTGCGGGGACATTATTTTCTCGAAGTCAGCGTATTTCATTTGAAATTAACAATCTTTTCGGTGTAAAATTTTGTTATTAAGAGAAAAAGCACTATCTTTGCAGTGTTGAATCCCGGTAGCCCCTGTATATCAAGCTATCGGGTTTTGTTTTATTGTGCAAAGATAACGAAAATCCGTCATACTTCAAAATCGGGGTTGTCCTCCTGGGATTCGCAGATTAAACAAGAAAGTGCGGCATACTCTTTTCTGTATTTTTTATTTTGTTAATGATTTTTTTGATTGTATATTTGCCGGCAACAATTATATGACCATATAAATCTATTGCTCTCTCCGTGAAAAACGTTTTAGCTACATTGCTGGCCGTAACTGTATGCGCCACCGCAGTCGGACAGTCACAGAAGGACAGTGAGCCTGAAGTCTGCCACACCATACTGGATCTGCGTGTGCAGGCGCGTGTTGACTATGAAAGAACCTGGACTGAAGGCGCGGTTGTGGATGACCACACCGGCTTCAAAGGCAAATACCTCTTTCTGCGTGCTGACGGTACCATTCTTCCCGGTCTGGATTACAGCCTGCGTCAGAGGCTTAATAAGAAGATTACTTCATCCGGAGCCTTTGATGCCACTGACTGGGTATATCTTCAGTGGACCACGGGACGGTGGACACTGGCCGGCGGTAAGGAAGTTATATATATAGGTGGTTTTGAATATGACCGCGCCCCTATGGATCTTTATGGCGTGTCACTGTTCTGGATGAATATTCCCTGTTTCGGCTTCGGTGTGTCGGGTGGATACAATATTACAAAGAATGATGTTCTTACCGCCCAGATTACGCAAAGTCCGTTTTATCATGAGGCCGGAAATAACTCTTACGCTTATAACCTGCTGTGGACCGGAACTCACGGACTGTGGAGCACGCGCTGGAGTGCAAATATGTGTGAGTACGCTGCCGGAAAGTATATTTCATACCTGGCTCTTGGGAACCGTTTCACGGCGGGACCGTGGCAGCTGGAGCTGGACCTTATGAACCGTGCGGCGGCACATCAGGCGTTTCTGTTCAAGGATGTCTCCCTTATGTCGGAGCTGGCCTTCTGTCCCACAGACCGCTGGCGCATGCACCTGAAATATACATATGACAATAACCACAGCGGTAATGACGCTGATCTGACGGTGTATGACGGCACGGAACTGAGCATGCTGGGCGGTGGCGTGGAGTTTTACCCCCTGCGGAAGTGTAAATACGCCCTGCGCCTGCATGCCAATTATTATTACTCATGGGGCCGTAATACCAACACTGCTGACATCATGCAGCGGAACACTTCTTACGCAGCAGTGGGCCTTACATGGGATATGAGCCTCTTGAATTTAAAGAAGTAAGTCTTTAATATTTAAAGAAATGAAGATAGTTAGTAAGCTGAAAAACAGCGCGTGGTCAGGATTGGTATGCCTGGCCGTGGTGTTTGGTCTCTTTTATTATATTGGGAGCATAATGGGGGTGTCACAGATGCTCAACACCATAATGCGTACAGCGCATGACCTGCTGCTGAACACCGTGCTTTATCTGATGGGAATCTGTGTGCTCACCGGAGCGCTGGGAAGACTTTTTGTGGAGTTTGGGGTTGTAAAGCTTATTGAGAAGCTTCTGAGGCCTCTGATGCGTCCGTTGTTCAATCTCCCGGGCGTGGCTTCTCTGGGGGCGGTTCTGACTTTCCTGAGCGATAATCCGGCCATTATAGCACTCTCCCATGACAAGCGCTTCAGCATGTACTTCAAGAAGTTTGAGTTTATCAGCCTCACTAATTTTGGCACCGCTTTTGGCATGGGCCTGCTGGTGATGGTCTTTATGATAGGAGAGGGTTATTACTGGGAGCCGGCCGTGGGTTTTGCCGGGGCCTTCATAGGATGCATTGTTTCCACAAGACTTATGCAGATGTTTGTGCTGCGTAATTATCCTCATTATGCCCTGGAGTTTCAGGCTGAGCAGGAGCAGGAGGCCCGGGAACAGAAACCGGAGTCCCAGGAGCCCCGGAAGTCGTTCTTCCTCAGAATACTGGATTCCATGCTTGACGGCGGTCGGAGCGGTGTGGATATAGGCATTGCCATCATTCCCGGAGTGCTTATTATTTCCACGCTGGTGATGATACTTACATTTGGGCCTGACGGTGCCACCGGCACATACACCGGTGCCCCGTATGAGGGTGTTGAGCTACTGCCACGGCTTGCACAGAAAGTGAATTTCATATTTGAGTGGCTCTTTGGACTGGGAGACCCTCATCTGGTGGCTTTCCCCATAACAGCTCTCGGAGCAGTGGGAGCCGCGCTGAGTATGGTGCCCAGTTTTGATGCCCAGGGGTGGCTGGACGGCAATGCTGTGGCTGTCTTCACGGCCATAGGCATGTGCTGGTCAGGGTATCTGAGCACCCACACCGCCATGCTGGACTCCATGGGTTACCGTGAGCTTACCTCCAAGGCCATTATCTCACACACCATAGGTGGCCTGACTGCAGCTTTTGCGGCTCACTGGCTGTATGTCCTGATAACCCTGGTATTATAATTCAGGTTCTAAGACAGCTGAGACGCTTTCTGAGTCATCCAGAGGTCTTCCCAGTTTCACGTTACGTATGGTATTATCCAGAGCTTTAACGTCCATCCCGGGTGTCTGCTGTATCTCCACCTTAAGGTAGTTGTCAGTGAATCCGCCAAGGGGGTATCCTGCGCGCGGATGCTCTATGAGCACCTTGCGTTCAGTGCCGGAAAAACGCTCGGCAAAAGCCTTCCACTTCTTCTCACTCACCTCAAGCATGATGCGGGTGCGTCTGTGGCGCTCCTCAGGGCTTACCACATGCTCTATCTCAAGGGCACGGGTTCCGGGGCGTTCGCTGTAAGTGAACACGTGCAGCCGCGATATGTCCAGACCTTCTATGAAGCGGCGCGACTCTTCAAAACACTCTTCCGTCTCACCCCGTGCCCCCACAATGAGGTCCACGCCAATGAAGGCATCAGGCATTACGCGCCTGATGTGGGCCATGCGCCGTGCATAAAGCTCAGTGTCATATCTGCGTCTCATAAGGCGCAGAACGGTGTCACTACCGCTCTGAAGGGGTATGTGGAAGTGTGGCATGAAGCGCTTACTGGCGGCCACAAAGTCTATTATCTCATCTGTGAGTAGGTTGGGCTCAATGGAGGATATGCGGTAGCGCTCTATTCCCTCCACCTCATCCAGCGCGCGCACCAGGTCAGCAAAAGTCTCACCGGTGAGTTTGCCAAAGTCGCCTATGTTGACACCGGTAATGACTATTTCCTTACCGCCCTCACGTGCCACCTCACGTGCCTGCTGCACCATCTGTTCTATGGTGCCTGAGCGAGAGCGTCCGCGGGCCTTGGGGATGGTACAGTAGCTGCACCAGTAGTCGCATCCGTCCTGCACCTTAAGGAAATAGCGTGTGCGGTCACCACGTGAGCATGAGGGGTTAAAGCGGGTAATGTCTTTGGCGTCTGTAATCTGGTGCTGCTGTCTCCCGCTGCCTATGAATTCGCGCAGAAAGCGCACCAGGTCAGGTTTGCGGTCCACGCCTGCCACAACGGCCACGCCTTCAAGGGCTGCAATCTCCCTGCTTTTGAGTTGTGCGTAACAGCCAGTAACCACTATGGCAGCCTCCGGATAGCGCTTGTGAAAAGAACGTATGGTCTGACGACATTTGCGGTCAGCCTGCTCTGTGACACTGCAGGTGTTGACAACAATAATATCCGGTGTCTCTCCGGGGCTGACCCTACGGACCCCTTCCTCAGCAAAGAGACGTGCTATGGTGCTGGTCTCTGAAAAATTCAGTTTACAGCCAAAAGTGTGGTACAGGGCTGTTCTGTTATCAAAAGTATCTTTGTCTATCATTCTTCAGAGCTCATTTATTTTCCGAATTCATTTACAGCTGCAACCACTTTATGAATGTCTTCGTTACTCAGATGACCGGCCAGCGGCAGGCTCAGAACTGAGCGGGCCACTTTCTCGCTTGCGGGAAGGGAGCCTTGCTCGGAGAGGAAACTGTAGCATGGCTGCATGTGCACGGGTGTGGGATAAAGTATGTCAGTGGGGATACCGCGGCGGCTCAGGAAATCTTTAAGTCTGTCACGCTGCTCAGTGCGGATGACATAGTGGTGATAAACGTGACCGGGAACGGGCACGGGAGTTTTTATGAGCGGGTTAACTATCAGGCTGTCATACAGAGCTGCCATCTCGCGGCGCCTGGCAGTAACCTCAGGCAGATGTGTCAGCTTGACGCCAAGCATGGCGGCCTGAATGGTATCCAGACGGCAGTTGAAACCTTCGTAGACGTTATGATACCGCTGTTCTGAACCGTAGTTAGCCAGCATACGCACGGTACGTGCCAGTTCTGCGTCATCAGTGGTGACTGCACCCGCATCACCCAAGGCTCCTATATTTTTTGTGGGGTAGAAACTGAAGGCTGCGGCGGCGCCAAGTGAGCCCGTGGGCCGGCCGTCATAAGCCGTGGCGCCTATGGCCTGGGCGTTATCTTCATACAGTCTCAGACCATGTTCTTTTATCACACGGGCCATTTCTGCGTCATAAGCCGGGGCACCGTACAGGTGGACGGTCATTACGGCACGCACATCAGGGGTGAGGGCCTTGCGGAGTGCGTCGCCGGTCAGATTCATTGTGTGCTCGTCAGGGTCAGCAAGGACGGGGGTGAGTCCGGCGTCTCTTATGGCAAGCACGGTGGCGATATAAGTATTTGCGGGTACTATTATGCTGTCCCCCGGCTTAAGGCGTCCGCGTGCAATATCAGCGCGCAGCATCAGTCTGAGGGCATCCAGGCCATTGCTTACACCAACAGCATAGCGTGTCCCGGCAACGGCTGCCAGGGCTGTTTCAAATGCCTCCACCTCGGGCCCTCCCACATAGCGGCCGCTTCTGATGACACGCAGTGCGGCCTGTTCCAGTTCTTGCTCCCAGGGAGCGTTCACCTCTTTTAGATTCAGGAAATCCATGCTCTGTTTCATTTATTGCCGAAGCGGTGAAAAATAAGGCTTGAAGGGCTGTCAGGAAGGACGCGCAGAGTGACCTCAGCGCTCTCTATGACTGGCAGATTGTGGAACACATGTCCTATGGGTACGTTCATTGCCACGGGATAGGTATAGGGGGCCACCATGGCACTTATCATCTCTTCCATGGAGGCATGGTTCTGGTCAGGATTATACTCCGTGAACTGTCCCACAATAAGCCCGGCAAGGTTTCCTAATACGCCGCTGAGGCGCAGCTGGTAAAGTATGCGCTCAATCTTATATATAGGCTCCGCCACGTCTTCAATGAAGAGTATGGTGCCGGGCCTGATGATGTCATAGGGAGTGTTAATTAGCTCAGCCAGGACGGCAAGATTACCTCCCACCAGTCGTCCCATGGCCACACCCCAGCGGTCATAGGGGCTGCTTTCAAAGGTGTAAACAGGGCTTTTGCCGTTGAGAATATCCACCAGGGCACTGTTGTCAGGGTCTTCCATCCCCAGCCTTAGGTGGCTGGTCATATGGCTGTGGATGCTGGCTATTCCACGTCTTGCCATAAGCGCGTGCAGGGCTGAAATGTCACTGAAGCCTATCACCCACTTAGGGTCTTTCTCCAGGGGGAGTGCCTGAAGTTCCTCCATGATGTGAACCACGCCGTAACCTCCGCGGGAGCAGAGAATGGCGCGGATTTCAGGGTCCAGTAGAGCTGTTCTTATGTCAGAGAGGCGTTCTTCCGGTGTACCGCTGAACTGTCCGTTTTCACCAAGGGCGTGTGGCATCACCACGGGAACCCAGCCCTGTTCCTCCAGAACGGGAATGGAGGCCTTCACATATTCCGGATTCACATGTCCGGCGGGACTGCAGATGGCAATCTTGTCACCTTTTCTGAGAGGACGGGGAAATATTACTTCAGAAGGTAAATCATGAGTACTCATGGGTTATGCTGTGTTTGAGTTATATACTGTTCATAAAATTTCCAGAGGGCAATCCCGGTTGAAACAGCCACATTAAGAGAGTGTTTGGTACCTCCCTGCGGGATTTCAAGGCAGACGTCAGCCATGTCCACCACGCGCGGGTCCACACCGTCCACTTCATTTCCGGGGACCAGGACATAGCGCTTGCCGTCTGAGAAGTCAGGGCGGAAATCTTCCAGGCTTAGGGAGCCTATGACCTGCTCTAATACCACTACCGTCCAACCCTCATCCTTTAGAGTCTTGACGGCAGACAGGGTATCAGCGCAGTGAGCTGAGGGTACAGTAAGCTCAGCCCCCAGGGCACTCTTGTGAATCTCAGCGTGCGGGGGCATGGCTGTGATGCCGCATCCGGTGATACCGCTGACGCAGAAAGCATCGCAGGTGCGGAATATGGAGCCTATGTTAAGGAGGGAGCGTACATTGTCCAGAACCACCCTCACGGGCATTTTGGCGCTGCGGGCGTAGGTGTCGGCGTCAGGACGCTGCATGTCCCATATTGTTTTCTTTTGCATAATCAGAAGTCAAATGTAAGCTGTGTGTCAAGCAGGCGGAAACTCATGCGGTGAAGTTCACAGGGACCGTGTTCCGCAATGGCGGCCCTGTGGTCTTTTGTGGGATATCCCTTGTTCTTGTCCCAGCGGTAAACGGGGAAGCGGTGGTGATACTCTTCCATGAGGCAGTCACGGTGCGTCTTGGCAAGGACAGAGGCCGCGGCAATGTTAGCAAAGCGTCCGTCACCTTTTACGTATGTGGTGTGAGGGATTCCCGGATATGGGGTAAAGCGGTTGCCGTCCACAGCCAGGGCACCGGGTGTGACTTTCAGGGCATCCACGGCGCGGTGCATGGCGGTGATGGAGGCGCGCAGGATGTTAATCTCATCTATCTCCCTGTTGTCAGCCACCCCGATGGCCCAGGCCACGGCATGCTCCATTATGACTTTCCTGAGTGCCATGCGCTGTGCATGGGTGAGCTTTTTGGAGTCATTCAGCATGGGGTGGCTGAAGTCATCAGGCAGTATCACGGCAGCGGCCACCACGGGCCCGGCCAGACAGCCGCGGCCGGCTTCATCGCAGCCGGCCTCACATACTCCCGGTGTGGCGCATGAAGGGAGAGCCTGTTTCAGCATACAATCTCGTAATTGAGGATTTTTTCCACAAGATACAGCTGCTGGATGGAGTTGCGGGGAATCTCCATATCGTCATAGCAGGGGTTTTCACTGTGGAGTATGACTTTTGAGGGGTCAGGATGACGGCGGATGAACTTCACCATGCGGTAATCTTCCAGTACCACCACATAAATCTGTCCCCAGAATATGGGTGCGGAATGGCTCACGGGGCGTATGCTGATGTAGCCGCCGTTGCTTATGCGGGGGCTCATGGAGTCACCGCTGACGCGCACTATGGGACATTCAGGGTTAATTCCGGGCATGGAGAGATAGCCCACAACACGCTCATCAGTGAACATGCGGCTCAGCTCACGTGTACCGGCGGTGACGTCTATATCATAAACCGGAGCGCCGGGATTTACACTCAGGAGAGCCTCTTTTATGCGCTGGCCGGTGTCACGCATCTCGCTGGCGTGGAGCTGTCTGGGGAAGGGAACATCCTCACCTGAGGTGAGCCAGGATTTGGAGACGCCTATGTTCACCACTATGCGATTTATCAGGCTCTCGCTGGGGGTGAGCTTGCCACTGAGAACCTTGGAAATCATGGACGGGTCCAGCCCTACCTGCTCAGCAAACTGGGCCTGGGTGCGGCGCATGAGCTTGATGAGGTAGCGTATACGGTCAGTTATAGAGGCTTCCGCAGACGGGATGGCCGGTTCATTGAAGATATTGTCAGATACTGATGGCTGATGTTGTGATATTTGAGTCATGGGCGATATTTTGTGCAAATATACAATATTTTCTGACCGGATGCAAGATTTTCTGCCTCAGATATATGATAAATTCTGCGCCGGACTCTGATTTGAGGAGAAAGATGTATCTTTGCAGCGTGAAGGAAACCATGTTTATAGAGGCTTCAGATAACGGAGGGTGCGCAGGACGTTTTGCGCCCTCACCCTCAGGCCGTATGCACCTTGGAAATATATTTACGGCGCTTATATCATGGCTTGACGCGCGCCGTGCCGGCGAGCCGTGGACGCTCCGTATAGAGGACCTGGATCCTCAGCGCTCCCGCAGGGAGTATGCCCGGATGATTGAGGATGATTTACGGTGGCTGGGACTGCACTGGGACAGAGGAGGGCTGGATGACCGCAAGGGCGCGGACAGTTTTCTCCAGAGTGAACGTTTTCATGTCTATGAGCACTTTCTGAATAAGCTCATAGACACAGGCCTGGTTTATCCGTGCCACTGCAGCAGAGCGGATATACGCGCCACGCAGGCGCCCCACAGCACGGACGGACGCGTGATATATGCCGGTACATGCCGGCCCGCCGCTTTCCCGTCAATACCCTCTAAGGAGGTTCTTGAGGGAAGCACGCTGCGCCTTTACATTCCGGATATGGACATTACTGTGACTGACAGGCTGCAGCCTGCAGTGACTGTTAAGCCGGCTTTACTGACCGGAGACATGGTGCTCAGACGTGCTGACGGGGCCTGGGCTTATCAGCTTGCCGTGGTGGTGGATGACGCCCTTATGGGAGTGAACAGTGTGGTGCGCGGTGCTGACTTGCTGGAAGCTACGGCATCACAGATTTATCTTCAGCATCTTCTGGGATTTCCCACGCCGTCTTATCTTCATGTTCCACTGCTGTGTAACAGCGCCGGGCAGCGTCTGAGCAAGCGTGACGGCTCACTGAGCATGGAGGCGCTGCGGATGCGTTACAGCCCGGAGAAAATAATAGGGATGTTAGGGGCGCTGGCCGGTTTGTGTGATTACGGGAGTGAGCTTACGGCCTCACAGCTACTGGAAAAGTACCGGCCTGAAAAGCTTAGAAGCGTAAGTAAGCTGACAGTACCGGACAGGTATATTTAAGTTTTTTTATTAATTTTGCGGCTGTTATGAGCACAAAGGAAACATCAGCAGACACTCAGACTCTCCGTATCATAATCAACCCTATATCCGGAACCCGGTCAAAGAAAGGGATTGATAAGGTAATCCGTAAAATGCTGTCACAGGCCGGTTATAATGTGGATATATGCTATACTACATGTAAGGGTGATGCCACGCGTCTGGCTTCAGAGGCCATAGCGCGCGGTTATTACGGTGTGGTGGCCTGTGGCGGAGACGGTACTGTCAATGAGACCGCCACGGCTCTGTGCGGCAGCAAGGTAATCCTGGGTATAATTCCCATGGGTTCAGGTAACGGGCTGGCACGCCATATAGATATACCTGTGCATCTGCGTGAGTCGCTGCGTGTGATAGCCCAGAATCATTCCGTGGCCTGTGATTATGGTACGGCTAACGGCAAGGCCTTCTTCTGTACCTTTGGCGTGGGCTTTGATGCCGCAGTCTCAGAACGTTTTGCCCATGCTCCCAAGCGCGGTCTGGCCACTTATATTAAAAGCACCATAGATGAGTTTGCCGGTTATGAGCCGGAGGAATACACCATCATTGCCAATGACCAGGTAATTACGGAGCGTGCGTTCCTGATTGCGGCCTGCAATGCTTCACAGTATGGTAATAATGCGTTCATAGCGCCGCATGCTTCCATAACAGACGGCTTGCTGGATATAACCATCATCCATAAGGGAAACCCCATTACGCGCGCATTCTCAGGCTTTGAGGTGCTGGCAGGTACTCTGGGCCAGAATGCAATGTCTGACATCATACGCACGCGTGAGCTTACCATTATCAGAAACGGCCGCGGAGCGGCTCATCTTGACGGTGACCCGGCCAAGATGCCTGAGCGTATAGAAATTCTTTGTCATCCCGGACAGCTGCGTATTTTTACCCCGCGAAAGAAAATGCGTTTCATTCCCATTATCTCCCCCATGTGGCTGTCCATGAAAGATATGTATTTCAAGACGCTTAACCTGCTGCACATCTGATTTATGCTTGTTTAAGGTTCCGCGGTTTTAGACGTTGGGGCCAGTTTCTCAATCTGCTCAGGAGTGAGGACAGTGTGGCGTTTCTGACAGCGTATGTTGTTCATTTCCATGGGTGTAAGGCGCCGTGATGATGTGAATTCAGGTCTGGGTATATTTTTAACTGTGTTCATGATTGCGTGCTTTTATTGTTCTCTATCAGGGGCATAAGGGCGTTTAATCCCAGCATTACGCCAAGGTATGCGGCACCCAGAGCGAGAATATTAGTGGACAGTGGCCATGCCTGAGAAAGCCATCCGCCACCAAGGTAGCAGAAGAACAGCAGCCACAGCGTGGCCTGAACGCAGACGCAGAGGGTACACCACTTGTGGGCGCGGAACCGCTGATACCATATGCTCCAGAATGAGAAGGGGAGGCAGCACAGGTTACAGAGCGCAAGCCAGGGGAGCATGTCAGGCAGAAGCAGGAGTGTGATGAGGCTGACTGAGAAATAGGCAAAGCCCACCTCGCTCCAGCCAAAGAGCCCGAAAAACTTGGACGCGTCTGTCTCCAAAATGGAATCACAGCCGCCTACCTGAAGGATTCCGCACACGTGGTCAGCGGCGGGATTGTGTATCTTCAGCGATTTCTGGACCAACAGGTATGTGAAATAAAGACCCGCAAGGTTAATCAGAATCAGCAGCGTGGCTGATATATAATGGTAAAGTCCGCTACTAATGTAAAGGAACACCAGCAGGAACAGTGCGCAGGCAGACAGAACCCACTTCTTTGCGGTCATAAAGAATTCAATGCGCTTATGTAAAGCGTACTTGGGCTCGGCGGCATCTGAGTCAGGGAAAGAAAGAAGTACATTGCCGTCCCAGGCTGTCATGAAACGCTCAAGGCTGACAGTTTCAGGTGTACCTTCAGAGATATAACTTATTTGAGTGGGAGAGATGGCTGTCACTATCACCTCACCAACGGAGGTGTTTGCCAGGAATGGCGGTGTAATCTTGGTTATCTCGTTTCTGTCCTCTAAATTATAAGCCTCAGAGTGTATGCCGTATTCCTCCAGGAGCTTGGAAAAGCCAAAGAGGGTTCTGAAAGGCATGTTGGCCACACGGTCCTCAGAGTAACCGGCGGTATGCGGTACTCCAAGGGCGAAAAGGTAATCATCTATCAGTGAATGTGTGTGGCTCATGGTGCTCCGGTGTTATGGGGTCAGACCGAGATGGTCAGAGTGTCAGTCAGAGAAATGATTTGATTTTGTCCAGCAGATACTGTCCGCCCATTTCTCCGCTTTCACGCCATGCTTCTTTTCCATTCTTATAGATTACAAAGGTGGGTGTAGCATTAATCTTCTCAGTGTCAGCAAGTTCCTGATTCTGATCAATATCAAGCTGATAAACGTTTACAGAGCCTTCAAGGAGTTCTTTAATCTGATCCACAACAGGCATCATCCTCTGGCAGTGAGGACACCATGTGGCGTAGAATTCTACCAATACAACGGGTGTGGATTTAATAGCCTCAGTGTAAATCATAATATTCTTATTAAAAAGGTTTTACTTTCATTATTACTAACAAAGCATAAAGGATAATGATTATGCCACGCAAATAAATTTTGTTAAAGACAGACGGGAGACAATTACGGGAGTTGGTGGATTACCGGTTGAATTATGCTATTTTTGAATATGAATCTGCCCGGCTTCAAATAAAAGGTGTTATGTAAAGATTTTGTTCGGGGTGTATCTTTAAGCTCCGAGGAAATTCTATTATCCATAGGAACCCTTACTTCTTTTTCTTTGGAAGGATTTGGATTCAAAGCTGTTGAGAGGATCTTGTATCTCGGCTGCTTTCATACAAAATAAAAAAATCCATTGTTGCATCTGAAGGCTGACCTTGTCAAGCTATGCTCCCTTTACAACTGCAAAGAATGCCTGTAACGACTACTCGGGAGTTTCCAAATTTTTTCGGTTCTCACCGTATGTCTTTGTTCCTTTAGGTCATTGTCAGATTTTGAACGTATTATGTGAGCTAAGTTAGCGATTTTTTTTCGCGAATTTGGGTGTCTAAGGGGGAAATCGCAAGAATCGATATGAATGTGCGGAGTAAAGACTTAATGTAGATATTCGGTTACATCGTAAGTGGGCTGGTCTTTCTTATTGTAAAGAACAATCTTGCCATCTTCCTCTTTGATACGGATTTTGACCCATAAGTCTAATATCATATGCAAACTTATGAAATTTTTATAATACACCAATCATACAGAGTGTGATAAAGAGAAAATAAGATAACAATTGTTTTAGGTATTTAATACCTGTATACGGGAGGTATTGAAACCTTGAAGATGTTTTTCAGTCCGCCGGTTGGAGTCTGTGGCTGAAGTTGGAGTTGCGTTCTGTGGCGGGGGTGTGGGAAACAGCGTATTCCAGGGCCCGGGGCTGACCTACCAGCACGCAGAGATCTGTGGCACGGCTCACTCCGGTGTAAAGCAGATTGCGGTACAGCATGGGTTTGTGGGCCATGGTTATGGGTAAAATCATGTATCTGACTTCTGAGCCCTGGAGTTTGTGTACTGTGGTGGCGTATGCCAGCACCAGCTCGCTCAGTTCGGTGCGGTGGTAAGTGCTGAAGCGGCCGTCCGCAAAAGTGACGCTGAGTGTCTGAAGTTCTGTATTGACATCAGTGATTATTCCCACCTCCCCGTTGTAGACACCGCGCTCGCGGGAGTTGGCAGTCTGCATCACAGGGTCGCCCTGACGCATGACGGTACTGCCGCGGCGCAGTTCCGGGCCGGAGGGGTTAAGCTTTTCCTGAAGGTCAATGTTAAGCTGTCTGGCACCCAAGGGACCTATCTGTTGCGGGCTTATGACACGTATTTCCGTGGGCTTAATACCCCTGATGGCCGGGAGTTCCTCAGTGACCAGCTTTATTATGCGGGTATGGATTTCCGCAACGGTGTTTTCTTCTATTATCATAAGGTCACCGTGCGAACTGCCCTGAGGTATGCGTCCACGGTTTATGTCAGCCGCACCGGCAGCAATGAGACTCCCTTCAGCCTGACGGAAGTTTTCCTCCAGCACAGCCACAGGAACGGCTCCGGAGGATATCAGCTGGCGCATGACATCACCGGCCCCTATAGCCGGGAGCTGGTTTACATCTCCCACCAGGAGAACCCGTGTTCCCGGCTTGAGAGCCTGCAGCAGATGATTAAACAGCACCTGTTCCATCATGGAGCTTTCATCTATGATGAGCATGTCCGTGTCAATGGAGGAAGTGCTGTAGCCTTCGCCCTGCCTGTAGCCCAGGAGGCTGTGTATGGTGGAGGCTTTGCACCCGGTAAGAGCGCTGAGACGCTTGGCAGCGCGTCCTGTGGGAGCAGCCAGGGTTACTTTCTTCCCTGAACCTTGCATATAATCCGTGACGGCACGGAGAACAGTGGTCTTCCCTGACCCCGGACCTCCGGTGAGGACAGCCACCGGTGAGCTAAGAGCCATGCTGATGGCGCTGAGTTGCGTGGGGCTATAAGTGTTTCCGTGAATATCCTGCTGAGGGATTTCGCTTACAGGAACCTCTGCAAGTGTAACAGATGAGAGTTCTCTGAGCTTACGTGCGGCCTCTTTTTCAGCGCGGTAAAAGACAGGGAGATATAAGCCTCCGTGGCTAAGAATGAGACGACCCTGCCGCGCAACTGTTTCAACCTGTGCGTGAACGGTGTCTGCAGACACGCCCGTTATTTCTGCGGCATAGGTCACGGCTTCTTCCGGGACGGCATAGACATGGCCCTGTTCAGAAAAGTGTTTTACAGCCGTTATCAGAGCGCCGCGTAAACGTCGCGGGTCAGAGGGTTGGATTCTGAGAGCCTTGCCAATTTTATCCGCTGTGAAAAATGACAGCTGCCATACGTCCTCTACCATGCCATAAGGGTCAGCCATTATCACTGACGGTGTTTTCTTGCGGTATTTGTGAAGTATGCGCTCTATGAAGGTGTCACTTATGCCGCAGCCGTACATGAACACCACCGGCTCAACAGGGTGGGGACATGAGCGGATGCTTTCCGCCACTTCCTGAGCCTTGGCCAAGCTCAGCCCTTTTACGGTTGCGGCTTCCTGTGGGCTGTTAAGGAGTGTATCTATGGCCTGAGTGCCAAATTTTTCCACCAGCCTCTTTGCGTAAACAGAGCCTATGCCGCTGACCATGGGTCCGGCAAGAAAGGCTTCCGTGCCGGAAGCAGTTAAGGGAAAAGATGTCTTGTCCGCAAGGGTTTCCATACATGGTTAACAGCGCACAAGGCTGCCGTGTTCATGTGTGAAGTGTAGCGGGTATTTCGCACACATAGAACCGGAGCGGTATGTCAAGACAAAAATATGGGCGGTGTGCCAGGGACTCTGACACACCGCCCTAAGATGTTGTGGAGTTTGTGCTATTTATTTCTCAAACTTCTTCACTATCACGGTGGCGTTGTGACCGCCGAAACCGAATGAGTTAGAGAGTGCTGCACGTACGGGACGTTCCTGAGCACGGTCAAAGGTGAAGTTGAGGGTATAGTCAATCTCGGGGTCCAGGTCATCAGGAGCATGGTTAATAGTGGGGGGCACTATATTATCCTGAACGGCTTTAACGCTGAACATGGCTTCCAGAGCTCCGGTGGCACCCAGGAGGTGTCCGGTCATGGACTTGGTGGAAGAAATATTCAGTTTATAAGCGTGGTCACCAAAGACTTCCTTGATGGCTTTAATTTCTGAGATGTCACCCACGGGGGTTGAGGTGCCGTGAACGTTGATGTAGTCAATGTCCTCAGGCTTCATGCCGGCATCTTCCAGGGCTGAATTCATGGCCAGAATGGCGCCCAGACCTTCAGGATGTGTGGCTGTGAGGTGATAGGCGTCAGCGCTCAGACCGCCGCCGGCCACTTCAGCATAAATTTTAGCGCCGCGAGCCAGGGCATGTTCCATTTCTTCCAGCACCAGGACTGCTGAACCTTCACCCATGACAAAACCGTCACGAGACTTGCTGAAAGGACGTGAAGCTCCCTTGGGGTCATCATTGCGGGTGCTGAGGGCATGCATGGAATTGAAGCCGCCAACACCGGCAGGGAAGATGGCAGCTTCAGCGCCGCCGGCAAGGATGGCCTGAGCCTTACCCAGACGGATAAGGTTAAAAGCATCAATGATGGCATTATTTGAAGATGCGCATGCGCTTACAGTACCAAAGTTGGGGCCATGGAAACCATATTCCATGGAAATATGACCTGAGGCAATGTCAGCAATCATCTTGGGAATGAAGAAGGGGTTATATTTGGGCCCTTTTTCTTCATTCATGGCGTAATATCCGGCTTCTTCCTCAAAGGTGTGGAGGCCGCCGATACCGGCTGCCACAATAACGCCCACGCGGTCCTTGTTAACGGCGCCTTCCTTGTCAAGGCCGGCGTCTTCCACAGCCTGACGGGCTGCCACTATGGCATACTGGGCGTAGAGGTCCAGCTGGCGGAGTTTCTTACGGTCAAAGTGTGCGGCGGCATCAAAATTCTTAACCTCACATGCAAACTGGGTCTTGAAAAGTGAGGCGTCAAAGTGTGTGATGGGGCCGGCACCGCTTTCTCCCTTAAGGGCGTTTTCCCAGGTGGTCTTAACATCATTACCCAGGGGTGAAATGGCACCCATGCCGGTTACAACTACTCTTTTTAATTCCATTTAAAGGCTTATATAGGGTTAAGCGTATATAATGAGCTTCATGATGCAATACTCTGTGTAACAGCACCTTAATGCTGTGCGGTTTTCAGAGTTTAAAGACGGCTCATAAAAAGATGATACCATCCGGGGGAAACAGCCCTATGCTGTAAAGCACAGGCAGCTGTGCGCCACGGGCGCTGTCCGGATGGTGGAGTCTGTTGCTGCGGCACTAAGGCGTGTCAGCTAACAGAGTGGTGAGTTTCTTACTTCTTAGCGGCTTCAATGAAAGCTACTGCATCGCCTACAGTTGCAATCTTTTCTGCCTGGTCATCGGGAATAGACAGGTCAAATTCCTTTTCAAATTCCATGATGAGTTCTACAGTGTCGAGTGAGTCAGCGCCGAGGTCGGTGGTGAATGCTGCTGTTTCAGTTACTTTGTCTTCGTCTACGCTGAGCTTGTCAACGATGATTGCTTTTACGCGATCTGCAATTTCTGACATGGTTTTTGTTTTTTTAATTATTATTGTTCAAGAATTTTCGCGGTGCAAAGGTAACACAAAATATTTATAAATGAAATAATTTGACGTTTTTTTTATGGAAGGGCCCGGTGACACATTTATAGAGAATCTTCTGTTGATCCGCTAATGAGGCGTCAGGGGCCACTGTATGGCGGCATGGGAACGGGGCGGGTAAGATGGCTGCAGAGGGGCGATAAACCGAGAAATGACAGGTTTAATAAGCGTTAAATGTGTATTTAACATATGTTGCGGATTCTCTAATTGTTTTTAATTTATTTGGCCGTATAAATGCTTTCAGCAGAAAATATTTTATCTCACAAGTTGACAAAGTGAATGATTGTAATTTGCATACATGTGAACTTTAACCGTTTTGTGATTATGCATTGTGAATTAATTTGAAGAAATGCTTAATTTACTCTTATATGGCAAATTATTTTTATATCTTTGCGTTTAGTTTTATGTATCTCTTACTTAGAGACGGTGTTGTTATATGAAAAGAATTATTGCGAGTACACTTGCGGTGATTGCTTTTTTTGTTGCCTTAGGGCAGAAAGAGGCTGATACGGTAAGGGTGTACTTCAGTATAAATGAGGGGCGTTATGATGCTTCCAGGGGCGATAATGCAGAGCTGATGGACTGTTTCATCAGCAGACTGCGTGCTGCACTTGGAGCGGGTCAGCTGGACCATGTGGCCGTTTCAGGATATGCCTCCCCGGAAGGATCTCTGAGCATAAATGAACCTTTATCACTCAGGCGTGCCCGCGAGGTGAGTGCATATATCTCCCGAAATGGCGGAGTGGGCAGTGACAAAATACAGCTGCGTGCTGAAGGTGAGGCGTGGGAAGAGCTGAAACACCTGGTGGAAACTGAGAGCGGAGTTCCTGACAGGGAAAAGATTCTTGATGTGCTGAATGATGCGTCGCTTATAAAATATGCGCCTGACGGCACGCTTGTGGACCTGCGTAAGAGCATGCTTAGGACGGTGGGTGGCGGAGAGTCGTACCGCTGGATGCTGGAAAATCTCTATCCTCGCTTAAGATATGTAAGCGCTGTGAGTTATTATAATGTCAGCGGTGATGATGGTCAGGCTGCTGATGCGTCAGTCCTTGTAGAGGAAGCGCAGGTGCCCGCAGAGGCAGTGCTGGATGGTGAGCCGCGTGCCTCTGCGGAGGCAGTAGCCGGAGATTTGACTGAATCTTCGCAGAAGCGGTCATTTCTGCCGCTGGCGTTGAAGACAAATATGCTTTATTATGCCGCGCTGATGCCTAATCTTGAGGTGGAATGGCATTTCCGTGATCGCTGGTCAGTGGCTCTTGAGGGTCAGTCAGCCTGGTATGCCAAGGAGAATCCCCATAAGGTTTACCGTCTGGCCACAGTAATGCCGGAGCTCCGTTACTGGGTTATCAACCGTTCACGCTTCCACGGCATGTATGTGGGCGTTTTTGGCGGAGCGGCATGGTATGACCTCTGCAACGGCAAGAAGGGCCATGAGGGCGAAGGTGGCCTAGGCGGTGTGTCTGTTGGGTATATGTGGCCCATCAGTAAGTATCTGTCTCTGGAAGCCGGTATAGGAGTGGGCTATATGCGTTTGCGAGACAAGGTGTATGTACCCATGGACGGCCATTATCTGTATCAGCTGACCAAGAATATCAATTACTTCGGTCCCCTTAGAGTCAAGTTCTCTCTGGTGTGGAGATTGCCTGGCAAATAATCACAATTGGTAATAATGAAGTTAGTTGTAAGAAATATTTTTATAATAGCTGTTATGCCTCTGGTGCTTGCATTGCTGTCGGCATGCGAGCGCACGGAGTTATGCTATAATCACTATCCTCAGGCTGCTGTGACCTTTGACTGGGAGCAGGAGTGGGAGCGTGATTACGGCACGGCGCTTCCTGATCACTGGAATACGGGATTTTACGGCTTTGAGTATGATTTCCTCAGGCCCGGAGTTCCGGAATGGGTTAATCTGGTGAAGTACAGGGATAATGCTCCTGACGGAGAACAGTATTTCTCTCCGGTGGGTGACAATGTTGTGCTTAAAGAAAAAGGTGTGCGTTCATTCCTTTTCTACAATGGAGATACGGAGTATATAGTGCTCTCAGACATTGCATCACTGCCTAATGCCCGTGCCTCGGCCACTCCGCGTTCACGCGGTTCAATAGCCTATCTGATGGAACGGCATCCTGACACGAGGTCCGCTAATCCGCCGGATGTGCTGTACTCGGCCTTTGTTGAGAGCGTTCCCAATGTTGCCGTGCATGAGGTGTGGCCTCTCCCGGTGAAGATGCAGCCGCTGGTTTTTACATATGTGGTGCGCTATGAGTTTGAGTATGGGCTGCAGCATGTGCGTCTGGCCCGCGGTGCGCTGGCCGGCATGGCAGAGTCAGTGTATCTGCGTGACGGCAGGACCTCAGATGAAGCCATTATAGTCCTCTATGACTGTGAGGTCACGGATTATGGATGTGAGGCCCGTGTACGTTCATTTGGCGTCCCCGGATTTCCGGATGAATATTACGGTCGTACCGGTGATGCAGATGTCCAGGAACGCCCTTACACCCTGAACCTGGAAGTTCTGCTGACAAATGGCAAGACTCTTGAGTTTAATTATGATGTGGCGGAGCAGCTAAAGAACCAGCCGCGTGGCGGTGTGATAAATATCTCCGGAATTCGCATTGAAGATGAGCAGAATGAGCCGTCATCAGATTCAGGCGGTTTTGACGTGGACCTCTCAGGATGGGGCGAGGTGGATGTTGACCTGCCTATCAACTCAAATTAAAACAGAACCGATTATTCTTTTGAAAGAAACACTATAAACTATAATTATTAATCAAATCAAAGCGATGAAAAAGAATCTATTAATTGGAGCAGCGTGTCTTATGACACTCTCTGCATGTACATCGGAAGATGTAGTAGATGTAAGCAGTACCCAGGGTAATGCTATCGGATTTCAGAATGTAGTCAACAAGTCTACACGCGCTGTGGATGGAGACCTTGACAACAATTCCTTTGACAACTTCCTTGTTTATGGTTACTATGTAAAGCCTGGCATGGCCACCCCCATCCAGATTTTTAACAGTGTACCCGTACACAAGGTGGATGATCCTGACAGACCCGGTCAGAAGAAGTGGACATATGACGGTGTACGTTACTGGGTTCCAGGCTGTACTTACTATTTCTATGCTTACAGCTGCGCTGATGTGGCTCTGGCTAATGGTAACGGTACTCCTTACTTCAGCCTCTTTGACGCCACCAACCCCAGTGTTGACAACCGTGCCCTGACCATCTCACAGTATCTGTGTGACTCTAATCACCAGCACGACCTTGTAACAGCTGAGAATGAGGACATACATGCGCTGGAGAGCGGTAATAGAGATGTATCACTGGCTTTCACACACGCACTGTGTAAGATCAAGGCTGTATTCTCAACAGACTTCCCTGCTGACTACCAGGTTTATATCTCAAACGTTTATGTTTCTTCATTCTACAACAGAGCAGACTTCAATGTAGGCACAGGAAGCTGGAGCGGTTACACCGGCACAGAGACAAACCCCTATGTAATGCTTAATGTTCCTGCAGACAGCTATGTAGAGAATACCACAGGCAGCAACCTCACCACTACTGAGGCATTTGTAATTCCCAAGCTTTATGAAACCGGCAAGAATGAAAATGCCAAGATTCACTTCTCTATTGTTGTGAAGAAGGATGGTCAGGCAGTTCTGGAGCGTAACATTGTAGGAACCTGGTCACCCCAGTGGAATAAGGGTAATATTTACCAGTATAGCATCAATATCTCCGGTTCAACCGCAGGTATTGAGCCCATTGTATTTGCAGCAGAGCAGTCACTGTCAGGCAACGACTCATGGGATAACTCAACCCGTGTGGACATGGTATTCGGTGTTGATGCCAGCGAGAACACTGCCAGCGTTGAGTAATCACTGAAATATAAGCTACGTACAATTTTCGGACGTGTCCGGAGCGCAATCATTAAGCGCCGCCAGACACGTCCTTTTTTTCCTATATCCTGTCATAAAGTAATATTACTTCTATACAGCTTTTTTACTACGTGCAAAAACTACACGGCGTCAACGACATCCAATTCTTTATATTCCGCCTCTGCAACCTCTACGCCTAAACACTGCTTTTTACTATAAGCCGATGGTTTGTGTGGAAACTTTTGGGTTGGAGGAAGGTGGAGTAATCTTGGCGCATAGTAAAAAAGCTGTGTTTAGTATATAAATTCTTACCTTTGCAGAAA
>CAMWLS010000001.1 GCA_947175205.1 uncultured Porphyromonadaceae bacterium | reverse complement strand
ATTCAGGAGATTTAAAAGGGAATCCGGTGAGAATCCGGGACAGTACCCGCTGCTGTGAATCCTATACCAAAGTCTATTGCACTAAGTCATTGAGACTGTTTAGTCTTGAGAAGGCGTAATAGATTGGGATAAGTCAGAAGACCTGCCTTTGCCGTAAACATGAATGTGCCTGCGGGATTATGGGCAGCTTATAAAGTTCTGGTATTAGAGCATAACGTCGTTTGACGCTCGTTAGAAGTTAATATATTTTCCCGTCTGTGTACATTCTGTTAGTACGCAGACGGGAATTTATTTTCTGAGTATTAACCTTCTAACTGGAAGAATGAAATATCTATTCTCATTGGTGATTCTTAATATCATCCCTTTTGAGGCATTTGCGGACGTACCGCTTGACTCCCTTTCTTATCAATTAAAGGAAGTAGTGGTAACCGCACGTAAACTTAATGAAGACATTATACCGGCTCAGACACTGTCGGGTGAAGAGCTACATAGATTAAACAGTAATAGTGTTGCGGATGCCTTACGTTATTTTTCGGGTGTCCAAGTAAAAGATTACGGTGGCGTTGGCGGAATCAAAACCGTCAATATTCGGTCTATGGGGACAAACCATACGGGTGTGGTTTATGATGGGGTGGAACTCGGAAATGCACAGAACGGTCAAATAGATTTAGGTCAATTCTCGCTGGATAATATTGAAGCTTTATCACTCTACAATGGTCAGAAAAGCGAAATATTGCAACCTGCTAAAGATTTTGGCTCTGCAGGCACCATATATATGAGGACTCGGACTCCTGTGTTCAATGATGGGGAAAACTACCATGCAAGAGCCACAGTTCGTACCGGCTCCTTTGATTTATTAAATCCTTCTGCTCTTATTGAACTGAAACTTAGCGAGAGGATTTCTACGTCTTTAAGTGCAGAGTGGATTAATTCAAGTGGTAAATATAAATTCCGTTATCGTAGAGTTAATCCCGCGGGAGAACTTGCATATGATACTACTGCGGTTAGACAGAACGGGGATATAAATGCCACCCGAATTGAGTTGAACACTCATGGCATACTGAACTCCGGTTCTTGGAATTTCAAAGTTTATAATTACAATTCGGAGAGAGGAGTCCCGGGAGCAATTGTCAACAATGTATGGCGAAGGGGGGAACGTATATGGGATACCAACTCATTTGCACAAGGTCGGTATACTGGATTTTTTGGGAAATTCACAACCTTAAATAATATCAAATATGCGTTTTATCGCACTCACTACGTCAACAACGATGACAAGCAGGTAAAAATTGACAATCTATATAAGCAAAAGGAGGTTTATTTTTCTTCTGCAAATGAGTACGAGGTAACAAATTTTTGTAGTGTGTCAGCAAGCTATGATTTTATGTGGAACACTCTTGATGCAGATGTGTATGGATTTGTTAAGCCTGATCGGATATCGCAATTTTTATCTGCTGCTACAGCGTTGAACTTTAATCGTATTAAAATTCAAGCAAGCGCTCTTGGCACATTTATTCACGATAAGATAAGAGGTCAAAAGGCACCGGATGATAAACATGTTTTTTCTCCCGCCATATTCTTAAATACATACCCTTTTCATAAAAAAGATTTCTCAATCAGAGTTTTCTTTAAGCAATCGTTCCGAATGCCTACATTTAATGACCTGTATTATGCAGATATGGGCAATTCTCAACTTTCACCGGAAAGAGTAACACAATATAACATCGGTTTACTTTACGACCATAATTCTTACACATTTATTTCCGCCGCTCGCTTAAGCACTGATATTTATTATAATAGAGTTAAGGATAAGATTGTCGCGTACCCCAAAGGTCAACAGTTCAGATGGACAATGCTTAACCTTGGGCTCGTAGATATTCAAGGAATAGATGTTACAGGACTTTTGACACTAAATCCATATCGTGATATATATCTTACAGTTCGCGCTCAATATACTTTTCAACGGGCAATAGATATAACTAATCCGTCTGATAATTACTACCGAGATCAGATTCCGTATATACCTCGCCATTCCGGAGCAGCAGTTGTAAATGCTCAGTGGAAAGGTTGGGGTCTCAATTACTCTTGGATATATGTTGGAGAACGATACAATCAACAGGAGAATATCAGGTATAACTATACCCAACCATGGTACACATCCGATGTCTCCTTGAGTAAGGATTTTATGTTGGGGCGAGTTAGTCTTCGCGGTCTTATTGAAATAAACAATCTCCTTAGTCAAGATTATGATGTAATTCTCAACTATCCGATGCCGAAACGTAATTACAGATTTACTCTTACTGTAGAAATATGACAACAAAACAATTTTTCTTATATTTTCTGCCGCTCTTGATGGTCGCCACAAGTTGTCGTGAGGACGAACTTGTGGTGCCCACGGAGTATGATATTATAGGTGATGAAAAACTTGACGGCTCCCTGCGAGGATTTTATCTGGTTAACGAAGGGAATATGGGATCCAACAAATGTACGCTGGATTATTATGACTATCATACCGGACTCTATTCACGCAACTTTTACGCCGAACGAAATCCTAATGTGATAAAGGAACTTGGTGATGTGGGAAATGACATCGGAATCTATGGTAGCAAGCTGTATGTGGTGGTCAACTGCTCGCATAAAGTGGAGGTGCTTGATGCTCATTCCGGTATCAGGCATGGACAGATTGATATTCCTAATTGCCGATACATCAGATTTCATCGCGGAAAGGCATACGTAAGTTCTTATGTGGGACCGGTACTGATTGATCCCAATGCCCCAAAGGGGGCAGTTTATGAGGTTGACACACTTTCCTTGGCCGTTACGCGAAAAGTTTCGGTAGGCTATCAGCCTGAAGAAATGGAGATTGTGGATGACTATATGTATGTAGCCAACTCAGGCGGTTACCGTGCCCCGAATTATGACAACACTGTTTCAGTCATTCAGATGGTGGATTTCAAGCAGGTTCAGCAGATTCCGGTGGGAATTAATCTCCATCGTCTGAAGAAAGACCGGTATAATAAACTGTGGGTGACATCTCGCGGTGATTATCAGAGCCGTCCTTCCCGGCTGTATGTAATGCAGAAGAAACCGGGATTCAATCAAATGGTGGTAACAGATACAATTCCGGTGGCATGTTCCAATATGGCTTTCTTCGGTGATTATATGTATTATTACGCGACGGAGTGGAATAATTACAGCGCTACCAACACAATCACTTACGGGATAATTGATGTCCGCACCAAGGAAAAGATTTCAGATAATTTCATTACCGACGGGACTGAAAAAGATATAACGATTCCTTACGGGATTGCAATTCATCCTGAAACCGGCGACATATTCGTGACAGATGCAAAGAACTATGTATCATCGGGAACACTTTATTGTTTCCGGCCTGACGGAAAGAAAAAATGGAGTGTGCGTACAGGTGATATTCCGGCACATATAACATTCTTGAAAAATGAATAAGAAGCTTTTGATATATATCACCGGCCTGATGTCACTGATCGGTTGCACTTCCGAAATTCCTATGGTGAATCTTGGCATTGACGATACGTACTATATACCGCGTATGTCAAAATTGCCGCTGGAGTCTGCGCTGACGGGTGAAGAATATCTCTGGACAGTTAATGGAGTGAAAGTGTCGGCTGACCGCAGTTATATTTTTATAGCGCAGGATGAAGGCATCTACAACCTGACGTTTGATATAATTGATGATGACACGCCCTATCATTTTGAATTTACCATAAACGTGCTTCACGAAGAGGTGGAGTATTCACCTTATATCTCACGGGTATATGAATATTGTCCGGCACCGGGACAGTTTGTCAATGAAATGCCACGGTATGAAGAGGGTGATACTTATGCCGATATTCTCCGGAAAGCCGAGGAATCAATATCGGGGACGAATGATATAATGATAACACTCGGCGGTTACGGCGGATATGTCACATTCGGATTTGACCACACGGTGATGAATGTGGCCGGTGAGAGTGATTTCAGAATATGGGGTAACGCATTTTACGAGCTTACAAATCCTGAAGCCAGGGGAGGCTCAGCCGAACCCGGAATAGTTATGGTCAGTTACGATGCAAACTGTAACGGTGTTCCGGATGACGATTGGTATGAACTGGCCGGCAGTGAATACTATAAGCCCGAAACTCTTCATAATTACCGGATAACTTACCGCCGACCCATACCCGGACATATTCCGGAAGAGGATGATACCGGCTATCTTGATGATATAACATACATTCCATGGACTGATTCGGAAGGAATGAACGGATACATCGCAAAGAATATATTCCACTCTCAGGAGTATTTCCCAAAGTGGACCGATGAAAACGAACTGACCTTTACCGGGTCACGACTGGCGCCTAACGGCATAGATCTCAGCGGCACGGGGCGTTATTATGTCCTATATGCCTACGATTACGGCTACGTGGACAATCATCCTAACGACTATGCCGACTTGAACTCTTTTGATATTTCCATGGCAGTTGACTCTGACGGCACTCCGGTTCATCTGCCCGGAATTGACTTCGTAAGGGTTTATACCGGTCTGAATCAGTATTGTGGATGGCTCGGCGAAACATCCACCGAGATTGCACGCGCTCAGGACCTGCACATTGCACTGCCCGGCATTCCATTGCCTGATCCGTTGAATAACAAATCATTAACCAAATACAAAAATCACAACAAATGAAAAAAGTTCTATTATTATGTCTTGCTCTAGTAGTACAGACATTCACAGTTGGCGCAGTCGAGTATATTGACTGGGTTGACTGGGATCAAATCCAACATTGGGCCGGAGATCCCAATGGTGAAAAAAAGTGTGCTCTAGTGATTGACTTTCAGGATGTCGAGGGAATGGAGTCACTGGTATGGGGCTACCGTTGGAACGGCACAAAGACAGGCGAGGATCTTATCCGCGCTGTGGCATCACAGAGCAGTATTCTGACTGCAATGATTCAGTACACCGGCACAATGGGCTCAACCCTGAACGCCTTTGGAGTGAGTCAAAACCGGGAGGAACTGGATTACCTGCATTACGATTTTGACCGCGCGGCAATCGGTGGCGAGGTGTCATTCGGCTTCTTCGATCCCAACATCTCCATGGGGCAGGAAACCGCACCGGGCTATGAGGCCGAACATATGTGTATTGACGCTATCAACCGCGCAAAAGAAACCGGCATTATCGAGCATCCGCTCAATGCATTTTTCTACGGTTATCCGGCCTATGATTATGATTACTGGCAACTGGAAGAGGGCTTTGAAGCCCCGGAGTATCGGTGGCGGTCAGGATGGTATGACGGCTATTGGTCGTATTGGCACGGGCCAAACGACTATGACTATATGGGATATTCCGGTCTGGGAATGTCAAGCACCGTATTGACTGACGGCTGTGTGCAAGCGTGGAAATATATCATATTCAACGGTGACGGTATCGGATATATGGGTGGCGAACTGGCTGAAACCCTCAATTACGATATGGCTGACTGGGGTGAGGAAATGCACGAGGCTGCTGAAGCTGTTCAACCCATAGATCAGTCGGATGTGACATTCTGGGTCGGTTCAGGTGAAAAGGCGGCTACAGTGATATTTCAGTTTAACGACGGACGCGGACCTGAAAATCTTGTTTACGGTTATCGTTGGAGCGGTGGTTGGGACGATGACCTGCTGACAGTTATAACCAACATAGCCAACGCTGATCCGCGTATGTCGTTCTCCAAATCCGGCAGTCAGCTGCTGCTCACGTATGATTCCGACCACGACGGCAAGATTACAAGTGCTTATGATCATGTTGATGTGTCGGATACCTGGAACTGCTATGTGAAGCGTACCATTGACGCTGATTTCAATAAAGTCAATTCAGGCAGATGGCTTAATCCGAATGCTGTAATGATTTTTTCACACCAACCGAAGGAAACGGCATCGGTAGAACTGCCATACGTCCTGTTCAGACCGGCGCTTGATTCGGAGCAGATTCTCACTGTGCCGTCATATATTGACTATGCTCTTGCTGATAAAAATCTCGAGCTGCCTGTGTTTATCCAGTTGCCCGAAGGAGGAAAAATCAATACTGCATTTACGTGGATCAAGTCTGATTTTTCCATGATTTCTGCAACGAATGTACAGAATCTGATGGGACATGTGACAGCTTACAGCAACTTTGCACCGACCGAAGGAAGCGTGCAGATTCGCGGTTCTTACACTGCCCCGGGTACAACTAAAGCAGAATACGTGTTCTCGAACAATGCTAAAATCGTATTGCGAAACCCGGTGCGTCCGATCACATCCATGAGCTACGAGCTGCCTGAAGTTGATGCGCGACTCAGCCATACGGTTGATAATACACTCGTTATTGAACCGGCTGACGCTACATACACAAAAATGACGTATAAAAGTTCTAATACACGTGCAGCAACCGTGGCTTCAACGGGTGTAGTCACCACCACAAAAACTGCCGGTGATGCAGACATTACGGCTACCTATGCTTTTAACACTGACATTACAGCCGGCTATTCGCTTACTTCATCCTTGAAAGTTCCTGTAGAGGACATCACTTTCGAGGCTGTCGGCGAAGATGGCGTTCTGACTTTGACTCCAAAGGAAATGACCGGTTTGTTCCCGATATTCACGCCTGCTGATCCGGATATAGCTGATGTTACCTTATCATTATCGGACAACGGTTCGGCCATGAGCAATTATATCGCTACGATGTATAAGGTCAATCTTTGGGATGAGAATAATACCCGCATGACACCTTACGAGCTTTCCGGACATCGCGTGGGTGAGTGTAAGCTGACGGTTACTGCGACCGACGGTTCAGGCTTTACAAAGGAAATTCCCGTGAAAGTTGTTGAACAGGAACGCGAAAGTGTGATTGATTACACCACCGGTACAATTATGCTCAATGAGGAATGGTTCGGACACACTAACGGTGGCCTTAACTGGTTTGCACCTGATTATAGTGTAACTTATCAGGCATACGAGCGTGAAAATCCCGGCATGTCGTTCGGTTGCACATCGCAGTATGGATTAATCTATAATGACAAACTGATTGTAAGTTCAAAACAGGCTGCCGACGGTGGAGATCCTTTACCCGGCGGAGGTCGGCTCGTGGTTGCCGATGCAGCTACGCTTCAGCGCCTCGGTTCAATAGATGAAATCAAACTTGAAGATGAAGCAAGAAGTGCCGACGGTCGCGCGCTGTGTGGCGCCGGTACGGGCCGCATTTACATGGGTACAAATAATGGTATCTATGTCATAGATATTGAAAATTTTGAAATTCTTGGAAAGGTAAGTCAGGAACTCATAGATGATGAAGATGACGGCAAACCGAATACCGATCCCTCAGGCTCACTTTACAGCGGTCAGATAGGTGATATGGTACTTGCGGGTAATCATGTATTTGCTATCAAACAGGATGCCGGTGTTTACATTGTAGATATTGATTCCGATATGATTGTCAAGTCAATAGCTGACAAGAATGTACAAGGTATTACCCAGGGAGCCGATGGCCGCGTGTGGTATGCAACCAAGGAGGATGGCCATAGCGTGTTTGTAGCCATTGACCATCTGTCGCTCGAGGAATCAGACCGAGTGGATGTTCCGGAAGAATGTGGAGTGGTTACTTGCGGTTGGGGTGCCTGGCGCACGACTCAGTTCACCGGCGCTCACTCCGTCAATTCACTGTTCTTCTCCGGCGGCAGCAGCATTGCCAATGGTGGTGACGGTGACTACTGGCGATATGACGTTGATACCAAAGAGTTCAGACACATAGCAAAGGTAGCCGGACTTCCCGCTCATACTCCTGGCCTGAAACAAGGTGCTTACGGAACGGTGCGTTATGATGACCGAACCGGTGAAATTATTGCCGGAACAACAGAATCAAAGGCTTCCGGACATTATCGCTACAACTGGACTCATTTCATCAATGCCGAGGATGGAACATTCAACGCTACGGTGGAACTCAGACCCTATTATTGGTTCCAGTCCATGCCGATATTCCCTGATGCTTACGATCCGGAAGTAGAGGCTATAGATGATGTCAAGTTGAAACTTGACGATGAACCTGTTGAAATCACCATCAATGCAACTGACCGCGATAACAATGATGCAAACATCCGCTACTCGCTCATAAGTGATCCTCGAATGATGGCCAATGAAGCCGGTCAGCAGCCTGTTGAAGTAGCGCTCGAAGGCAATAAACTTACGTTGACACCAAAAGCTGTCGGTAATCATACAGTGGGACTTGCCATAGAGTCAAACGGTAAGGTGATAAATCATACTGTCGGTATAGAAGTTAATGAAGGTACCACCGGAGTGGATTCAGTTGAAGATTCAGTGCGCCGAATCAGCAGTGACGGACATACAATCACTGTAATCGGATATAAAGGTATGTCATTTGATATCGTTAATGTTCAAGGCCTGGCTGTGGATTCGTTTACGGCCGACGGTGACCAATTCATCCACACTGTCACCCTCAGCCCGGGTGTCTATATCCTTGTATCTAACGATGGTTTATCTAAGAAAATAATAATCAAATGATACGCAAACTGTCACTTGTTTTCTCAATGTTTCTTGCAGCGGCAGCCTGTGCCGCTGCAGGAGATATTGATTACTCAAAAGGGGTAATCTTTATCAACGAGGACTGGTATGGACATCAGAACTCGACTGTCAACTACCTTCTGCCTGACGACCCGGATGAAAACTATTGGTATTACCGGGTAATTCAGACTGAGAATCCGGGTATGGAGCTCGGGTGTACAAACCAGTATGGAGCGATATGGAACGGCAGGCTGTATATGATTGCAAAGCAGGAAAAGGACCCCGGAGCAAGTATCACAGGCGGAAGGATATCTATTGCCGATGCCACGACAATGAAACTGATTAAACAGCTTCAACTGATTGACCCGTCGGGGCATCAGTGTGACGGCAGGGCATTCTGCGGAGTTGACCAAGATAAAGGTTACGTTTCCACAAGCAATGGGATATGGGTTTTGAATCTCAACACTCTCGAGATTGAAGGCCAGGTGGAAGGCTCTGCCAATCCTAACGCCGGTGGAGATAATGACAAACCTAATAGCGACCCGACAAGTTCTCTATATTTTGGGCAAACCGGCACAATGATTCTTGCTCAAGGGAAAGTATTTGCTGTACATCAGCAATATGGCATGTTAGTAATTGACCCTTCATCAGACAAGGTTATTGAAGTACTGGATATGGAAATTGTAGATGATGCCATTGAGCGTGACACAGGCAGCAGACCGCGCAGAATGTCAGGCATCGGATCCACTATCGTAATGTCAAAGGATGGAAATTTGTGGTATTCGGCATCAAAAAATGTTCAGGGAACAGGTGCCACCGTGCCATATATCATAAGATTGGATCCCGCAACCCTCCAGCGTGAAGTAATAAAGATTGAGGGCGATGATATTTTCCCTCCATCCAATTCATGGTATGCCTGGACTCCTGACCCATTCTGCGCCTCTTCTGTCACCAACAGCCTGTACTGGTGCGGGGGCCCGAACAGTTGGTTTACTAATTATCGGATATTTCGTTTTGATATTGATTCAGGGAAAATAGAAAAATTATTAGACTTCTCGCAAGAACCAGGCGACTGGCATGTATATGGATGTTCATTGGGAATCCATCCTGTTACCGACGAATTATATGCCTCGATGTTTCATAAGTTTGTCGATCCGACATACGTGACCCGTCGTTTTGATGCCAACGGAAATCTCATCAAGGAATATCCTATGATTTCCAACTACTGGTTTCCGTCACTTCCTGTATTTCCACAGTCTCAGTCCGGTTCAGGCATTGAAGATATTACAGCTGATTTAAATAATTCTGTCGGTAACCTATATGCTTTGAACGGCATTCTTGTGCAGAACAATGTCAAACTCTATGAATGGTCTAATATTCAGCAAGGAATATATATTTGGAAATCAAAATCCGGTTTAGAAACCCGAAAAATAATCATAAAATAATGGTAGTTGCGGCATCGCCGCCGCGCTTTCGTAAATCGCCTCTGGCGCTTCGCCTGGCGAAGAATTGAGCCTAAGGTTTTGACCAAAAGGCTTCAATTTTTAGCTCAACGAGTGTAGGCGAGTTAATCGCTAACTCATACAGCGAGCTTCGTCACCAACCTCCAGTTGGATCCGAGGCTCGCTTTCTTTATAGATACTTTTGCTTCGGATATGGTGACCGTTCTTTGCATAGCAAAGCGACAAGTCAATTACTCTTGATAAGGTCATCGTTATAGTTTGAATTTCAAAAGTTATAATTTGACTGCTAATTTACAGCGGTATCTTTGCACTGAACTTTTAAGTATTGGAATGTCGTGCCAACGAGGGCAGAGCGGAGCCTGCTCCGGCTATGCCAAGTGCCGCCGACATTGGACAAAATCAAACACCCGGCTCTGATGTCATCGGCTTGCCGCTTGCGCAGCAAGAAACAAAGTCGGGCGAAAAAGATTTAAGGGGAAGAGGGGGCCGCGCTCAATTATCGGCCTTGGCCGCTTTTGTACTCAAAAGAACCCTTTGCCTTTGGTGTGTTCATACACAACCTCGCGGTCGGTGTCCACGTTCTTGATGCGGAACTGGACGGCACAGCCTATCGGGATTGTGTCGGGCAACTGCTCTGCCAGTCGGCTGACAACATCGCCAACGGTCCCGAAGCCAATGTCGCTGACCTCCGCAAGCACCTCCCCACGGAAATAGGCACGAGCGTAGACCATGTATTTGGGAGAGAGCCGGAACATCTTGTCTTTCGGCTCATCCACATCTCGCGCCAATCCCTGCTTGCCTTTCTCCGTTGAGAAAAATATAAAGTCAATCACTTTCGCGTTCAATTCCCAGGCCGGAGTGAAATCTTTCTTCAGATAATCTCTTGTTATCTTATATCCGTGAGAATGGTTCATACCAAAAGCCACCTCTGCAATACTCGCTCCGCAATCGTTCTGCGCGATTATTCCCCATGTGTGCCGGAACGTATAAACGCAATACCATTTCTCCTTTGGGATATTCATTGACTTGCACACCTGCCGAATGCCATTGTTGACATTTGCCCCGAAAGAGTCAAAATCGCAGTACCGCTTATGAAAGTTCAGCAGGTAGGGGTCATCATCATCTGTAAGATATTTTTTGATGATAGGCTCGATGATAGGCTCAACGCGCATTTCAATGTAGGCATCATCGCGTCTGCTCTTTCGGGTCTTGGCTCTCTTGTAACATATCACGCCGTCACGATAATTCTCTTTGCGCAGCTCATAGATGTCTGCCGTGTTCATCCCTGCGAGACATAGCACAAGCATAGCCACATCGCGCCCCAGTTCGGGCAGGGGGTCAATCATCCGCGTGGCAGGGAGCGGAGCCGCAAAGAACGCCCGGCACTCTTCGGGAGAAATGGCAATCTTCTCGGACCGGTCCGCAGTCGGTATCTTCACTTTGCCCCACGGATTGGTCTTGATACGGATAATGCCGTTGTCGTAATCATTGAACTCCGTTAAGGCAGCTCTGAACACCTGCCTCATGCAAACTGGATACATCTCCTTTGCCCGGCGCGTCTGCTCCAAAGTCGCTATCCAACGATTGACCTGTATAGAGGTAAGCTTCCCGAACATGATTTTGTTCGTGCCAAAGAAACGCTCCATGTGTTGAAGAGCCAGTTTGTAGTTGCGCGATGTCCGCTCTTGGTCGTTGTCAATCAGTCGGTCAATGTGCAGGCGTGCATAGTCGCTGAAACAAATATCCTCATCGCCATGCTTCAGAAACTCTACCACCTCCGCAACTGTCCATTTGCTGATGTCCTTGCGGTTGAGCAGCTCATTGTACTCCATTATTAGAGCCGTGCAGTAATTCATAACGAAAGGGTCAGTGATTTCCTTACTTTTCCCAAGTTCTTTCCGGGTTATCATCTTGTCAGTCTTGATATATCCGTGAGCGCGGTTATGAGTCACGCGGATATACACCTGCATGAAGCCGTCTGCGCGTTCTCCCCGGACAGTTGCTTTGAAAGTTGCCATCTATGTTCCAATATTTTTTATGAAGTTTATTTGAAAATTACACTTAACTATTTGTCCTGTAATTAAATTCCATTTGTACACATCAGTTGTACACGCCTGTACACGCCTCAAAAATTGTGTACAACATTCTGTACACTTTTCCGCGCATTTGTACTCACAAAGTGATGTCAAGTGAACGAACCCCCAAAGAATACCAAAGGCTGTAACCTCCTTTTTATCGGAGCGTTACAGCCTAAGTCTCGGGAAATGTTAGACTAAGTCTTAATCTTCAAGGCTGGCCTGCGCCGCAGCTACACGTGCAATGGGCACGCGGAAGGGTGAGCAGCTGACGTAGTTCATTCCTAACTTAGCGCAGAACTTAACTGATGAGGGTTCACCGCCATGCTCGCCGCAGATACCCACTTTCAGTTCCGGCTTCACGCTACGGCCTTTTTCTACGCCCATACGTACTAACTGGCCAACGCCTTCCTGATCCAGAACTTCAAAGGGATCAGTCTTGATGATACCATGCTCCTTGTAGAACTTCAGGAACTTGGGAGCGTCATCACGAGAGAAACCGAATGTCATCTGGGTAAGGTCATTGGTTCCGAATGAGAAGAAGTCTGCAACGGTTGCAATCTCATTAGCGGTCAGGGCTGCGCGGGGAACCTCAATCATTGTGCCCACCATGTAGGGAATTGACTGGCCTTTCTCATCAAATACCTTTGCGGCGGTAGTGTTGATGACATTAGCCTGGTGCTGAATTTCCTTGAGTGAACCCACCAGAGGAATCATAATTTCAGGTTTAACGTCTATACCGCGGTTCTTACATGCAAGAGCGGCCTCAATGATGGCGCGTGTCTGCATTTCTGTAATTTCAGGATATGTGATACCCAGACGGCAGCCACGGTGACCCAGCATGGGGTTGAATTCTTCAAGGCTGTCTACCTTTGCTTTTACTTCTGCAAGGCTTATACCCATTTCATCAGCCAGCTCTTTCTGGGTGGCAGTCTGATGAGGTACAAATTCATGTAACGGCGGATCAAGCAGACGGATGGTCACTCCAAAGCCGTCCATGGCCTCAAAGATACCTTCAAAGTCACCGCGCTGCATGGGAAGAAGCTTGGCCAGAGCCACGCGACGTCCTTCTTCATCAGAAGCAAGAATCATCTCACGCACTGACTTGATACGGTCACCCTCAAAGAACATGTGTTCTGTACGGCACAGACCAATACCCTGAGCACCGAAATGACGGGCCTGTTTTGCATCACGGGGAGAATCAGCATTTGTGCGCACCAGAGTCTTGGTGTACTTGCTTGCAAGGTTCATGATGGCACCGAAATCACCACCGAGTTCCGGTTCAGTAGTGGGGACCTGTCCGTCATATACTTCACCTGTTGAACCGTTCAGAGAAATCCAGTCACCTTCATGGTAAACTTTTCCTCCCATTTCAACAGTTTTTTCCTTGTAGTCAATTTTAATTTCTCCGGCACCTGAAACGCAGCATTTGCCCATACCACGAGCCACAACAGCTGCATGAGATGTCATACCGCCACGCATGGTGAGAATACCCTGTGCAACAGCCATACCGCGTAGGTCCTCAGGAGAAGTCTCTATACGTACCAGAACAACTTTTTTCTTCTTCTCAGCCCAGGCTTCTGCATCATCAGCTGAGAATACTATCTGACCTGTTGCGGCACCGGGTGATGCAGGCAGACCTTTGGCGGCAACGGCTGCACGCTTAAGGGCAGACTTGTCAAATACAGGGTGAAGCAGTTCATCCAGCTTCTGGGGTTCCATACGCATCAGAACGGTCTTCTCATCAATTTCGCCGGCACGAAGCAGGTCCATTGCTATCTTTACCATTGCGGCACCGGTACGCTTTCCGTTACGTGTCTGTAGCATCCACAGCTTGCCGTCCTGTATGGTGAATTCCATATCCTGCATGTCTTTGTAGTAGTCTTCCAGGCGGTCTGCAATCTTAAACAGTTCCTGTGCACAGTCAGGCATGGACTCTTCAAGGGAAGGATATTTAGACTTACGTTCTTCTTCAGAGATACCCTGAAGTGCAGCCCAGCGGCGTGAACCCTCGATGGTAATCTGCTGAGGCGTGCGGATACCGGCTACAACGTCTTCACCCTGTGCATTAATCAGATATTCACCGTTGAATATATCCTCACCTGTGGCAGCATCGCGTGAGAATGCAACTCCGGTAGCTGAATTGTCACCCATGTTACCGTAAACCATGGCCTGTACGTTAACAGCGGTGCCCCACTCTTCAGGTATCTGGTTCATTCGGCGGTAAAGAATGGCGCGCTCATTCATCCAACTGTCAAATACAGCGCAGATGCCGCCCCATAACTGTTCCCAAGCGCTTTCAGGGAAGTCTTTACCTGTGAAATCCTTTACTGCGGCCTTGAAAAGCTTTACCAGATTCTTGAGGTCTTCTACATCAAGTTCAGTGTCAAGTTTCACGCCCTTGGCTTCCTTGACCTTATCCATGATTTCCTCAAAAGGATCAATGTCATTCTTGCTTTTAGGTTTCATGCCCAGAACCACATCACCGTACATCTGAACAAAGCGGCGGTAGCTGTCCCATGCAAAACGGGGGTTGCCGCTCTTTTCTGCCAGCGATTCAACAGTGGCATCATTCATACCCAGGTTAAGTACGGTATCCATCATGCCGGGCATGGAAGCACGCGCGCCTGAACGTACTGAAACAAGGAGAGGGTTCTTGGGATCATCAAATTTCTTTCCGGTAAGCGCTTCAACGTGGGCTATAGCTTCTTCCACATCCTTTTTAAGGCGCTTTACCACTTCTTCTTTACCGTACTGGGTATATTCTGTACACACATCTGTGGTAATTGTAAAACCGGGAGGTACGGGCATACCCAGAAGATTCATTTCAGCGAGGTTGGCACCTTTGCCACCCAGAAGGTTACGCATTGAAGCATTACCTTCTGCCTTACCGTCACCGAATGTATAAACTCTTTTCATACGTCTGTGAAGTTAATTTATTGAGTTAAAATAATTTATATTATTCTTTGCATGCTCATGACAGCGTCATGACAGACGCTTGTATCTATTATTCTGCAAAGATATGTCTTTTTTTTCAAAAATCTATAATAAAGGATATTTAATATTCCACCTAATTTTTCAGAGCTTAAAGTGCCTTAAAGTGGATTATGCTTTCTTGCATCATACAAAGCTTTTGACCCCGTTCCCCAATATTTGTTAAGGCAGGGGCGGTCAAGTGTTATGCAGATGTGTTCGCGTAATGAGGGAGCAATGCGGTTGCATTGCTACCGAAACAAGCGGACGCAGATGCATGACGATTGGCTGAGGCGAAGGTTACTACTACTACTGACATCCGGGAAATAAGACAGTGACTAATTTGAGTATTAGGCTCAACTATACGAACCGTAACATAAACAGTACACATGCAGCCATAGCAATCCCTTTGGCGGTGTGCAGGAATTGCTCATATTTTCTGTTTAATCGTCTGAATGATTCCAGCCCCCCCAAAAAAATCTGTTGTATAACCAAATATAATCCAATCAGTTATAAATTACTAAAATCTCATAACTGATGTGTGGCTTATAAAATTGTGTGCTAACGGATAAAATTACCTTTCCATCGCATAGCTCTGCCTTAACAAATAGTGGAGTATGGGGTCTTACATCCCATAGCTCCAGTTTTCTTAGCTGAACGAGGCTAAACCCAAATATCTTCATTATCTTTGCACCATATTTTATATTATGGCACGGAAAAGAAAAGAATTACCCGTAATAAACGGACTTGAAATAACCGGAGTAGCTGCGGAAGGTAAAAGTATTGCACGTCTTCCGGAAACCGGTCTTGTAACTTTTATACCCTACGGAGCTCCGGGAGACATTGCAGATGTTAAGCTTGATAAAAAGAAGAGCTCTTTTGCTGAAGGACATATTGTAAATCTGATAAAGCCTTCCCCGTTCAGAATTAAGCCTGTTTGCGAGCATTTCACCATGTGTGGGGGGTGTAAGTGGCAGCATCTGCCCTATGACTATCAGCTTACTTGCAAACAGCAGCAGGTTGTGGATGCTCTGACCAGGATAGCACATATAGAACTTCCTGAAGTTATGCCCATTCTCGGTTCTGAAAATATATGGGCTTACCGCAATAAGATGGAATACACCTTTTCAAATAAGAAGTGGCTCACGTATGAACAGCTCAACTCCGGAGAAGATTTTCCTGACCGTAACGCTTGTGGTTTTCATATTCCTGGAGCTTTTGATAAGGTGCTTGATATTTCCTGCTGTCATCTTCAGGATGATTTAGGCAACCGGCTGCGTCTATTTATTCGTGACTTTGCAAAGAATCATAACCTTGACTTTTATGACTTAAAAGCTCAGGAAGGCCTGATGCGCACCATGATGATTCGTATTGCATCCACTGGAGAGGTCATGCTGGTGTTATCTTTTGGAGCTGACAGGCCTGATGAGATTCGTATGGTGCTTGATGCGGTAAGAGATGAGTTCCCGGAAATAACTTCACTCATGTATGCTGTAAATCTTAAAATGAATGACAGCATGTTTGACCTTGATATCAAACTCCATTCCGGCAAAGAATACATAGAAGAAGAAATGGAAGGCCTTAAATTCAGAATAGGCCCCAAATCATTTTACCAGACCAATTCTCTTCAGGCCTACCGCCTTTACTGCGTAGTTCGTGATTTTGCTGATTTAACAGGTGGTGAACTTGTATATGACCTTTACACAGGAACGGGTACTATTGCTAATTTTGTCAGTCGGAAAGCTTCAAAAGTAATAGGTATAGAGTATGTCCCTGAGGCTATAGACGATGCACGTGTCAACAGCAAAGTTAACGGGATAGAGAACACTCTTTTCTATGCGGGAGACATGAAAGACATTCTCACAGATGCCTTTGTCTCAGAACACGGAGTTCCGGATGTAATGATTGTGGACCCTCCCAGAGCCGGTATGCACGCTGACGTTGTGGATGTAATTTTGAATGCTGCTCCGGAAAGAATTGTATATGTAAGCTGTAATCCGGCAACCCAGGCTCGTGATCTGGCGCTCCTGGACAGTAAATATATGGTTACGGCTGTTCAGCCGGTGGACATGTTCCCTCACACTCATCATGTTGAGAACGTGGTGCGTCTGCAGAAAAGAGTGAATTAAGAAGCGAGGAGTTATAATAGGTCTTTTGACCGGTAACTTCACTGCCTATAAACTCCGGGAGAGTTATCAGCATATCCTCTGAGGGAAGTTCAATTTCAGCCAGGACAAGACCTGAGAGTTGTCCGTGAAACTCATCTATTTCCCAGAATAGGTTACAATTCTCCACTGGAATAATATATCGTGTTTTAGAAAGGTATTTGCCGGCACAACACTCTTCAAGAATGGCACGAGCATCATCTACTGGGATTTTGTATTCCCATTCACTACGGGAAGCGCCTGTTGTTATTCCTTTGATAGTCAGGTAAGCTACATCATCTGCTATGCGTACACGCACAGTCCTGTGAGGGTCCGTACACAAATATCCCTGACACATATGTATTTCTTTAACAGCCAATGCCTTATAAGCATTCCCGTTAACTAAAAACTTACGTTCAATCTCTTTTCCCATGTGACAAAGATAGAAAATAATCACATGCAAAAAAAAATATTCATAAAGTCACAGCTCTTTGTAGCGTTAGTAATGCTGCTTCTACCAACAACTTCCACAGCTACCGTAATAAAGGGTGTTGTGCGGGACAGTGTTACATCTGAACCACTTCCATACGTATCAGTTACGGAAAGTGTTACCGGACTTAAGACATTGTCTGATGGGAGAGGGATATTTGAATTTAATCTTCCTGAAGAGGTCTCTACCCTGAATGCCACGGCCATGGGTTATAATCCCGGGAGTGTAAACTTACAGAAGAATGGTATAAACCTGTATGTGATATACCTTACCCCATCAGTTACGGAGCTAAAAGAAATTACAATTAAGAAGAAAAAATACACCAAGAAGAATAACCCCGCAGTAGATTTTGTAACCTCCATACGCAAGAAATCACACCTTACAGACCCCAGGAATAATCCGTATTACTCATATCGCAGTTATGAAAAGATCTCATTAGCTCTGAATGACTTTGATACCACCTCTGCCAATGGCCTCATCAGGCGTATTCCGGAGTTGAAAGAGCATATATCAACCGGTTATTTCAGTGATGTACCGGTACTTAATGTTGCCTTAAGAGAGAAAGTTTCTGAACATTATTACAGAAAGACCCCGCGCAATGAAAAAACTATTGTTCGTGGTATAAAGGCTGACGGAATAGATGAAATAGCAGATGTGGCCAGTATGCAAACATTTTATGAAGATGTTTTGCGTGGTATTAATCTATATGACCGGGACATTACTATTCTTCAGAATAAATTTGTAAGTCCGCTGTCACCCATTGGCCCTGACTTTTATGAGTATTATCTTGTGGATACAGCTGTAGTGAGAGCTGACACATGTCTTACGCTTGCTTTTTACCCAAGAAACAGAGCGGATTTCGGATTTACGGGGCATATTTATGTCCCTGTTAATGATTCCACCATGTTTATAAAAAAAGTGGAATTATCCGTTCCCAAGGATATAAACCTTAACTTTATCACAGCCCTTAACATAGAGCAGGAATACGCTAAAGCTTCGGATGGCTCAAGGATTCTTTCTTATGAAACTTTTGGGTTTCTTGCGCGTCCTGTCCCAGGGACACCGGAGCTTCAGGTTTCTAAAGAGGCTTATTATGACCGTCACTCATTTGAAGCCCCTGACGCAGAAGTATTCTTGTCTTTAGGCTCAGAAACTAAAGTTGCTGACAGTAACAGAGAAACTGATACTTTTTGGGAGCAAAACAGACTTGTACCGCTTAGCCACGGGGAAGAAAACGCAGATAAGTTTATGACACATCTGAGGCAAGCTCCGGCATTCTATTGGGGTGAAAAAATCTTAAAACTTATCTTTACAGGCTATGTCCCGATAGGGAAGCCGGATTACTTCCTTTTCGGTCCGCTCAACTCCACCATTACATGGAATACGGCAGAGGGCCTTCGCCTCCAAGCCGGAGGGATTACCACTGCACGTCTTTCTAAAAGGATATTCTTTCGTGGAAACGTAGCATACGGTTTCCGTGACCACAGATGGAAATACACAGCGGAAGCTGAATATTCATTCATAGATAAAGAAAACCACAGTCGTGAATTTCCTGTAAATGCACTGCGGATAGGCCACTCGTATAATCTTTATAGACTGGGGCAGAATTATCTTTTTACCAGCCCTGATAACTTTGTCCTTGCTTGGAAACGTTGTCCTGATACCCGTGTAGTATATAGGCGTCATACGTCATTCCAATACATATTAGAATTAGAGAATAACTTCTCCGTTCAGGCTGAGGCCTTTAATACACGCTTCACACCTTCCATGTGGATGAATTTTGATTTGTCTGACGGTACCTCGCTCAGTAATCTTTCAAATTCCGGATTCAGATTAAAACTTAGATATGCACCGGGTGAGAAATTTTATCAGACACGCACTCACAGAATTCCCATTAATCTTGATGCTCCGGTAATAGAGCTGGAACATACATATGCTCCGGCAGGATGGCTTGGTGCAAAATATACTCTGAATTTTACCACACTTAAAGCCGCCAAGCGCTTCTGGCTCTCGGCTTTCGGTTATCTGGACACATTTATATCTGCCGGACATATATTCTCAGCCGTACCCTATCCCTGGTTACTTACACCCAATGTAAACCTTTCTTATACCATCCAGCCTGAAGCCATGCAACTTATGAATCCCATGGAATGGGCTTTTGATTCCATGGGAAGCTGGGACATAACATACTGGCTTAACGGTGTGCTTTTTAATCGCATACCCTTACTTAAGAAATTGAAATTAAGAGAGGTAATAGCTTTCAGGGGCGCATACGGTTATCTGTCCGATAAAAATAATCCATCAAAGAATCATCATTTGCCCGTGTTCCCCGGAGAACTGCCGGTCAATACCATGAACCATGGCCCCTATATGGAAATAAGTGCCGGTATAGACAACATCCTCAAATGCCTGCGAGTGGACTTTGTACGCCGCCTTACGTACCTTGACCCCGGATACTCCATTAGTAAAAACGGAGTTCGTGTGGCACTTCATATTACGTTCTGATGCTCAGACTTTTTAATTATGCTTAGTATGCATTCCACTCCAATGCAAGTATCGCTTGTGTCGTCATAACTTTTTTACTCAAAAAAAGTATTTACTATTGCAGGAAACAAAATTATGCCTTAATTTTGCGGCATGATTCTTGCCACTCATATCTATAGTCCCGGTAAAGTATCGGTTTTACGCTTTAGTAAAAGTGATAAACGCCTATGGGCTGCCATGAGTTTGCGCTCTGACTTTACAAATCATATATCAAAATACGCACATCCGGTTCTGCTGCACTTATACAGAGTTCCGGTTTTTTTATTTTTATATACTTTTGAAGTCATGTCTGCTGTTTTTCGACAGCGCCTTCTCTCGGCGCATAATTACTTGTAACATTCTCACTTCCTTTGAGATTCGTTTATAATTTACCCATCTCAAGTTATTACCATACATACATGCTAATTTAATTCCAATAGTCAATATATGTCTACTCTAAGATTTAAAGTTGTTGAGGAGGCTTCCAACCGTAAAGCTGTTCCAGTAGAAGTAACTCCTGAGCGTCCTGAACGCTACTATGCTGAGAAAGTATTCAACCGCTCAAAGATGTTTGAATACCTTCCCAAGAAAACTTATGATGCTCTTGTAAAAGCAATTGATAACAAAGAACCCATCACCCGTGATGTTGCAGACAGCGTGGCAGAAGGTATGAAGCGATGGGCTATAGAAAATGGCGCCCGTCATTATACACACTGGTTTCATCCTCTTACAGACGGTACTGCAGAAAAGCATGATTCCTTTATAGATCATGACGGTAAAGGCGGAGTAGTAGAAGAATTCACCGGAAAACTGCTGGTTCAGCAGGAACCGGACGCTTCAAGTTTCCCCAATGGTGGCATCCGTAATACCTTTGAGGCCCGCGGCTATTCTGCCTGGGACATATCATCTCCTGCATTCATTTTGGGTGAAACACTCTGTATTCCCACCATCTTTATCTCTTACACCGGTGAGTCTCTGGACTATAAGACACCTCTCCTAAGAGCTCTTAATGCCGTTGACAAGGCCGGAACAGCTGTTGCACAGCTCTTTGACCCTGAGGTAAAGCATGTTAACGCTTATCTGGGATGGGAACAGGAATATTTCCTGGTGGATGAAGCACTCTATAACGCTCGTCCTGACCTTGTGCTTACCGGACGCACCCTTATGGGACATGAGTCTGCAAAGAATCAGCAGCTGGAAGACCATTATTTTGGTGCTATTCCCTCTCGCGTAGAGGCCTTTATGCTTGACCTTGAACTGGAATGTCACCGCATGGGTATTCCTGCAAAGACACGTCACAATGAGGTAGCCCCCAACCAGTTTGAGCTTGCTCCTATATTTGAAGAAGCTAATCTGGCAAACGACCACAACCTCCTTCTAATGTCACTGATTGCGGAAGTGGCACGTCGTCACAACTTCCGTGTTCTTCTCCACGAGAAGCCTTTTGCGGGCGTTAATGGCTCAGGTAAGCATAATAACTGGAGTCTTGGAACTGACACCGGAGTACTCCTTTTTGCTCCCGGAAAATCATTTAAAGAGAACCTTCAGTTTATAACATTTGTAGTAAACGCAATGGCAGCCGTACATAAACACAATGCCCTACTTAAGGCGTCCATCATGTCGGCTACAAATGCGCACAGACTTGGAGCAAACGAGGCACCTCCTGCCATCATATCCATCTTCACCGGCTCATCACTGGCCAAGATTCTTGACCTCCTTGAGAATGCTGATTCTGACCGTCTTACAGATCTTGCCACCAAGGAACGTGTATCACTGGGTCTGGCACAGATTCCTGAAATTCAGCTTGACTCCACTGACCGTAACCGTACCTCACCCTTTGCATTCACAGGAAACCGTTTTGAGTTCCGTGCTGTGGGTTCATCAGCCAACTGTGCCTCTGCAATGATTGCTCTTAACGCTGCAGTTGCTGACCAGCTCAACATGTTCCGCAAAGCCGTGGATGAGCGTATGGCCAAAGGGTCTGACCTTGAAACGGCCATTCTTGAAGAGGTTCGCAAGCTCATCATTGAATCCAAAGCTATTCACTTTGACGGTAACGGCTACTCTGATGAGTGGAAGGAAGAAGCAGCTCGCCGAGGCCTTGACTGCGAGACATCTGCTCCCAAGATTTTTGATGCATATCTGAGCAAGCAGTCAGAGGAAATGTTTGCAAGGACCGGTGTTTTCTCAAGAGTTGAGCTTGAGGCCCGTAACGAGGTGAAATGGGAAATGTACACTAAAAAAGTACAGATTGAAGCTCGTGTGCTGGGTGACCTTGCCATAAATCATATTATTCCTGTTGCCACCCGCTATCAGAGCATGCTTGTTGACAATGTGGTTAAACTCAAAGAACTCTTCCCCGGTGAGCGTGGAAACGAGATTGTAAGCCATGACCTGGATACAATAGAGCGTATAGCACGCAACAGTAGCGCCATCAAAGCTGAAGTACAGCGTATGGTACGCGCTCGTAAGGAAGCCAATAACATTAGTAGTGAGCGTGAGAAAGCAATTGCTTATCATGATAATGTCATTCCGGCTATGGAAGCCATACGTTATCATATTGATAAACTTGAGCTTTTGGTGGACAATGAAATATGGCCTCTGCCCAAATATCGTGAATTACTTTTTATACGTTAATCTGAATTAATTTTTAGACAGACAGCCCCACTTGTATAAATGTGGGGGCTGTCTGTATTTATTTTTATGGAACAGCTGAAGCATGAGTGTGGCGTAGCCATGATACGCCTGCTTAAGCCTCTTGAATACTATAAAGAGAAATACGGCTCTGTGGCCTTTGGGTTGGATAAGCTGTATCTGCTCATGGAGAAACAGCACAATCGTGGTCAGGAAGCCGCCGGTGTTGGTGTAGTAAAGTTCAATGCGCCTCCGGGTCACGAATATATGTTCAGAGAGAGAGCCCTCGGGACTGGCGCTATTTCTGAAATTTTTGAAAAGATAGGTGCTCAGATTGGATCAGATATCCAAGCCATGAGTCTGGATGAGATTGATGAATTCACACCTTTCATAGGGCAGATTTACATGGGCCATCTGAGATACAGTACCACAGGCCGAAGCGGGCTCTCTTACGTTCATCCATTCCTTAGGCGCAACAACTGGCGATCCCGGAATCTGTTCCTTTGCGGTAACTTCAACATGACTAATGTTGACCGCATATTTGAGTCCATAGTAAGCCGCGGACAGCATCCACGTATTTACAGTGATACCTTTATGTTGCTTGAGCAACTGGGGCATGCGCTTGACACGGAGAATCACAGGCACTATAGAGAGCTCCGTGACACTCTGCAGGAACCCAGACTTTCTGAAGCCATAGATGAACAGCTTGACCTCTCGCAAGTTCTTAAGGAGTCCTCCCCGCTGTGGGATGGTGGATATGTCATCTGTGGTGCCACCGGTTCAGGAGATATGTTCACCATGCGCGACCCTCACGGCATACGCCCAGCTTTCTATTACTACGATAACGAGGTAATAGTGGTTGCGTCAGAGAGACCGGTTATTCAGACGGCATTCAACGTACGGCGCGTTCAGGTTAACGAACTACAGCCCGGTTACGCCCTCATTGTTAATAAATCAGGTAAGTTCAGTGTAGAAAAGATTCTTGAACCTGGTGAAAATGCCAGATGTTCCTTTGAAAGAATTTACTTTTCCCGAGGCTCAGACGCTGATATTTATAAAGAGCGTAAGGCACTGGGACGCAGCCTGGTCCCCAGACTGGTGGGCATGCTGGACGGGGACCTTAAGAACGTTGTTTTCTCATTTATTCCTAATACTGCTGAAGTTGCTTTCTTGGGAATGACAGAGGGGCTGGAAAAAGTGTTGGATAAGTCTAAACTGGATGCTATTGAAGTTCTTATGTCTGCCGGTAAACTGAATCATGACGCACTTTATGCCATTATGAAACAGAAGCTCCGCATTGAGAAAGTTGCGCTTAAAGATATAAAGTTGCGTACTTTCATTGCAGAAGGCAACTGCCGTAATGACCTGGCAGCACATGTGTATGATGTTACTTACGGCTGCATAGAGAATGACCGTGATACACTGGTTGTCATTGATGATTCCATTGTCCGCGGCACCACTCTGAAACAGTCCATTATTGGGATGTTAGATCGCTTGCATCCTAAACGTATCATAGTGGTCTCATCCTCACCTCAGGTGCGTTACCCGGATTATTATGGAATAGACATGTCACGCATGAGCGAGTTTGCTGCATTCAGGGCAGCTGTTGCACTGCTGCAGGAACGTAACATGTCAGAAGTTCTTGAAAAAGTTTATATAGAGGCTAAAAGGCAGCTAACACTTCCTGAGGAAGAACGGATTAACGCAGTGAAAGAGATTTATGCGCCGTTTACTGAGGAAGAAATTTCCGCTAAAATGGCTCAGATGCTGACACCGGCCGGGACACATGCAAAGGTTGACCTTTTATTCCAGACCATTGATGGCTTACATGAAGCAGTTCCTCAGCATCCCGGTGACTGGTATTTCTCCGGCAATTACCCTACCCCCGGAGCTTATACTCTTGTTAACAGAGCTTATATAAACTTTTACGAAGGCAGAACTCTGGACCGCTAAACAGTTATGCATTTATCACTGATTGAAGGATAACGATTCAGACTTATAAAATCAGGACATATATATAAATCCCGTTTCCCCACATAATTAATGATATTGGGAAACGGGATTTTATGTTTCAGAAGTCTTTAGACTGGCATCTATACCTTATTTTAACAAACGTAATCCACACAGGCGCGGGATTCCTTATGTCCATTAAGGAGGGCTGCGGCTGCCACATGGGCCGGATGATTTGCATATGTGGCAACATCTTCCATTGTGGGAACAACGGCAGTGAGTACTACATCCCAGCTTTCCTGCGGATTTTGGTTCACTCCTACTTCCATACTTTGAAGGACATCTATCTGCTCTGGAAGCTTGAGTAATGCCTCTCTAAATTTTTCTGCTACAGCTTTTCTCTCATCAGCTGTCCCTGTCAGCTTGAAACTTACTATATGTTTTACCATAATTGTAAAAATTAAGTTAGTTATTTTGCATATAAGCGCTCTCTGGCTGCGGCAACTTTCTCATCCGTTATGTAATCATCGTATTCCATCTGCTTATCAATTATTCCATTAGGAGTAAGCTCAATTATACGGTTGCATACAGTCTGGATAAACTCGTGGTCGTGTGAAGACATGAGTATATTACCCTTAAAAGCCTGAAGAGTATTGTTAAATGCCTGGATGGATTCAAGATCAAGATGATTGGTTGGTGAGTCAAGGACCATGGTATTGGCATCACGAAGCATCATGCGAGCTATCATGCACCTCATCTTTTCACCACCTGAGAGTACTGAAGCCTTTTTTAAGACTTCCTCTCCTGAGAACAGCATTTTGCCTAAGAATCCTTTAAGATAAATCTCACTTGAGTCATCAGAGAACTGACATAACCAGTCCACCAGATTAAGATCTGTATTAAAGAAAGATGTATTATCAAGCGGAAGATATGCTGTGGTGATGGTCTGTCCCCAGTCATAGGTTCCAGCATCAGCCTTACGGTTTCCGGTGATAATTTCAAAGAGTGCTGTCATAGCACGTGGGTCCTGACTTAAGAAAGCCACCTTATCACCTTTCTCTATCTGGAAATTAACATCCTCAAAAAGTGTTTCTCCGTCAACAGTTGCGGTAAGACCATGGACCTCCAGTATCTTGTTACCGGGTTCTCTGGATGGTGTGAAGATTATGCCCGGATAACGCCTTGAAGAGGGTTGGATTTCCTCAACATTCAGCTTCTCAAGCATCTTCTTACGTGATGTGGTCTGTTTACTCTTGGCAACATTGGCACTGAAGCGCTGAATGAATTCCAGAAGTTCTTTTCTGCGTTCTTCTGCCTTCTTATTCTGTTGCTGCTGCTGTCTTAACGCTAACTGACTGCTCTGATACCAGAAGCTGTAATTTCCTGCAAAAAGCTGAATCTTATTATAATCAATATCCAGAGTGTGCGTACATACAGAATCCAAGAAATGTCTGTCATGGCTTACAACCAGCACGGTGGTTTCAACCTTTGACAGATAGTCTTCCAGCCACGCAACAGTTTTCAAGTCCAGGTCATTGGTGGGCTCATCCAGAAGCAGGTTATCAGGATTACCGTAAAGGGCCTTTGCAAGAAGCACACGTACCTTCTCGTTACCGCTGAGGTCTTTCATAAGAATGTAATGCTTTTCCTCAGTTATGCCGAGACCACTCAGAAGGGCAGCTGCATCTGATTCCGCATTCCATCCTTCAAGCTCTGCAAACTTTTCCTCAAGTTCAGATGCTCTTAAACCGTCAGCATCACTGAAATCTTCCTTGGCATACAGTGCTTCTTTTTCTTTCATTATGGCCCACAGAACAGTGTGACCCTGTAAAACTGTATCCATTACAGTGCACTCATCAAACTTGAAGTGGTCCTGTTCAAGAACGCTCATTCGCTCTCCTGGGCCTTGAGTGACATTTCCATGTGTAGGCGTCAGCTGTCCGCTCAGAATACGCATCAGCGTAGATTTTCCGGCGCCATTGGCTCCAATAATACCATAGCAGTTTCCCGGCGTGAATTTTAGATTCACATCTTGGAAAAGTACACGCTTCCCAAATTGCATTCCTAAATTATTTACTGAAATCATATCTATTAAAAACTATATTTTTAGATACTATAATTAGATATTATAAATAGTAGGCTTCAGAGATCGTCCATTATAGTGCATGGACATTACCTCACCATAGGCACCGGCAGTTCTCAACACCAGTAGATGTCCGCGTTCTGTATGCGGGAGTATCGCGTTCTCATCAAAGACATCAGTACTCTCACACACCGGGCCAACGACATCGTATGTCTCAAAATCGTTATTATCAGCGGAAATATTTTCTATACGGTGGTGGGCACCATAAAGCGCCGGTCTGATAAGCTCTGTGAATCCACCATCAATAATAGCAAATTTCTTACTGATACCCTGTTTGACATACAGCACTCGGCTTACTAAGGCTCCGCACTGCGCCACTATCGCTCTGCCTAATTCAAAATGGACCTGAACGTGAGCAGGCAGCTTCAGATATTTACTGAACGCTCCGAAATAAGTGCGGAAATCCGGAATGGGATTTAAATCCGGCTCATAATAATCAACTCCAAGTCCACCTCCCACATCAATCATGTCTATCTTGACCCCTCTTTTTTCAAGATTACTTACCACTTTATTAATGGTCATAGATAATATCTCAAAAGGTCTTGCAACCGTTATCTGGGAACCTATATGAAAGTGAAGTCCGCACAGCTGAAGCCATTGTGAAGAAATAACACGGTCCACCGTACTGTCCAAGAGGCTCAGATTGATGCCGAATTTATTTTCTTCCAGACCGGTGGTAATGAATTTATGCGTATGGGCGTCAATATTAGGATTAATTCTCAGTGCTACCGGAGCTTTTATTCCCATCTCAGAGGCTATATGTTCTATTACCTCAAGCTCCTCCACTGATTCTACATTCAGACAAGCTATCTTTTCCCGGAGAGCCAGCCTTATTTCATCATCAGTCTTACCAACACCTGCAAACACAATACTCTGTGGCATAAATCCGGCTTCAAGCGCCTGACTTATCTCACCGCCGCTTACTGCATCAATGCCCAACCCTGCTGCTCTAATCTCCTCCATTATGATAGGGTCAGCATTTGCTTTCATTGCATAATGTACATGCCAGTTCTCATGCATATCCGTGAGTCTGTGCATGGCATCCAGGGTTTGCCTCAGCAGTTCTAAATCATAATAGTAACAGGGCGTCTGCAGATGTTCCTGATTTTTCAGCAGTGTTTCAAAATTCATTGGGGATTAGAATTAAAGAGATGCTCACTCAGCTTCCTGAGTGCCTGCACTTTAAAGTCCTTGGGAATTACAACAGAGATATTATAGTTACTTCCACCGTAAGAAACAAGTCTGACGGGAATATCTTCCAGTGCATGCAGCGCTCTCACAGCTAATCCGGCATGGTGCCAGTGTAAATCACCTACAACTGATATAATAACCATATCCTGATCCACACTCACTGTACCGAACATTTTCAGGTCATCTACTATATCAGCAAGCCTTGTATCATTGTCTATGGCCACTGTAATACCCACTTCTGACGTTGCCAGAATATCAATACCGGTTTTATGATTCTCAAAGGTTTCAAATACCTTGTGCATGAAACCGTACGCCACCAGTCGCCTGCCACTCTTAATGTTAATAGCTGTAATACCATCTTTGGCTGCCACTGCCTTTATGTCTCCGTCTGGCGGTAAATTATAAATTACAGTTCCGGGGGCTGAGGGCTCCAGAGTATTAAGAAGACGTACAGGTATATTGTTCAGTTTAGCCGGAAGAACACAATTAGGATGCAGAATTTTGGCTCCGAAGTATGCCAGCTCTGCAGCCTCTTCAAAATTCAATTCACCCACGGGACGGGTACCCTCCACATAGCGCGGATCATTATTATGCATTCCGTCTATGTCAGTCCATATCTGAATTTCCTCGCTCTCCAGCACCGCGCCTATGAGAGACGCCGTATAATCAGAGCCACCTCGCTTAAGATTATCCACCTCTCCATATGCATTCCTGCATATATATCCCTGAGTGATGTACACGTCAGCCTCCTCTGTCATATCCAGCATCCGAAGCAAACGGGTGGAAATATACTTCATATCCGGTTCCCCGTTATGGTCAGTGCGCATAAACTCCAGGGCAGGAAGCATTACAGCATTTAGCCCGCGTTCCTTAAGATGATTTAAAAGCAGAGCAGTGGAAACAAGCTCACCCTGAGCAAGAATTTCCTTCTCTTCAGCTACAGCAAAGTCCCCCTGAATAAGGGCACGGATGTAACCTACACTGTTCCCTATGACGCTGAGAGCCTCATCAGCCCATTTAGCATCATCATAGAGTTCAGCCACAACACCCTGATACTTCATTTCAAGAGCATTGAGCGTATCCTGCGCTCCCGGAATATTATTCTTATACAGGTAATCACTTATTTCTGTGAGAGTATTGGTAACCCCGGACATTGCAGAAAGAACCACGAGATTACCTTTCCTTTCTGATATAAGTCCTCCAACATGCTTTATACGGGCGGCATTACCAACTGAAGTACCGCCGAATTTAAGTACTTTCATTCCTTCTTGTTCATTCATGTTCATCAATACTGAATCCGGCATTTTCTCCAGTAAGGGCCGGACTATTTCTCTCATACGAATCTTCTTCCCGTATAAGAGCCTTATCCTCGCATCTATATACAATGCCGGGGAATCTTCTCATGAGCCCCATATTGTGTGTAGCCACTATAACCGCTTTACCTGACATTGCCAGTTCATACAATCCGGCCATAATCTGTTCTCCTGTTTCAGGATCAAGATTACCGGTGGGCTCATCAGCAAGAATCAGAGACGGGTCATTAAGCATGGCTCTGGCAATAGCTATACGCTGCTGTTCTCCGCCGCTCAATTCATGAGGCATCTTGTATGATTTATTTGTCATACCCACCTGCCGCAGTACACTTTCTATACGTTCTTCTCTGGCCGCCTTGTCCTTCCATCCGGTTGCCTGAAGTACAAAGTCAAGATTTGCCTTTACACTACGGTCGGTCAGAAGCTGAAAATCCTGAAATACTATTCCTATCTGACGCCGTAAAAAAGGAATCTGCTTACGTTTTAACTTGCAAAGATTATAGTCCAGAACCTCTGCCACTGAATCAGCGTCATTACACTTTACGGGGACTTCTGCGTAAAGGGTTTTCATTAATGAGCTTTTTCCGCTACCCACGCGGCCTATGAGATATACCAGCTCTCCCGGCTTTATCTGCAGACTCACTTTTTTGAGTACCACAAGCTCTTTTCTAAGTATATCTACTTTATTGTATCTTATTATCATTGCACATCCTTTTAGCGTTGCAAAGGTAGTTAAAAAGAGCCGTGTACACAATAATATTAGAGAATATAAGAGAGAACTATTGCTTCAGATGGTTTGTTTTATTTATATATTTATTCATTAAACAATTGAGCTGCATGAAAAAGATTTACGGCTTTTTGATTATGTGTCTGAGTACAGTATTATTTACCGGTTGCTCGCAGTATGCACTTGTAAACAGTGAGGTATATAATAATGCTGATCTTGCTGAGTATCACACATTCCGTATAGTAACCCCGGATGAGGGTAAGCTCCCTGACGGGATGCAGATGGTGACTTATTACAATATTGCAGCCGCCATCAGGGAGCAGATGGTGGAGCGTGGATATACAGAAGATGCTTCATCACCCATTTTAGTTAATATAGGTCTTACGGTTCATAAGGAGTTGGAAACTGAGCCTCTTGCAGCCGTTGCCCCTGTACCGGCACCCGTACCTCCGGTTGCAGTGCCTCCGGTCCCCGTACCTCCCGGCCCAGTTGGAGTAAGGCCACCGGTTGTAGGTCCCATTCCTCCGGTTTATAACGGATATTACCCTGCTTTTATATACCCCAGACAGTATTATTATCCACAGGCATATTACTCCAACGCACAGGTAATAACCGGAATGTATAAGGAAGGCGTACTGACCATGGATATTGTAAATCTGCAGCAGCATCTGCCGTTGTATTCCGCTTCTGTTGCCACCATTATGGATGGCAACGGCATGGGACAGTTCAGGAATCTTGAAGGAATAGCTCAGGCAGTGCAAACTCTGTTTTCAAAATTCCCTGTACCTGTTTTGACTCAATATAAAGGGACAAAATAATCTCTCCCGGAGGATACATATACCGGAAAAAGCGTACCTTTGTGCTCAGGTATGAATAAACTGGCACTATATCTGGCCCGCAAACTAAGACTTAACACAGGCGGTACCACACTTTCTGCCATCATTATAGCAGTCTGTGGTATTGCCTTGGCTGTTATGATTATGGAGTTCAGCCTTGCCGTAGTAACCGGTTTTAAGTATGAGATAAGACAGAAGCTTTCAGGATTTGAGGCTGAGGTAACTGTTATGCCAGGTGAGATATATCCGGAAACAAATGGCATAGAGGAAGGTGATATAACTCAGAACCTGGCCACAGTTGAGTTGACGTCTCAGCTACGGTCACTTATCAAGGAAGAACTGCCGGACGCAGAAATCACCGGTGTGATTGCTGTCCCGGGAATATTAAAAACTAAAGATAATTTTGCTGCTCAGAGATTCACGGCATATACGGACAACCCCAGTGCCTATGATATAGGAAGAACTTCTATTGTAAACGGAGAGTGGCCGGATTTCTCAGATTCCTCGTCTATAAACAATATTGTAATTTCATCCTTTACTGCCTCACGTTTAAACCTGTCTTGCAGTGAACGCGTTGATGCAGTCTTTATGATAAATGGGAAACTGCGTTCGCGCAAATATACCGTAGCTGCTATTTATGATACAGGATTTAAAGACTATGACCGTAATATAATTTTTGCGTCGCCGCTTGCGCTACGCAGTGTGGCTCATCTTGCTTCTGACAGGGTTACCCGGATAGACATTTCAGGCCCTGGAATAGACCACGCCGATATAACAGAACAGAAAGTGCGCCGGGCGCTTGCAAAGGGTGTATATAATCAAGAGCTCACAGACACTTATTCCACAGACTCAATATTAGGAAGCGGTGCCGTTTACCTTAACTGGCTCTCGCTTATAGACACCAATGTCATTGTAATACTGGTCCTTATGGCATGTGTTGCCGGGTTTACTCTTGTTTCCAGTCTTTTTCTTATTATACTTGAAAGAGTCAGGACCATAGGAATCTTACGGAGCGTTGGAGCCTCAGGTTCCCTTGTGCGCAGAACTTTCATGTTCATGGCCATGCGGATTACACTCTACAGTATGTTTATAGGTAATGCTCTGGGATTAGGCCTTTTATACCTCCAGAAAACATATTCCATTGTAAACCTTGATGCTACTATGTACTATCTTGACACTGTGCCGGTGCGCTTCCCATGGGGAGAACTTGCCATTCTCAATGCGGCCGTTCTCATCATGGCATGGTGTATAATTTATATTCCCGCCGGGTATGCCGCAAGACTTGATCCCACATCTACAATGAGATTTGAATGATTTTTCCTCATTATTGAGCTAAAAACTTCATATTTTCATTACCTTTGTGCAGTTTTAAAACTCAACACACGTGGAAAGTCAGGAAAAGAGAGAGACAATAGACAAAAGATACCTCCGTATGTCACATATATGGGCGGAAAACTCTTACTGTCAGAGACGTAAGGTAGGAGCTATTATTGTTAAAGACCAGATGATAATTTCTGATGGATACAATGGGACCCCCAGCGGATTTGAAAACGTCTGTGAAGACGAGGAGGGTTATACTAAACCCTATGTCCTCCATGCAGAAGCAAACGCTATTACAAAAGTTGCACGAAGTAACAACAGCAGCGACGGAGCCACATTATATGTTACTGCTTCACCATGCCTTGAATGTGCAAAACTCATAATTCAGGCTGGTATTAAAAGAGTGGTATTTAATGAAAGATACAGACTGGCAGACGGCATAGAGCTTCTAAGGCGTGCCGGGGTAGAATGTCAGCACATCCCGTCTCTGGATTAACCGGAAAATGAAAGTAAAGAATAAACTCACATACTGGACTCCTATTATTGGAGCCATCTGTATGATAATAGGGCTTTGGGGAGGATATTATCTTCTTCCGCATCAGCCTGAGCTTACTCCCTCACAAAAGAAACTTCTGTCATTGCTGGAAATGATAGATAAAGAGTACGTTGACTCCGTAAGTATAGATTCACTTGTGGAAATGTCTATACCGGAGATTCTGAGGAATCTTGACCCTCATTCTGCATATATAGCGCTGAAAGATAAGCGTCAGATATCAGAAGAATTAGAAGGCTCTTTTGGAGGTGTGGGAGTCAAATTCCATATTCTTAATGATACCATACGTCTCGTTGAAATTGTTGCGGGAGGTCCGGCGGAGGAAGTTGGACTTCTGGCCGGTGACAGGATTATTGCAGTGGACAACGAGAATTTTACCGGTAAGGATATTGATGAAAAGATGGTGTTTTCACACTTGCGCGGAGAAATAGGTACCACTGTTACACTCACGGTTCTCAGACCCGCTGACGGGACCGTACGCAACTACACCGTCACACGCGGTAATATCCCCCAGCCTTCCGTTTCTGCCGCTTATATGCTGACAGACAGCATAGGTATGGTTAAAGTGGACAAATTTGCCCGCACCACTTATGATGAGTTTTACAAGGCTCTCACATCACTGGCATTCTCAGGCGCAAGGAAGTTTGTAATTGATTTACGCGGTAATACAGGAGGCTATATGGAGCCGGCCATAATGATGGTAAATGAATTCCTTACTCCAGGCCGCACTATAGTTGAGACGCGCGGGCGCACGCCAGGCAGTAATAACATAGTGCTCAGTGACGGCACCGGCTTGTTCCGTGATTTTGAGGTGGCAGTTCTGCTGGATGAACAGAGCGCAAGCGCAAGTGAGATTTTTGCAGGCGCCATACAGGATAATGACCGCGGCCTTATTATAGGAAGACGTTCTTTCGGTAAGGGTCTTGTTCAAAAGCCCCTTATCCTTCCTGACAGCAGTGAGGTGCGCCTCACTGTACAGAGATATTACACTCCATCCGGACGTTGTATTCAGAAAGATTATAAGAACGGCAATAATTCATATGAACTGGAATTATTTGACCGGGTAGACCACGGTGAACTTTTCAGCGCGGATAGTATTGTCACGGACAAGTCCAGAACATTCCTTACCACCACGGGCCGTAAGATGTATGGTGCCGGCGGAATAATACCGGATGTATTCGTTCCAACGGATACTACAGGTTTCAACAGCTATTACCTTAGTATTATGAGAGAGAATCTTCCGGGTGCATATGCTTATGAATATGTAGACCTTAACCGGTCTCAGCTGAGCAGATGTAAGACTCTTGACCAGCTACTGAAACTGCTACCTCCTGACCGTATAATTCTTGAAAGTTTCGCAGACTATGCAAGAGAGCATGGAATAAAAAAACGCCCTTATTATATAAGCCAAAGTGGCTCATTGATTGTTAATCAAATAAAAGCAGTTATTGCTCAGGACATTTTGGGCAGCAAATTCTTCTATGAGGTTTACCAGCAAGATGACAAGGCTGTACAGCAGGCTGTCAAAGAATTGGAAACCGGCAAAGCACATTTCCCCATAATGCCTTAGCCTACAGCTGCGTTATTGTATTATTAACACGCTAATGTCATGAAGGAAAAGAAAACAAAACAGGATATAAGAACCGCTATTAAGGCGCAGAAAAGTTTGTTAAGTCCAAGAGAAAAACAGCTTGCCGCAGCTGCTGTTTTTGAAGCTTTGGAACAGACTGCAGCTTTCATGATGGCAGATAACATTCTCATGTACCACTCTCTGCCGGATGAGTTATCTACGCTTGAGTTCATTGATAAATGGCACACTCGCAAGCGCTTTTTCCTTCCCAGAGTTAATGGAGTAAATCTTGATATTTTACCTTATGACCGCTCCCGTTTACATCTGGGTGCTTTCAATATTGAAGAGCCTGACGGGGATGACAGCATATCCATGGATCAGATAGAGATGGTAGTTGTGCCTGCAGTAGCTTATGACCGTCAGGGTAATCGCGTAGGGCGTGGGAAAGGTTACTATGACCGTTTACTTGCAGAGACAAAAGCGGTCCGTGTAGGAGTAGCATACCATTTCCAACTGGTGGATAGCATTGATGATGTAATGCCCCATGATGTAGCTGTGGATTATGTAATAACAGAACGCAGCCTCATAAAAGTAAAGCGCTCTAAATAAAAGCCCGCTTTAAACTTATAGGACTAAGTCCCATAATTTAAGATACCTTTCATTTATCACTTAAACTTAATATAATGACAAAAATTGGTTCAGTTTTAACTCCCGTTGGTACTAAAGCCCTTTTGTTGGGTAGTGGAGAACTTGGGAAAGAAGTGGCAATAGAACTGCAGCGTTACGGTGTTGAGGTAGTGGCATGTGACCGTTACGCCAATGCGCCAGCCATGCAGATAGCTCACCGCAGCCATGTATTCAACATGCTTGATGGGGCTAAATTACGCGAGATTGTTGAACTGGAGAAACCAGATTTTATTATTCCGGAAGTTGAAGCCATTGCAACTCCCACCCTTGTTGAGCTTGAAAAGGAAGGGTTTCATGTTGTTCCTACAGCTAACGCAGCTCTGCTAACCATGAATCGTGAAGGAATAAGACGTCTGGCTGCAGAGGAACTTGGCCTGCGGACATCTCCATACAGATTTGCATCTGATTATGAGGAATTCCGTAAGGCTGTAGCTGAAATAGGAATACCCTGTGTAGTAAAGCCGGTAATGAGCTCTTCAGGTCATGGCCAGAGCACAATAAAGACACAGGAAGATATAGAAAAGGCATGGCGTAACGCACAGGAAGGCGGCCGTGCCGGTGCGGGACGTGTCATAGTGGAGGGATTCATTGATTTTGACTACGAAATTACCCTTCTTACTGTGCGCAACTCTGCAGGTACTGTTTTCTGTGAGCCCATAGGTCACATTCAGGTAGATGGAGATTACAGATGGTCATGGCAGCCTCAGGCTATGACAGAACATGCGCTGGAGGAAGCCCGCAAGGCAGCTAAAGCCATTACAGATGCTCTGGGAGGTTACGGAATATTTGGCGTAGAACTCTTTATAAAAGATAATGAGGTAATCTTCAGTGAAGTATCTCCCCGACCCCATGACACCGGTATGGTAACCATGATTTCTCAGGATCTCAGCGAGTTTGGGCTGCATGCGCGCGCATTGCTTGGTCTTCCTGTACCCTCCATCAGATTCTATGGCCCGTCTGCTTCCCGTGCCATAGTAGTTGAAGGTGATACTGATAAGATTGAGATGGACAATCTTGAAAATGTCCTCTCTGAGCCCGGCGTACAGATACGCATATTCGGTAAACCTGAAATTAAGGGTCACCGCAGAATGGGAGTTATCCTTGCTACCGCGGATACCGTTGAAACGGCAAGAGAGAAAGCTGACCGCGCCTATGCTGCTCTTAAAATAAATATCCTCCCACGGTAAAGTTATTGGAACTTATTAGACTGTAACTTAGTCTTATAAGACATAATTTGAAATAATGGCGGTGTGTCAGCAATAGCTCTGATACTCCGTCATTATTGGTTTTAAGCCTCAAATTAAGATATGGAAATAGTATTTATCCTCCTGTCCATTTTCTTCATAATAATTTTTGTATTTCACCTCAAAACTGAAGAGAAACTAAAAAAACAGACTGCTGAGCTTAATGAAAAGACACAGCAGCTTACTGGTATGCAGATTGAAAACAAGGTCCTTAAAGAACAGCTGGACAGAATTACATCTGAACATGAGCGCGAAATTAAACGTATTCATGAGGACCGCAAGGATACAGAAGAAAGAATGAGGGGCATTGCGGCAGAAGTGCTTCAGCGTTCTGCCATGGATTTGGCAGAGTTGAGCCATACCCGCGTATCTGAAATTATCAACCCTGTGGCAGATAACTTACGCCAGTTTCAAAACGCGTTTAAGGAATCATATGACAAGGAGGCCCGTGAGCGTTTTTCTTTATCTGAAAAAATCAAGGAGCTTGTGGAATTAAATCATTGTATTGGTATTGAAGCAAAGCGGCTGACTCAGGCTTTACAAGGTAATAATAAAGTTCAGGGTGACTGGGGTGAGATGATTTTGGATAACATACTGAAACGTTCAGGTTTGACAGAAGGACGTGAGTATTTCCTGCAGTTTACATCAGAGAATGAGCAAGGTAAAAAAATACGGCCGGATGCCGTTCTGAATTATCCTGACGGACGTACCGTAATTATTGATTCCAAAACCTCCATGAAGGCCTATCTTCAGGCTCTTAATGCTTCAGATGCAGCCGAGGCGGACAAAGCCATGAAAGCTCATGCTCAGTCTGTTAAGCTTCATATCTCTGAGCTTAAGAATAAGTCATATCAGGACTATGTTGGAAGCAACAGCGTGGATTTTGTAATGATGTTTATTCCTCACGAGGGCGCATACCTCGCTGCAATGAATACTGACCCGAGTTTATGGGAATATGCCTTTGATAACAGGATAATTATTGTCTCTCCCACTCACCTGATGTCTGTGGTAAAATTGATAGAGCAGATGTGGAGACATGACAAGCAGACTAAAAATGCTGTTGAGATAGCTAATCAAGCATCAAAAATGCTTGAGAAAATGCGTGGTTTTCTGGAAGACATGGATAAAATTGACCGTTCTCTTGATAATGCACGTGATGCATGGGACAGCGCTTTTTCAAAACTTACCGGAGGGAAAGGGAATTTGATATCAAGGGCTGATTCTCTTTACAAACTTGGAGTTAAGACTTCTAAAGAATTGCCATCAAAATATACAGATAAAATATCAGAATAAATCCGGATTTATGAAACTTCCTCTCTTCCTGATTTTTGCAACTATTGCTACCTTTACCTCTGTTTCTGCACAGAAGTTTGCTGTTCTTAGTGATATTCACGTGACTCCGGGAAACAGATGTGATTCAGCACTCACAGCTGCAGTACGGGAAATCAACACTTTAAATCTTGATGCTGTAATTGTGTGCGGAGACCTTACCAATCAAGGCGATGACGCAGAACTGCTAAATGTAAAAAGTAAACTGGACTCTATCACACATCCGCTATACGTAATTCCCGGAAATCATGAAAATAATTGGAGCGAAAGTTGTGGTACCACCTTCCCCAGACTATGGCAAGGGACCACTTTCTTTGATGTCATAGATTCCACAGTTATTGCGGGTATTAATTGTGGTCCGTTTATGAAAATGGGTGATGGACACGCAAACACTGATGAATTGCTGATGTTAGATAGGGAGTTGGGACGCCTTGTAGTTCCCGGGCGTAGAGTAGTATCTTTTAATCATTATCCCATCAGAGAGAATGATCTTGATAACTGGCAGCAATACCTGGACATACTACAGAAATATCCCACAGTAATACATATTAACGGACATTATCACCACTGGATGCAATATACGCTGGGAGATATTCCCGGAGTGATGGTTCGCGCCTTGCAGATGAAAGACGGTTCACTGGGTTATTCTCTGGTATATATTAATCAGGATACAGCTGTATTTTATGAGAAACTTCTTTCCGAGGTTCCAACACTGATGTACACAATCAGCCTGAAGCATCCGGAGTCAATTGAGGTTAGTATTCCGTCACCGGATATTAAACCGCTTGTAAAAGAGGATGCTTCAATATTTACAATCCCGGTGGTTGCCGGAGATACAGTATTTTACGGTACATCTACAGGTTTGATTAAGGCGATTAACGCTACTGATGGAACACTTTTATGGACCTCTGAGCCTATAGGTATGGCTATTTTTGGACGTCCTACGGTCTTGAAAGATAGAGTTGCAGTCCCAGCAACAAAGGGCATTTGTATCCTTGATATTAAAACCGGTAAGCAGACTGATTATATTACTTCTCCGGCAAATAAGCCTTCTGTTGCTGACGGAGCTGTTCTCGGGGACTACTATTATCAGGGCGGACACGGATATTTCCTCCGTTCAGATATCGGGTTATCCAACATCGCTGTTATTACGGACAGTATTCAAGGTTACTGTCAGGCCGCACCGGTTATTTCACCTGACGGTAAAAACATAGTCTTCGGGTGCTGGGATACACATCTGTACTGTATTGATTCCGGGACCGGGAATATAAAATGGTTATGGGAAAATGGAAAGACTAACCGATTACTGAGTCCGGGTAATGTGGTTCCCGCAGTTACAGATTCAACCGTATATATTGTGGCTCCGGATAGGTTCATGACAGCCATAGATCTTGAGACAGGGGAAACCCTCTGGAGAGATAATTCGCATAGATTTCGGGAAAGTATGGGTGTCTCTGAAGACGCGAGCAGCATCTACGCAAAAACTATGGACGGTGAATTAGTGGCAATAAAGGACAACAGAAACGGTTATGAAGAAATCTGGCTTACAAACATGGGCATGGGATATGACCATGCACCATGCCCCATTATAGAGGTTAACGAAAAGATATATGTGGGTTCAAGACGTGGAATTGTCTGTATCCTTGACAGCAATGACGGACGTGTAATTAAGACATATACCCTTGGTACCGGAGAGATTAATGGCTTCGTAAAAAATCCTTCCAGTGACAGTATTATTGTAACCCTTGTTGACGGGACTATCTTCTCTTTGCCGTTGTAATTTATTTTAGCATAAGTGTAATTTTTTTAAATACTCTTGCGTCTAAAAAAACAGTTTATGATTCTTTCATTCTTTCATAGAAAAAATGCCGACGCAAGAGAAGAAAAGTACTCTGCCTTACTGACTGAGTACGGGAGCATCATGTCCAAGGTGTGCTATGTCTATGCCGGAGCTGACGCATCATATGAGGATTTATGGCAGGAGGTATGTATTAATCTATGGCAAGGGCTGGATTCATTCCGTGGCGATGCAAAACTCTCCACGTGGATATACCGCCTTGCACTGAACACGTGTATTACCTGGCACCGGAAGAATTCCCGTCATTCTAACACTCTCTCCATAGATGAACCTGTTCTGTCCATAGCCGGTGATGACTTTCAGAAAGCTTCTGAGGAGAAAGAAAGATATGAGCTTCTCCGCAAACTCATCTCTGAGCTTAAGCCACTGGAAAAGGCACTCGTTACGCTATGGCTGGAAGACCGCAGTTATGATGAGATAGCACTGATTACCGGTTTGAGCAAATCAAATGTGGCAACTTCTCTGCACCGCATTAAAGAGAGACTAAAGAAAAAAGCAATGGTGTTAAAGTAAAAATATCTGACCATGAATGAACGTTTAGAAAAGGACCCTCTTGAGATACTTAAGGCTGAGTGGCAAAGAATAGAAACAACAAACACTACAGATATTCAACGGATAGCTGAGCGAGCCAGACACGCACGTTCCGCAGCACAAAAGTTGATACACCGCTACACACGTATGGAATTCCTGGGATTTGCCTTTTTCCCCATGGGTTATCTTCTGCACCGTATAGTGCCCCATATGTCCATCTGGATAATTTTACTGTATATAATTTTTGGCGTCAGCATGGGTATTGTCAACGGCGTATTTGCGTCCTATATAAAAAAGATAGCCTCACTGGATACACCGGTTGTGGAAGCTCTGCACCGGGCCATCAAGATTCAGAAGTTCCAGCGCTATACTCTCATTGTCAGCTTTATCTTTGCAGCGTGCATGATAAGTCTGATGCTGTATGTGTTTTACTATACGTCAGAGGATGTATTTTTTGGAGGTGTTTTAGGTGTTGTCATCGGACTCCCCATTGGTATATACAAAGCCATAGATGAAGACCGTCAGATCAGGCGTATGATAAACGCGTACCGTGAAGTAGCCTTCAGTGAAGGTATCATATAACATGGCCTATAATATCATCCTGGTAACTGTAAATACTAACCAGGACGCCAGCCATGCAACAGCCGTATTATAAAAGACAGAGAATGCTGACCACCGCCATGAACCTGTTTCTCGCGCAATAGCGGTAACAGTGGCTGTACACGGGCAGTAAAGTAATATGAACACCAGAAAGCTAAGCGCTGAAGCTGAAGTAAATCCATCGTTTGAAGCCTCAGAACTCTCTCCGTTATCAGCTTTCAGACGCTCAGCCAAAGTTGATTCAGCAGTGGCTTCATCACCTGTATATAAAACGCCCAGGGTGGATACCACTATTTCCTTTGCCGGAACTCCGGCCACGGCTGCCACAGTAGCCTTCCAGTTAAAGCCCAAGGGTTCCAATACGGGTGTGACGGCCTTACCTATTCTATAAAGGTATGAGTCATTGCTGACTGTTTCCTGTTGTGCCGCCCCATTAGTATCATGAATATCAGCGGGTCTTGGGAAATAATTCAGTGCCCACACCAGAATGGATGCTATCAGTATGGGGCCTCCCATCTTTTTGAGATACTGCTCTCCTTTGCCCCAGGTATGCCGTAGAGATGCTTTCAGAGTTGGAACTCTATATGGCGGAAGTTCCATTACAAAGGGGGTTTCATCCTTTTTGAACAGCGACTTTCTTAATAATTTAGCCGTAATCACAGCCATAAGAATCCCTGTAAGATATAGTCCTATAAAGACCAGTGAAGCATGAGCCGGGAAAAATGTTCCCACCATGAGAACATAAATAGGCAGTCGCGCTGAACATGACATAAAGGGATTTATGAGTATGGTAATCAGACGGCTACTCTTACTTTCTATTGCCCTTGACGCTGTGATAGCCGGCACATTACAGCCAAACCCCATAACAAGAGGAATAAAGCTCTTCCCGTGCAATCCTATTTTATGCATTAGTTTATCCATTATAAAGGCCGCGCGCGCCATATAACCGGAGTCCTCCATGAATGAGATACAAAAATACAGAATCAGGATATTGGGCAGGAAAACAATGACGCCCCCCACTCCGCCTATTATTCCGTCTGCAATCATATCTCTGACAGGACCGGCTGAAAGATAAGAATGAGTTAAAAGTGACAGAGCGCTCACCCCGCTTTCTATCCAGTCCATGGGATACTGACCAATATAGAATGTTGCCCAGAAGATAAAACACATTATGGCTATAAAAAGCGGGAACCCCAGAAGTTTACTTGTGGCCAAAGCATCCATTATACGGGTACTTTGGTTACTCTCTTTATTGCCTGGCATAAAGGTCTCAGCAAGAGCTCCGGCAATAAAGCCGTATTTATTTGCAGCTATATCAGCGCTGATATCTTGCTGAGTCATATCCTCAAGATGTTTCCTGAGGATATCTCTTAATTCCAGAATGGTGGTCCCTTCTTTAAGATTTCTCACCATTTTCTCACTCATGGTATCACCTTCAAGCAGTTTAATGGCCACATAGCGCGGAGAAAAGTGATGATGCATGTTCTCACACTCCTTAAGACGGTCAATCAGCTTGCGTACAGCAGCCTCCATGTCCGGTCCAAGGCTTACGTGTACGTGGCGGACATCAGAATGTTTACCCTCAAAGGTGGCTATAACAGTATCAAGGAGTTTATTTACTCCCTCTCCTGTACGAGCAATCACAGGGACCATTGGCACTCCAATCATACGGCCCAGAGCTTCATAATCCAGTTCATCCCCACGGCGCCTGAGCTCATCATACATGTTAAGGGCTATAACCACACGCCTGTCCATATCTATAAGTTCTGTGGTTAGATACAGATTACGTTCCAGATTAGAGGCATCCACCACATTAAGAATGATATCCGCACTCTCATCACGCAGATATTCCCTTACGTAAAGTTCTTCAGGTGAATAACTCGCAAGTGAATAAGTTCCCGGTAAATCCACAAAGTTAAATCTATAGCCGTTATATCTGAAATGGCCGGTTTTGGCGTCAACGGTGACACCTGAATAATTGCCAACATGCTCCTTTGCCCCTGAGGCAATATTGAAGAGAGACGTTTTTCCACAATTGGGATTACCAATAAGGGCCACATTAATGACTTTGTGGCTGTGGGAACCAATGGTCTGGAGAGTCTCATCACAGAGGACAGTCCCCGTACTCACAAGCTCATGTTTCTGTTGAGGATCTGTCACCTCTGTCACTTCTATCAAATCTGCTTCAGAACGTCGCAATGAAACCTCATAGTCCATTACGCGATACTTTACAGGGTCATTAAGGGGAGCTTGAAGCAGAACCTGAATTGGCCGGCCTTTTATGATTCCCATCTCCAGGACGCGCTTTCTGAACGCTCCGTGACCGTGGACCTTTGATACCACGCAAGTATCTCCGGGTAAAAGTTGGGACAGCTTAACTGTATTATTCATATACCAGATACCCTCTGAAGGGTATATAGATAGCGTTATTTAATACCCGAGCCGACTAATAGAATACTACTGTCGGCTCGTTCTTTTATTACTTGTTATTTAGCTTTATAAGGTGGAGGAGTCTGTTCTGAAGAATTCTGCGCATCCTGAACATCAGTGGATGGCCCATCAGGCTTTTTATTTCCATCTGATTTCGTGTCCGGACTACTTATATCTTCGGCCTCAACATCCTCAGCGTCAGGGTGACGGTCCTCCTTAATTTCTTCTTTACCGGCTGAAAGAATTTCATCAGTACGTGACTGCCACTGACGGGGACCAAAAATCTTTTCAACATCCTCTGTAAAGATAACTTCACGGTTAATCAGCACATCAGCTAACTGTCCGTGGCCTTCAGCATATTTGGTGAGGATGTCTTTAGCTCTCTGATACTGCTCAGCCACTATGCGTGATACTTCTTCATCAATAATATTGGCGCGTTCCTCTGAGTAAGGTTTCGTAAAGCCGTAAGCCTGTCCGCTTGAGTCATAATATGAAAGATTGGGAAGTCTCTCACTCATGCCGTAATACACCACCATTGCGTAAGCCTGCTTGGTTACTCTCTCCAGGTCATTTGCCGCTCCTGTGGAAATATGTCCCAGGAACAATTCTTCAGCCGCTCTGCCGCCAAGAGTGGCGCACATCTCATCCAGAAGAGCTTGTGAGGGCGTAATCTGACGTTCTTCCGGCAGATACCACGCAGCCCCCAACGCCTTCCCTCTGGGTACAATGGTTACCTTAATCAGGGGATTGGCATATCTGAGCATCCAGCTCACTGTGGCATGGCCGGCTTCATGAATGGCAATAGCCCGCTTTTCCTCATCTGTGGTAATCTTACTCCGTTTTTCAAGCCCCCCTATTATACGGTCAACGGCAGCAATGAAGTCTTCACGTGTAACTGTACTCTTGTTATGACGCGCTGCAATCAGCGCAGCTTCATTACATACATTGGCAATGTCAGCGCCTGAGAAACCCGGAGTCTGACGCGCCAGAAGATCCACATCCACGCTGTCATCCTTTTTAATCTTCTTGAGATGGACATTAAATATAGCTACGCGTTCATTAAGGTCAGGCAGGTCTACGTAAATCTGACGGTCAAAACGTCCTGCACGCAGCAGCGCTTTATCCAATATATCAGCACGGTTAGTGGCCGCCAGAATTATGACACCTGAATTGGACCCGAAACCGTCCATCTCAGTGAGGAGCTGGTTAAGAGTATTCTCTCTCTCATCATTGCCTCCCATATTAAGATTCTTACCACGGGCGCGTCCCACTGCATCAATCTCATCAATGAAAACAATACACGGAGCTTTTTCTTTTGCCTGTCGGAACAAATCGCGCACTCGTGAGGCACCCACGCCCACAAACATTTCAACAAAGTCACTGCCTGACATGGAGAAAAACGGAACATTAGCTTCTCCTGCCACAGCCTTTGCAAGCAATGTTTTACCGGTACCGGGAGGGCCTACCAGTAACGCTCCCTTAGGTATCTTACCTCCAAGGTCAGTATAGCGAGAAGGGTTTTTGAGGAATTCAACAATTTCCTCTATCTCAGTCTTCGCTTCATTCAGGCCCGCAACATCCTTGAATGTAACGTTTACAGCGTTGTCTTTATCAAAGAGCATGGCCTTGGACTTACCCACGCTGAAAACGCCGCCTCCGCCTCCGGGAGAGCCGCCTCCGGACATACGTTTCATAATCCAGAACCACAGCGCCACCAGCAGAACGATGGGACCGAAAGTCCAGAACACTGACATCCACTGACTGCTTTTCTCATAAGATACTTCGCCGGTGAAGACACCGCTCACACGCCACTGGTCAAGTTTTTCAGCAAGGCGGTCAGCAGATGGTATATCTGCATACACCATGGCATTTGTTCCCTTGGATATCTCATGGCCCTTGAAAATCTGTTTAGCAAGAGAATCAGTCAGCTGAGCCTCAGCCTCTTTCTTATCAGTGAAAACTGTAATCTTGGTGACGCCTCCTGTCTCAACATATTTCTCAAAGTCAGAATAACTGACCTGCTTTTTTACAGAGTTATCGTCAAGATAATATACTCCTATAAGAAAAAGGAGAACAATAGCGTACATCCAGTACATGCTGAACTGGCGGCGCGGCTTATTGCCTCCGGTATTACCTCCGGAATTATTCTTTAAGGGGTTTAAATTTAGTGGCATAAATTAATGAATCTTAGTGCCTGTTACCTGATCCATGTTGTAAACTGGAATTACTATCAATATTTGAGGTATCAGACATTTTAGCTGAAAAATAATTTCTTATCTTGTATCTTTATAAGTATATGGTTAATTTAACCATGGCCCTGCTCTTAACAGATATTGAATAGTCGTTTCTTAATCAAGGTCAGGGATTTCTGATATAACTGCATCACTCCAAAGCTCTTCAAGGTTATATCTCATACGGGCTTGAGGAACAAAAACATGAACCAGTATGTCTCCATAATCCACCACAATCCATTCAGAGTTTATATACCCGTCATAATTATATGGTTTTATACGGGCTTTTTCCAGAAGCCCCTCCCTTACACTGTCCGCAATGGCTGAGACCTGCGTTGGAGTATTACCGGTAGTTATTATGAACTTGCTTACGGGAGCATCCTCTATATGAGACATGTCCACTATGGAAATATCACGTCCTTTACGGTCCTGAATAGCATCTATGATAAGCGACTCAATATCGTTTTCTTTCATGTATCGTTATATGTGTGAACTTATTTAAGGTACAAAAATACTCTTTATTTGTCATTACAACAAACATCCCCTATAAAAAGATTTTAAAATTCCGCGAGGAAATGATTCATATTTCATCTGTTTCTTTTTCAGCCCTCTCTTTTAGGGTAGATGAAGCGCGCCAGTCCGTAAATATAGCGCCGGAAGCCGGGACGGTAATCAAGTAAACGGTCAAACCACTTGAGATGTGGGGTTACCTGCCTTACAACAAATCCTACATAGAACATGGCAAAGAGTGTTCCCGGACCAACAACAGTCCAAGGCCATGAACCAAAGAAATAATATCCGGACAGAACCGCAAGAACCACCAATGTAGTGTCTACAATTATCTTGACAGTTGGAAACGGTTTGCCGGTTACGCGTGAAACAGCCACCTGTATACCTTCTCCGGGCATTGTGACAGAACCGCACCTGATTTCCGTAGCAACAGCGCAACCAAGTATTGTAGCGCCAAAAAACTGCGCAATTACCTGGCTCGTAAGTGTCTGATAAGTGGAGAAGTATGAAGTCAGTATCATGTTAAAATCCAGAAGACACCCGAATATAAAACCCACCAACAACTGAAAAAGCTGGATACGTTCAAATCTTTTTCGTAACACCATTATCTGCGCAATCACCAGGATAACATTCATGATATTGGTGTAGCTTCCTATGGTCAGACCCGGAGCGAGCCCTGCTTCTCCGGCGAGGCTGAAAGACATAGGTACTGATGATATTACACCGCTGCCAAGGTTGGAACGCACGCATAAAGCTACGCCAAAAGTCATGAAAAACATAGATAACAGCAACAAAACATGCTGCCATATAAACCCGATTACCCTCTCCTTCATAAAATTCATACTATTTCCCTTTCACAATTTCAGGCTCATTTTAGGCCCTCCACAACACATCTACAGTGCAAAGATACTCAAAAAACATCACAGACGGATATACGCACATTTCCTTTATATATTCATACAATATTTATCCAAGAATCTGAGTAGTAATTTCTTCATGACGTCAACTAAATAATTTCTCTATTGTTATCATAAGAAACAACAAGACTAACAAACTAATAAATCTATACTATTATGTCAACACCTACAGCTAAGCCCCTGACAGGGACACAGACAGAGAAAAATCTGGTAATATCTTATATTGCCGAGTCTACAGCATACTCACGCTATACATATTATGCACAGCAGGCAACTAAAGAAGGATATTTCCCCATTGCTGATGTTTTCACTGATACTGCAAATAATGAACTGCATCATGCTAAAGTTTACTTCAAATATCTTAGCAAGGGTACAGTTACAGTTCCTGTAAACACAGACATGGGCATCATCGGCACCACTGAAGAGAACCTTGAGATTGCCGCTAATGAAGAACTTAATGAAGGAGTGGTCCTTTACAAGAATTTTGCTGAGGTTGCAGAACAGGAAGGCTTCACTGAAATTGCAGAGCATTTCCGCGCTATTGCAGAAGTTGAGGAGCACCATCGCCGTCGTTTCCTCAAATATTTGGAGCAAGTTAAAAACGGCACTGTATGGAAACGTGACCATGTCATCAAATGGCAGTGTTTGGTTTGCGGATATATCTTTGAAGGAACTACACCTCCTGAGAAATGTCCCGGCTGTGACCATCCCTATCAGCACTACCGTGCCATGGATATGGACATCTGATAATTTCCATTAAAAAACATATATACGTTGTTGGAGCGAATATCCGGCAACGTATTTTTTTATTTAGGCCGGTTAAATTATCTTTGTAAGGTCTATACTTGCTGAATTGTCATAATAACAATGATTTATGGATGTCTTACGCAAAGAACTGAATCTTATTTATGAGTCTCAACATCTTGAAAAAGAGAATCTGGATTCAACCCTGATTGAAAAAGCGAAAAGGGAGGCCCGTATTCTGGCTGATATAGGACTGGGATGTGCGGTTATTACAGATGCTTCATGTGACCGATGTTATATATTTTCTAACACATTGTGCGCCCTCCTGGGACTTACTGATAGAGTAAAGTCTGAAAGCCAATCAGACTCAAGTGATGAAGATGAGATATACATGAGAATGCATCCTGAGGATCTGGTGGAAAAAAGGATGCTGGAATATGAGTTCTTCAAATTTGTAAACACATTGCCTCCGGAGAAAAAAATGTCATGTAAGGCCACTTGCTGTATCAGAATAAAAGACCGTAACGGAGAATACAGATATATCAATAACAGTACTCAGCTTGTTCAACTGTCCCCTTCCGGAATGATGTGGCTCATACTATGCTGCTATAATTTATCTCCTGTAAAGACAACCGGTTCAGGAATAGAGCCACGTATAATTAACTGCTTATCAGGTGAAATTACACCTCTTTCCTTTTATGACCGCAGAAACACCATTCTCTCTCAGAGAGAGAAAGAAATTATGCTGTTAATACAGGAGGGAAAATTAAGTAAGCAGATAGCTGCCGAACTTGGCATCAGTATAAACACTGTTAATCGTCATCGTCAGAACATAATTGAAAAACTCAGTGTTAGTAACAGCATTGAGGCAATTACAGCAGCTAAAGCCATGAATTTATTGTAGAAGTTTCAGACAAGGTATGGTTATTTTTCAGTATTGCACATAAGTTTTGATAGAGCTTACTTTGCAATCAAAAAAATTGCAATGAGAAGAATCCTACTGTACCTTGTGTTAATACTTTGCGCTTTCTTTACATATCCGTGTTTAGGTAAACAGACCTTTGACTGGAACGGCGCCACTGTTTATTTTGTTATTACGGACCGTTTCCTTAACGGTGATTCAACAAATGATGTAAGCTATGGCCGTATCACTGACTATGGAAGTGAGCGCCTGAACGCTGCCACCTTTCATGGTGGAGACTTCAGAGGACTCTTAAATAAAGCACGCGAGGGGTATTTCAAGGACCTGGGTGTGGATGTTCTATGGATGACTGACGTATATGAACAGATTCACGGATGGATGTCAGGCTCAGGACCTGTCAATGATTTTCCACACTATGGGTATCATGGCTATTATCCGCTGGATTACACCCAGACAGATAAGAATTACGGCACTGTGGAAGAGTTCCGTGAACTTGTGGACACTCTTCATTCCCAAGGAATTAGGATAATGTTAGGAGCTAATCTTAATAATCCAGGCTATCCCACACTACTTGATGCCGTACAGTTAGGATTTGCAGAAACCGGATTGACAGAACAGGAGGCCGCCACACATATACCGCACTGGAGCTACGATGATTTCTTTGCAAATCGCTTGAATTGGTCCGGATGGTACAACAGGGAATGGGTGAGGATGCCTGATGAAAACTGGGATGAGACTAACCCGCTTGAAACCACTGTGTACGGCATGCCAGACTTTAAGGATGAGAGCCATAAAGCTGTGAAAATCCCCTCTTTTCTTAAGGAGAAATGGCATAAAGAGGCTCATGACAACGATGCATGGATAAATCCTGCTTCCCTACTCCTCCGCCAGGACCGAGACTGTTCACCGGCCCAATATCTTATAGCCTGGATATCTGCCTGGGTAGAGGAGTTTGGATTAGACGGTTTCCGCTGTGACATTGTTGAAAATGTTCATCTCAACCGCTGGGAAGAACTTAACCGGGCATGTAACCGGGCGCTACAAAAGTGGCGTAACGCACACAAAGGACAACCGGCCTCAGAGTGGACTGACTCCTTTTATATGACAGGTGATTATGATGGCGCCGGAATAGATTTTAAACCTGAATACGCAGCGGCAGGTTTTTCAAGCCTCGTAAACTTCTATTTCCCTAAACACGGTGATCTTGACGGAATAGTTTTCACCTGGCAGGCATATGCGGACAGTATCAATATGCATCCGGGCTGGCATCCGTTCAGTTATCTGAATAATTCTTATCACCGTGATGCGGATATGAATAATATGATTGACTGCGCAACCTCCTTACTTCTCTCACCTGGAACTGTCCAGATATTTTATGGTGATGAGACCGGGCGTAAGCTCAGTGAGGCCCGTCTGAACGTTGACAGCGCACAGGCCTTTCGCTCAGATATGAACTGGGATAGCATTGATAGCGTCAGTCTAAACCATTTCAGAAAGTTAGGTAAAATCAGAAAATCGAATCCGGTTATAGCCACAGGCCGACAACTGACATTGGGCACACACAGCTGTCTGCGCTACAATGATAAAGATAGGATTCTTATCATAGTCAAACCCACAGATAGGAAACCGATAAATGTTGCAGGAATTTTCCCGGATGGTTCCGTGGTTACAGAATTATATACAGGCCAGACGGCAGAGGTAAATGACGGGACTGTAACATTTACAACATTCCGGAATCGTGTGGCAATTCTGAAGAATGAATAGAGGCATATACATTCACGCAATCAGCCCCGGGGAAGAATCTCCGGGGCGGACTGCGTCTGGCTCTCTGGCTCAGACGTTAAATGTGTTCTTACTTAAAGCATAATCTACGTTAAAGGGCAAACTCAGTTTCTTCATCTTCACCCTCAATCTCATAGGCTGCGGCTGTTGTCTCACAGTACCACTCAATTGCCTTTTTGAAAATTGATAACATTGTGATAAAAATTAAATTAAACAATAACTCTCCATTGAAGCAGCTTAGGAGAGCCTTAGGTTAGAATGTTTTCTATTACAACACTGCAAAGGTAGGTATAGTTTTCAAATTATATGCCAAAAAACATATTTTTTCAACATGGAAGGATGGAAAATTATAGATATTTCTTGATTAAACCAATGTTTTGGCACATTTTACCACAACATATCACCCTAAAAGTTAGAAAGTATTAACTATGCGTACGGGTCAAACATAACCGTAGAGAGATATTTTTCTGCCCTGTCAGGGAAAATTACCACTATATTCCCGCTTTCCAAACGCTCAGCGGTACGGATTGCCACCAGCAGCGCAGCACCGCTACTCATGCCTGCAAGTATTCCTTCCTTAAGTATAATCTGCCGGGCCATTTCTATAGCCTCCTCGCTTTCTATCATCTCTTGGAAATCAATCTTAGACGGGTCATAAATGGCCGGCACCAAAGCTTCCTTCATATTTTTAAGCCCCTGGATATAGTGACCGCGTATGGGTTGGGCACAGACTACCTTTATCTCAGGATTCAAGGCCCGCATAAACTTTGCAAGCCCCATGATAGTCCCGGATGTACCCACAGCGCTCACCAGGTAATCAACCCTGCCGTCAGTCTGTTCCCAAATCTCAAGAGCAGTCTTACGGAAGTGAGTCATGTAATTGGCGGCATTTGAAAACTGGTCCGGCATAAAATACTTATCCGGATTCTCTTTAGCTAATTTACGCGCAAGCCTTATGGCTCCATCTGTTCCCTCTGAGGCCGGTGTAAGAATAACCTTAGCGCCATAGGCTCGTAACATCTTGCGGCGCTCTATGCTCACGCCCTCACTCATTACTATCTCTACAGGATAGCCCTTTACAATGCCTGCTACTGCCAACCCTATACCGGTGTTACCGGATGTAGGCTCAATAATAGTTTTTCCTCTTGTGAGGAGACCCTGCTCCTCAGCAGTCTCCACCATGTTCAGAGCCACCCTGTCCTTTATACTCCCGGAGGGATTATTACCCTCGATTTTAGCATAGATGTTGACATTGGGATTAGGATTAAGCTTGTTAATCCTTACCAGCGGAGTACGCCCTATAGTTTCAAGAATGTTATTTGCAATATCCATAATGTGACGTTGTTACCTTTTTTATTATAACAACATCTCATTATAATACATGGTTCAGACTTCAACCACAGTTATACCGGCGCCACCCATACGGACATCCTCATCACGGAAGGATATGACACCGGGTACTGTTTTTAAATATTCCCGCACTGCCTGTCTGAGAATTCCGTTTCCGGTACCGTGCAGAATTCGCAGAGGACTTATTTCCATGCGTAAGGCATCATCAATGAAATGCATGACTGCCTGCAAGGCCTCATCAGCTCTGAATCCGCGGATATCCAGCTGAGTATTGAAATTCAGCTGTCGTTCACGCAAAGAGTCTGTAGTAGCTGCAGAAATAAATGTAGCTGCTTTTGCTCCGGATGACACCTGCTTAAGAGTGGGCACAAGGCGTGCCACGTCCACAGTCGTTTTTAAAAGGCCAAAAACCACCACTGCCTTTTTCCCGTCAATACTCTGTACTGTACCAGGTGTACCGGTTCCATCCAGCAACACGTTAGTTCCTTTTCTGATTTCCGGCTTGGGTGTAACCGTAGTTGGTGTCGCAGCAGCTTTCCTGATGGATTTCCCTTTAGCCTTTCCTGATTTCAGAAGCGGATGAGCATCCATAGATGAATCAGAGTGCGTGATTGCCGCTTTCTCCTGCTGCAATTTCTGACGTGCAAGACGTGTTTTTTCTTTGTCAGCCTGAGCTTCTTTTATTTCACGGATAGTGCGCTCTATGGCAGCGTTACTTCCCGTTATTATGCGTGAAGCCTCTTCTTTAGCTTCTTTTATTATGGCTTTCCTTTCATTGCGAAGCGTTTCCACGCGGTCAGAGTACTGCTCTATAATTGTATCAAGTTGTTTTTCCTTCTGCCTGATTTCCCTGCGCTTGTTCTCATAATATTTCTTGTCACGATTAATATCCAGAAGGAAACGGTCTGCATTCACATAGTCGTCGCCCACAATCTCTCCGGCCCTGTTTATAATAGCTTCTGGTATACCGGTGCGTCTGGCAATCTCCATTGCAAATGAACTGCCCGGATGTCCCACTGAAAGTTGAAACAAGGGCTGCATAGCCGCACGGTCATAAAGCATTGAGCCGTTAATCATTCCGGAAGTCTCATCTGCAAGTGCAATTAGATTCCGGAAGTGCGTGGTCACAACACCCCACATTTTCCTTTCATTGAGATTTTCAAGAATAGCCTGACCCATGGCACCGCCTATTGACGGCTCAGTACCGGCTCCCAGCTCATCTATAAGAAAAAGTGTGTTTGAAGTCCCTGTAATCAGAAGACGCTTTATATTCTGCAAGAAAGATGAATATGTTGACAAATCATCTTCTATAGACTGGTCATCACCTATCTCTATAAAGATGCTGCCAAAGATTCCCATTCGTGAGTTTGAATACAGGCATGGCAGCATTCCGCACTGCACCATGTACTGATTTACTGCTACAGTTTTTAACACCACAGATTTACCGCCGGCATTTGGACCGGAAACAATAAGAATTCTGTTTTCACTGTCCAGTTTTAAATTAAGGGGTATGATTTCTCTTCCCTTTTCTTCCAGTGACTGAGCCAGTACCGGATGGCGCGCGCCATATATTTCAAGTGCCGGGAAGCGGGACATGCGCGGCAGCTGACAGCTGTTTTCACGGGCATAAGTAGCTTTGGCATATATGAAATCAACTTTTCCTATCAGGACAAAGGCATCCAGCAATTGCTCAGTAAATGGTCTCAGTAAGGCTGTAAGCGCAGTTAATATACGCGCTATCTCATTACGTTCCTCAGCCTCAAGTTCCCTTAACCTATTACCGGCTTCCACCACCTCTGCCGGCTCAATAAAAACCGTCTTTCCGGTGGCGGACATATCATGTACTATGCCGCTTATTTTGCGTTTGTGCATTGCCACTACTGGAATGACAGGACGTCCGTCTCTGATGGCCACCGTTGTTTCAGGCTCAATTATACCCTCCTTGGCTGCGTTATTTAAGGCCTTACGCATGGCCCGTGAGATGGTACCCTGCATTGAGGTTAGTCTTGCCCGTATCTCAGACAGTTCCGGCGATGCATTATCCAGTACTTGGCCGTTGTGGTCAATAATCCTGTCAATTCCGTTTACAAGAGAAGGGAACGCCGTCATACCACCGGCAATGTGATGTAGGGCAGGATACATGGGCTTGTTATCAGAACCGTTCTGAACCGCGTTTATACACTGTGACATACGTGCCATGGCTTTCAGACATAACCTCAGGTCAGAAAACTCTTTAGCTGAAAGCATGGTCCCTTCCGGACGTATACGTCTTACTTCAGAGGTCAAGTCCGCGATACCACCAATGGGGAAACCGTCATCAGTTTCCATGGCTGTAATCATCTCTGATACTGAATGTATGTGAAGTGACACAGAATTAGGTTCTTTCATGAAACCCATTTCTTCCACGCACGTAACCCCAAGGGGAGTCAGGCACAATTCCTTAAGATCCTCCCTGATGCTTGTGAAACCTATCTTTTCCTCAAGTACCGCAGCGGTTACCTTATGATTTTCCCGGGAGCGGGCTGATGTCTTCTTTCTTCTGAAACGCTTTATGGAATCTTCCATGTGTCATCTTTAATTTAATGCAAAATTAATTATTTATATCAGTTCAACAAACTCATTTCGCCAAGTGTTATATTAACAGAAGCGGCTTAACAGCTGTTAAATATTTCAGAAAATTACATTAATAACATTCAACACATACAGTTATGAGAAACTCAACGAAATCTTATCTTGGACAGTCCCGTCTTTGGTGGCTTGTATTGATAGTAGGCGTTGCCTTGGTAATAGGAGGCTTTGCATATTGGTTCTGGCCTGCAGCAGGATATGCTATTGCATCACAGATATTTGGCTGGCTACTGATTCTTGCAGGTATTGTGCAGCTATGCGTATCAGCAGGAGAAAACCGTCCTCGCGGCTGGGGATGGTGGCTTGCAGGAGGTGTGATAGATATCTTTATTGGTTTTACCCTTGTAAGAAGCATCATCCTTTCTGAAGCTGTATTCCCCGTATTCCTCTCATTCCTCTTCTTCTTCTGGGGTGTTGAGGCCCTTGCAGGTGCCTGTTCAGGACGTGGCGGCAAGCGCTGGTGGCTGCAGCTTATAAACGGTATCCTCCTCTGTATCATCGGTTATCTGTTCCTTGAAGGAACTTACATGTCTGATACATTCATGGTATCATTCCTTACAGCAATAGCTTTCATTTACTGGGGTTTCACAGTGGCCATTGCCGGACTTGAAATGAAACCGGTTAAAGAGTATAATGAATAATCTTTAGCTGTAATATAAGCTAAACGGGACGCTGTACCGGGGTTTTCTCAGGCACAGCGTCCTGATATTATATATCACAGCATAATTATTTCTGAATAATGGCCTATTTTTATAATAAAATGTGTAACTTTGGCTAAACTATCCGCTTCATAATGCGTCTAAAGAGAAAAAGATTCACTGACTTTATAAGATAACTCACATGAAAGCAAACGCCATGATAAGATTTCTCCCGATGGCACTGACGGCAATCGGGCTGCTGACAGTCACTCAAGTGTCAGCTCAGAGTTACTACGACGATGACATCTACGGCACTCCTGCTAAGAAAACAAATAAGAGCAATACTCAGAAAACAACTAAAACCGTAACGTCTGAAAGTAATGTTATTTATGACACTGCTGATGATGCTGACTATAATAGTTATTACGGCGGTTACGGCTCATCTTCCTTTGATGTGGATGCGTATAACCGTCACGGCTCATTTCTGGTAGAAGACCAGCAGACTGCTTATACTGATTCACTGGGAGGCTATGATAACTTTCAGTACACCCAGCGCCTTGAGAAATTTCACAACCCTGATGTTGTAACCGGAAGTAATGATGAGGAGCTGGTGAAGATGTATTACAGTTCACAGCCTTCTCCCACTGTGAATATATATGTTAACAATGACCCTTTCCTCTATCCCTGCACATATAACTATGGATGGAACTGGGGTTGGAATAACTGGTACTGGAACAATTGGTATTGGAATAACTGGTACTGGGGTCCCTCTTGGAACTATTACGGCTACTACAATCCTTACTGGGGGTACTATCCGTCATGGAGCTGGGGTCCCGGATGGGGATACACATGGGCTCCCGCTTATAACTGGCGTCCTGTTTCACGCCCGGGTGCATCATCACTGCACAGACCGGTGGGTGGGTCAAATGTGGCACACAGTATTGGTACCGGCACAAATACACGCCCGGGTAATATGGGACGCCCCACATATAATTCCGGTAACCGTCAGTATTACACACCCTCCGCTTCCGGCTCAACCACTCGACCCGGCAGTTCCGGGACAGCCACTGCCACACGTCCCGGAAACTCAGGTAATAAGGGCGTCCTGAATCAGACACCTTCTGCAACTGTGAATACCGGTTTTACACCTTCTGCGTCATCTGTGTCCGGTACTGTAAATGCATCACCCAGTCTGAACACACGCGGCCGTAATTCCGTAAACAGTTCTAACACTTCAACCACAACTAAAAACACCACCAGCAACCGTACAAACAACTATAACAATAACAGTAACCGCTCAGGTTCAACCAGCCGTGGAAGCAGCTTCAGCACAGGCTCACGCGGAGGGTCTTATGGAGGTGGCATGGGTGGCACACGTGGCGGCGGCTCCTCAGGAGGCGGCCGCGGCAGAAGATAATTTAAATCTGAATAACCGTAATTAACTTTTATATATGAAGCTAAGAAAACTGGCCGCTGCAGCATTAGCAGCATTACCAGCAGCGGCATTGGCTCAGGCCCCTACTCTTGCGGCCACACTTTCACAGTCTGAAAATTTAGGTACCGCCCGCTTTATGGCCATGGGTGGAGCGTTTACCGCTTTAGGTGGCGACCTCTCTGTCCTTGGACAGAATCCCGCCGGTATAGGCGTTTATAACCGCAGTGACATTGGTGCTACAATGGATATTGCCATCAACACCTTTAACTCTACCGCGCCTAATTATTCACGTGACTGGAAGAATACCAAAGTGTCATGTAATAATGTGGCATACGTAGGTTCCATACGCACCACCGGCTCGCTAAGAACCTTCAACTGGGGTGTCAGCTATGGACGTAAGGCAAGTTTCAACCGTATATCCTCAGGTTATCAGTTGGGAACGCCCACTTCCATGACTAACTACATTGCAGGCTTTACTGACGGTGTGTCTTCATCTGACCTTGACTTCTCCACCGGTTATAATCCGTATCTGGATTCCAATAATGACTGGCTTAGTATCCTTGCTTATAATTCATATATGATAAACGGCACCAGACCGGGACAATACGTGGGTCTTCAGCCTTCAAGTGCGCTCGCTGATGCTGATTACGTTACCAAAGAAAGTGGTTATGTGGATGAATATAACATTGATTTCGGTGGTAATGTACAGGACGTTGTATATTGGGGTTTAGGCGTGGGAATCACTGATCTATCATATTCACGCAACTCATATTACAGTGAAAGCATTGAAAACGGCACCATTTATAATACTGCTACCGGAGGCATCACTACAGGTAACGCAGGCTTTGACCTTTACAATGACCAGTATGTCAGCGGAACAGGCTGGAACCTGAAGTTCGGCGTTATCGTAAAACCAATAAACGAGCTCAGATTAGGCTTTGCCATTCACACCCCTACCTGGTACACTCTGTCTCATAATTTTATTGCATCTACTTCTTACAGCTATTATAACCCTGCTTCTGACAGACAACTTCATGGGAACGAAGACACTGATGAGGCATACTTTAATTCACGCCTTAACGCACCCTGGCGTTTCATGGTTGGCGTCGCGGGAGTGGTAGGTACCAATGCTATATTGAGCGCTGACTATGAACGCGTGGCATATGGTGATATGACAACAAGTTATGCTTCCGGCTGGAGCGGCTATCAGAGCGCAACTGAAGTGAACAACTGCATAAAGGATTATTACCAGGCTTCAAATATTTTCCGCATTGGCGCTGAATACCGTGTAACTCCCCAGTTCAGCATACGTGCAGGATATAGCTATAAAAGTTCTGACACAAAATCTGAAGCTCTGGACGGTAAATATGAAGTTCTTACCAGCGGTACAGACCTGAGCTATTCATTAAACCGCGATTCGCAGAGCTTCTCAGTGGGCCTCGGCTATCGTTATCAGTTATGGTATATTGATGCCGCTTATGTTCACACTGACCGCAAGAGTCAGTATAAAGCATACACTGATTACTCAGGTTATGTTACACCCGGAGCTGATGTGAAGCTCTCTCAGAAATCCATAGTAATTTCCACCGGCTTCCGTTTCTAAGACAACAGTATTTTGAAAGAAAAGAAAAATGATTCCGAGTCCGGTTCTGAGACTCATCTCCCGGAACCGGACTTAAATAACCAGGAGTTTCAGAACGCATGGCGGCTGATATGCCACACTAATCAGTCGATTTTCCTAACCGGCCGCGCAGGCACAGGGAAATCGACTTTCCTGCGCTATATCGCTTCACATACAGCAAAGAAACATGTAATCCTTGCTCCCACCGGAATTGCGGCAGTGAATGTGGGGGGACAGACTCTTCATTCTTTCTTCAAAATACCCTTGCAGCCTTTGCTGCCTGATGACCCCAATTTCCACCGGACCCGTTTGCTGGCACGTCTCAAATATTCATCCCGGCTCATTAAACTGATCAGGGAGATTGACTTATTCATAATTGATGAAATTTCCATGGTGCGCGCTGATATCATTGACTTCATTGATAAGATTCTGCGCACCGTAACTCGTAATTTCAGACAGCCCTTTGGCGGGAAACAAATGTTGTTTGTGGGAGATATTTTTCAGCTTGAGCCGGTTGTAAAAGCTGATGCCAAAGAGTTGCTAAGCCGCTGTTATTATGCAAATTTCTTCTTTTGCGCTAATGTATTTTCTGAATTAGCACCTGTCTCCATAGAGCTTAACAAGGTATATCGTCAGAAAGATGAGTACTTCATAAATATTCTGGACCGCATAAGGGCCAATACACCGCTGGACTCAGATTTAGCCGCTATAAATTCCAGAGTAACAGCAGATAAAGGCATAAATGAGCAGGATGCTTCAGACTCCGGTGCGTTCACCATGACTATAGCCACCAGACGTGATACGGTGGACCTTATAAATGACTCTCATCTGCGGCTGCTAACCACTCCTGAAATTATCTTCACTGCTCAGATAAGTGGTAATTTCCCACCGCAGTCCTTTCCCACTGACCAGGAGCTGCATCTGAAAGTGGGAGCACAGATAGTCTTTGTGCGTAATGATCTTGAGCGCAGATGGGTGAACGGTACTTTAGGAATCATTAGAAATATAGATGAGAACAGAGTCACAGTGGAGATTGAGACAGGAGAGCGTTTTGATGTTGAACCTTACAGCTGGGATAATATCAAGTACACGTATAATGAGAAAACCAAGAGCGTGGAAGAAGAAGTCCTTGGCAGTTTCCTGCAGCTCCCGCTCAAACTTGCGTGGGCTCTTACCATCCATAAAAGTCAGGGACTGACTTTTAACCGTATCCATATTGATATGGGAAACGGTGCTTTTTCAGGTGGCCAGAGTTATGTGGCTCTGAGCCGTTGCACAGGACTTGAGGGTATAACACTCAGTAAGCCGCTAAACAGACGCGATATCTTTGTAAACAGATATATTACCCAGTTCAGCAAAACGTTCAATGACCACAAGGCTCTTGAACAGGCGCTTGCTCGTGCTCATGCCGATGCATGCTACGCCAGAGCCGCACAGGCCTTTAATGAAAGTGAATTTGAGACAGCTCTGGACAGTTTCTTTGAAGCCATAGCTGACAGAAATGACTTGTCCAAGCCCAATATTGCAAGACTGGTAAAGTTGAAACTGCGCGAGCTCATCCATCAGCAACAGGAAATTAAGAATCTAAATAGCCGTATTGAAACGGATGACTCTGTTTTCAGACAGCTTGCAGATGAGCAGACCCGTCTGGCTGATGACTGCTCAGATGACTGCACGGTTGCCTTGGCTGCTTATGACAGAGCCATCACACTATATCAAAATCATCCGGAAGCTTGGCTCGGGAAAGGACTCATACTGGCGGCCATGAGTGATTATGACGCTGCCATGGAAGCACTCTTTAAGGCATCTACACTGGCCCCGGATGATGCCCGTCCTCTGATGGAAATGGGTCTTCGGGCTCTCTCATCCGGCGATCTTGGCGTTGCACTGGATGCTCTTGAACAGGCGCTTGCTCGTAATCCGGAGAGCTGGCAAGTCCACAGTGGTCTGGCAGATATTTACAAAGAGCTGGGTGAGGATGCCCTTATGAACAAGCATCTTTCATTAATGAAGAAATACCGGAAGAAATGACCTCAAAGACTCAGAGGCAGTCAAACATGGAACTGCTCAGAATTGTCAGCATGCTCATGGTACTTGCTGTACATATTGATGGTGCTTCTCTGGGACTGCCATCCGTTTCATCATTCAGCCGGATTACAACCTCAGGTGCATGGCGCCTGTGGGTTGAGGCATTTACAATAGTGGGTGTAAACTGTTTCACTCTCCTCTCAGGTTACTATGGCATCAGACTCAAATTTAAAAGCATTTCAGGCTTTCTTTTCCAGTGCCTATTTTATTCTCTGTTAATATACAGCGTGGCATTACTGCACACGGGGTTTCTTCCACATGTCACCTTTTCCTGGAATGGACTCTTGAATCAAATTCTGGTACTGTCCAGGAATGATTTATGGTACGTGCCGGCATATTTTACATTGTGTCTGCTTGCCCCATTCCTAAATGCCGGATGCAATGATATGAAGCGCTCCCGGCTTACGGTTTGCGTAAGCATCCTTGTGCTCTTCAATCTATGGTCAGGATGGTATTGGGGAGGAAAATTCAATCCCACAGGTTATACCATCATGCAGCTGGTTATGGTTTACCTTATAGGCCGTGTGATATGTTTATATATTCCAATTCAGGCCACAACGGGGAAAAAGATTACTGTTTACGCCTCAGTCATTTATCTCATCTCAGTTGCGCTAATTGGGGTTACTGCACTTTACATGCCCTTTACAAAGGCCTATGCCTATAACTCGCCCGCGGTACTTTCTGCTTCCATTGCTCTTTTCCTGTTTTTCAGGGGAATAAGACTGCATAGCGCTACCGTTAACGCCCTTGCCACATCAGCCTTTGCAGTATATCTCGTTCACAAAAACCCGCTTGTGTGGCAAGTATTTAAGGGTTATGTAATAAAGGGATGGCAGATACTTGATTTATGGCAGTTCAGCGTGGCAGTGATAATAGGAATGTCGGGCTTTTATCTTTTATGTTTCTGTATTGACAGAGTCCGCATATTATTATGGAAGTTAATTAGTTAAATTAAATTAAACCATTTCTTTGTCACCCGGTTTATTCATATATTTACATTATTAAAACATAACTAAATCATACCATAAAAACAGATATGAAATTTACCAGAACTATTCTCGTTGCCGCTATAGCAGGCACATTCTTTCCGGCATCAGCGGTTAAGATGCATTCCGCAGCAAGCGATGACAATGTAATTCTCCATGCTTGGACGTGGTCTTTTGATACCATAGCCAAGAATATGAAAGATATTGCAGAGGCCGGTTACAAATATGTACAGACATCTCCTGCTCAGGCCTGTTATGAAGGTGAGCCCGGCCCGGCACTGTGGAGTGAGCCCGGAGACAGCATCACCGGCAAATGGTATTACTATTACCAGCCCACAGACTGGACCATAGGTAACTACATGTTAGGTGACCGCGCAGCTTTCAAAAACATGTGTGACAGCGCCCGCATTTACGGCGTGAATGTAATTGTAGATGTTCTGCCTAACCACACTGCCATAGATGACAGCGCTGTGCTTCCGGGCCTGAACAATGCCGTTGGAGGACATGAGAATCTTTATCATGCTGCCGGCTTTACACCCATTGTGGATTATAATGACCGTCTGCAGTGTACTACAGGTGAGATGGGAGGTCTTAAAGATGTCAACACGGAGAATCCTGACTTCCAGTATTATTACCTCCAGTATGTTAATGACCTCATTAATCTTGGAGCTCGTGGCTTCCGTTATGACACTGCCAAGCACATAGGCCTGCCCAGTGATCCTCTGGACCCTAAATCAGAGCGTAATAACTTCTGGGACATAGCCACAGGACGTGAGGGCGTTTACGGTCTTTCTCTGCTCATGCCTGACAGCGTATATATTTATGGAGAGGTACTTCAGGACCGTAACACTAAAGAAACCGAGTATGCCGAATATATGGACCAGACAGCCAGTGGTTACGGGCACGTGCTCCGTGAGGTTATTGACCGTGGCAATATTGGCACCACTGATCTTGCTGACTGGCATCACCCCGTAGCTCCCAACAAGCTCATCACCTGGGTAGAAAGCCACGACACATACTGTAACGCCCACGAAAGTGCGCACCTTACCGATGACCAGATCCGTTCAGGATGGGTATTCCTGACTGCGCGCCAGTATGGAACTCCGCTGTTCTACAGTCGCCCTGCCGGAAGCACCCGTGAAAACTACTGGGGCAACAACCGCATTGGCGAACGCGGGAATGATGAATTCCGCCATCCGGAAGTTGTGGCTGCCAATAAGTTCCGTGCCGCAATGAGCGGAGAGCCCGAAAAACTTTTTACAAGTGCTGATGGCGCTGTTATGGAAGTTGCCCGCGGTGACAAGGGCGCTGCACTGGTTAACTTCAGCACCAAGCCTGCTAAAGTAAAAGTAGAAACCACACTTCCGGACGGAACATATACAGACGGTGTAAGCGGTGCTGAATTCAAGGTTAAGAAAGGTCAGCTGACCGGTAAACTTCCCGCCAACGGTACAGCTCTTCTTTACGCAGAATAAAGTACGTGATAGGTAAAAAATAAGACCGAGGCTCTGACCCCGGTCTTATTTTTTATATACTTATATAATTCCTTATTACAAAAACGTTACCTTAACGTACTTAATTATTAAGTCCGCTACCTCAGTTGAATTGTTTTCGGCGGAAGATAAATCCGCGACCAAGATATTTCTCACGTACCACAGGATTCCCAGCAAGCTCCTCTGATGTTCCCTGGAAAAGAATTCTTCCTTCAAACAGCAGGTAAGCTCTGTCTGTGATACTTAAGGTCTCCGGCGCATTGTGGTCAGTAATAAGGATACCTATATTCTTCTCTTTAAGACGATAAACAATCTCCTGAATGTCTTCCACTGCAATAGGGTCAACACCGGCAAAAGGTTCATCCAGCATTATGAACTTGGGATCAATAGCCAGACAGCGGGCTATTTCCGTACGGCGGCGTTCACCACCTGAAAGACGGTCACCCAGATTCTTACGGACCTTCTGCAGGCGGAATTCGCTTATCAGACTCTCCAGTTTCTCTTTCTGATACTCCTTAGGTTTATTAGTCATCTGGAGCACGGCACGGATGTTGTCTTCCACGCTCAATTTGCGGAATACAGACGGCTCCTGTGCAAGATATCCTATACCGTTCTGTGCGCGTTTATACACAGGGAAACGTGTAATGTCAAGGTCGTTCAAAAAAATACGCCCCTCATTGGGTTGTACAAGCCCCGTGGTCATATAGAATGTTGTTGTCTTTCCCGCACCGTTGGGCCCGAGAAGTCCTACAATCTCTCCCTGTTTAACATCTATGCTCACATGATTTACCACCGTACGGGAGCCGTACTTCTTCACAAGATTATCTGTGCGCAGTACTGTTTCCTCCGGCACGGGATTTTCTTCAGGACAATCTTCCGATACGTTCTCCCTTATTTCAGCCTGTACCTCCTGATTATGCATTTGCTCAAGAGTCCGGTCCAGATCCTTGACTATTTCATTTTCCACGGCGAAGACGGCTTTCAATATAGTCAGTTAGTAATCCTATGGCCACAGTATTGCTGCCACCCTGGGGAACTATCAGATCTGCAAATCTCTTAGACGGTTCTATATACTGACAGTGCATGGGCTTCAGCACACCTTCATAACGGTCTATGACCATCTGGGGGGTACGCCCTCTTTCTATGCAGTCACGCGCAATCACACGGATAAGACGGTCATCCGCATCCGCATCAACAAAAACACGCACATCCATCATATTCCTCAGTACAGCATCATTCAGGACCAGAATACCTTCCACAATTACCACATCACGTGGCTCAACGTGTACTGTCTCAGGCTGTCTGGTGCATGTCAGGTATGAATATGTGGGCATTTCTATGCTCTGTCCGGCCTTAAGAGCCTTAAGATGTTTTACCAGCAACGGCCATTCTATGGCATCAGGTTCATCAAAGTTAATTTTTGACCTCTCCTCCACCGGTACATGACTTGAGTCCTTATAATATGAGTCCTGCGGAAGTACAGCCACCTCACCGGCAGGAAGGCTGTTTATTATCTTATTGACCACTGTGGTCTTTCCTGAACCGGTACCACCGGCTATGCCTATTATTATCATAACTGCTTACTGTTTAATATTTGCGAAATTACTGTTTTTTATCTTTCTCACAAAATTAAATCTCTAAAAGCTGCATCATACTCTAAAATTAAATCCACGTTCACACATTTCTGAGATAAAATTCTTATCTTTGACCCCTAAATATGTCAGTTATGAAATACCTGGATCTCTTTTCACAGCGTACCACAGTGCGTTCATATTCAGACCGCACTCTCAGCACGGCTGACCTTGACTCACTCCTTAAGGCGGCCTCTCATGCTCCCACCACAGGGAATATGCAGCTTTGTACCGCCGTTGTGACCCGTGAGCGTAATGAGATTGAACTTTTAGCTCCTTACCATTTCAATCAGCCATGTCTGCACACTGCTCAGGCTGTAATTACTTTCTGCGCAGATGTATACAGATTTGAACGCTGGTGTGCTGTCAGTAACGCTAAACCGGACTTCAGGAATTTACAGAGCCTGCTGGCCTCATTCTTTGACGCCACAATATTTGCCCAGCAATTCTGCACATTGGCTGAACTTAACGGATTAGGAACCTGCTATCTTGGCACCACCACATATAACGCAGCCCCTATTGCAAAGAGCCTTAATCTTCCGGAAGGCGTGATTCCCGTACTCACAGTAACCGTAGGTTATCCGGCTGAGCTGACACAGACTGATGCCGGAAGGCTCCCGGCAGAAGCCGTTGTGCATCATTCCTCATACCGTCATTATACTGATTCAGAAATCTGTGCTCTGTACAAGGAAAAGGAAAGCAGACCTGACTCACAGCAGTTTATAAAAGATAATAACAAGGAAACTCTGGCTCAGGTGTTTACTGATATCCGCTATCCGGGTAAGACCTCTGACCCGTTCTCAGTTGCGTTTGCAGACTTCCTTAACAATGCAGGATTTAAAGGGTTTGAATCATACTCTAATGAATAAGGGGTCTCTAATACTGCTATTCTCTCTCTGCTGCGTGGCATCAGCTGCCGCGCAGAGCACGCATAGCGGCGCCAAATCAGCGCAGAAGCCCATAGAGTTTCCGCCGCCCGTGGCATGGAAGCTCATACCGCCTTTGGGCTTGCGGGAAGAAGCCGTGGTGGATACAATGTATGAGAACTATGCTCAGCGCTTTGTACCATCTGATATTAGTGACGCATATGCCACAACGGGTAACTACGGCGCGGAAGGTCTCAATATGATACATTATAAGAGGCCGGAGCCATCTGACTTTTTCTTCAGAGATGCTCTCTACCCCTGGCTGCCTTCTGAGATGACCGCGCGGTTTTATAACAGCAGACGCCCCATGACGCTGCTGTCTTATAATACTGCCGGAGGTCGCGATAACGCCCAGGAACGTCTTAACGCCATTTTTTCAGGGAATATAAACAAGAAAGCCCAGGTCGGTGCCCTCCTGGATTATATTTATTCCAAAGGCTGTTATAATAATCAGGCTGATAAAAATCTCATATGGGGCGCCTCTGGCTCATACATTGGGGACAGGTATGAGTTTCAGGGATACTTCACGCATTATAATTCCCTTAACAAAGAAAATGGCGGTATAACAGACATCCGTTATATCACAGACCCCGCAGAAGTCCAGGGTGGTGTTACCAAGGTAAATCCTAAATCCATACCCACTAATCTTAACGCCGCTCACACCCGTGTCACCGGAACTCAGTTTTACATGAACCACAGGTACAAAATAGGATACTGGCATACAGATTCTGTTGGTGCTCCTAAAGGCCGGCCTGAGTTAGATGAGAACGGATTTGAGATTCCGCGTGACAGCGTCATCTATCGCACATACATCCCGGTAACATCTGTTATCTGGACCATGGAATATAATCGTGGGCGTCATAACTTCAGGGATGATAATGTGACAGAGGCATCAAAGTTCTTTGAACACACTTATCTTAATCCTGAAGGCACTAATGACAAAACCAGATACTGGAGTGTGCGGAACACAGTGGGTATTTCACTTCTGGAGGGCTTCAACCGCTATGCCAAATTCGGTCTTGCCGGATATGTCACTCACGAAATCAGGCGCTACACACAGACCGCTGATACACTTGACCGCTTCAGTCCAGACTGGGAATTAGACCCATTTCCGGTGGCAGATAATTCCATCAGCCATAAGACTACGCAGAACCTTCTGCGCGTGGGAGGCCAGCTTACCAAGCAACACGGCTCCCTGCTCCATTATGCCGCAACCGCACAGTTTGGTATTCTTGGTGAGGCTGCCGGAGAAGTTAACCTTAACGGCAACGTGGATGTGCAGGTACCCATGCGCAGAGAAAATGACAGCCTTTATGTGCAGGTCCATGGCGGATTTGATAATACCCGCGTTCCATATCTTCTGAGAAAATACATTTCCAATCACTTCATCTGGGATAACGACTTCAACATGACCAGGCGATATCATGTTGGTGGATCTGTAGCCTATCCTCGCTCAGGGACCGTCCTTAACGCTCGCGTGGAAAACATTCAGAATCTCACTTATTTTAACAGTTCATTCCTCCCTGCGCAGTATAACGGAAATGTTCAGGTTCTTACGCTAAGCGCATTTCAGAATCTTAAGGCCGGCATACTGCATTGGGATAACCGCGTAACATATCAGGCATCCACTAATCAGGATATCCTGCCCCTACCCGCCCTTGCCATTTACTCTAATCTGTATCTTAAGTTCCGCGTTGCAACACTCTTTGTTCAGTTTGGTATTGACTGTGACTATTACACTAAGTATTATGCCCCCAAATACCAGCCGGCCACAGCCAGTTTTGCCACCCAGCATGATGTTAAACTTGGTAACTACCCGTTCATGAACGTTTATGCCAATATGAAACTCAGCAAAGCGCGTTTCTATGTCATGCTGTCACACGTAAACCAGGGGCTTACCGGAAATAATTACTTCTCAGTAGTTGACTATCCTCTTAATCCAAGGCGGCTGCAGATTGGCGTCTCTGTTGATTTTGCAAACTAAAATGGCACGTACAGACAAACTCATAACAGGGCGGCTTACCGTTTACCTATGCCTTCTGACCGCTGTAATAGGCCTCATGATGTCTCTGCATGACTGCAAACCAGATAAAGGTGCAGTTAATAAAATTGACACAAACGTAATAAACGCAGATTCAATAAATTATCAACCCATTTCTCTTGTAGAAGATTAAACACAGATATAACCCCTTAAATCCTTTCAATTATGACAGAATGGTATATCATCTATTCCGGCCAGCAGATTGGCCCAATCAGTAAGGAACAGTTACTCAGCTATGGGCTCAATCCTCAGTCTAAAGTTTGGCACGAAGGTCTTCCCGGCTGGGTTGAGGCATTCAAGATTCCTGAACTTATGGACTTCATCAGAGAATCAGGAGGCCCCGTTGCACCCGGAAGCGGCACTCCGGCATATAACAATGGTAGCTATAATCCCGGCATGAAAGACAAGAATACTGCGGGGATTCTGGCCTTGCTTCTGGGCGGTATAGGAATTCAGTACTTCTATCTGAATAAAGGCGTTGCCGGTATACTCTGTATTCTCCTGAGTATTGTAACCTGCGGCCTATGGTCTGTTGTGACTTTCATTCAGGGTATACTCATACTTACCATGACCCCTGAACAGTTTCAGCAGAAATTTGTGGACAACCCCAACACATTCCCTCTGTTCTAAGAGTAACGTTCACTTAACGTAGAAATAGCCGTGGCCGCTGACAAACAGTAAGAAGTCAGCGGCCACGGTTATATTATAAAAGTATCTGTCTTTATTATACAGATGTAAGGCTTTCCTCAAAAAAAGGGCTATAGCCTATGAAAGTGCCTTCAGTGAAGCTTCCAGTGAAGCCAGCTTAGAATCAGCATCAGATAACTTCTGTCTTTCAAGAGCCACCACAGCCTCAGGAGCATTATTAACAAAACGCTCATTAGAAAGCTTTTTAAGCACAGAAGCCTTGAATCCTTTCAGGTGGTCTATTTCCTTGTTTATACGTGCACGTTCAGCCTCAACATCAATTGCATTGGCCAGAGGAACATTATACTCAGTCACACCCACAAGGAAAGAGGCTGCCGCAGCATCAGACTCGCAATTCTCATTTACCGCATCCAGATTAGCAAGCTTCTTGAGCATTGACAGAGTCTCTACCGGATGAGTACCCACTACATTAAGTGTCAGCACTTCCTTGGGGGCAATATTCTTCCTGGCCCTTACACCACGGATTCCGGCTATAACTTCCTTAGCCTGCTCCACGGTTTCCAGCAACTGAGTGTCAACCTCAGAGGATACCGGCATGGCGGCATACATTATAGATTCGCCTTCACGGCGCTCAGTAAGATGCTGCCACAGCTCTTCTGTAATAAAGGGCATGAATGGGTGCAGCAGACGCAAAAGCGCATCAAACAGTTTCAGAGTGCGTTCATATGTCTTTGCATCCACCGGCATCTGATAGCCCGGTTTAACCATTTCAAGATACCACGCGGAGAAATCGTCTGTAAACAGACGGTAAACCGTCATAAGAGCCTCATTTAAGCGGAACTTGCTGAACAAGTCATTAATCTCTGCGGTAGCGGCAGACAGCTTATGCTCAAACCAGCGCGCAGCCAGTGCTGACACCTCCGGCTGCTCTGCTTTGCTGTCAACTTGCCAGCCCTTTACCAGACGGAACGAGTTCCATATCTTATTACAGAAATTGCGTCCCTGCTCCACCAGCTTGTCATCATACATTATGTCACTTCCGGCCGGAGCGGCAAGCATCAGACCCATACGTACAGCATCTGCGCCGTATGTGGCAATCAAGTCCAGAGGGTCCGGTGAATTTCCAAGCATCTTGGACATTTTACGACCCAGATTATCACGCACTATACCGGTGAAATATACATTGTCAAAAGGCCTCTCACCCATAAACTCATAGCCCGCCATTATCATGCGCGCAACCCAGAAGAAAATAATGTCAGGGGCTGTCACAAGCGTGGCAGTGGGATAATAATACTTTATTTCCTCATTACCCGGATTATTTATACCGTCAAACAGTGTAATGGGCCACAGCCATGAGCTGAACCAGGTATCCAGCGCGTCCGGGTCCTGACGCAGATCTTCCTTTGTAAGAGCCGGATTATCACTTTCCTTTCGTGCCCGTTCCAGAGCCTCCTCAGCTGTAGGCGCAACTGCAATACGCTGCTCCCCGTTTTTATCCTCATAATAATATGCCGGAATACGGTGTCCCCACCAGAGCTGACGGCTGATACACCAGTCCTGGATATTCTCAAGCCATATGCGGTAAGTATTCTTATACTTCTCAGGCACAAAACGGATTATATCATCCATCACCGGAGAAAGAGAGATACCTGCCATGTGCTTCATGTCCACAAACCACTGCAGAGAAAGACGCGGCTCAATGGGCACCTTGGTACGTTCAGAAAGACCTACATTATTCACATAATCCTCCACCTTCTCCATTAATCCGGCAGCTGTTAGGTCCTCTGAAATCTTTTTGCGAACCTCAAAGCGGTCCATCCCTTTATACAAGGGAGAATTGTCTGATACAGTTCCGTCCTCATTAAAGATATCTATGGTCTCAAGATTATGATTCTTTCCCAGCATGAAGTCATTCTTATCATGGGCAGGGGTGACCTTAAGACAACCGGTTCCGAAATCTGTTTCCACATATCGGTCCTCAATCACGGGAATCTCTCTGTTAACCAGCGGCACAATTACCGTTTTACCCTTAAGCCAAGTGTTTTTGGGATCCTTGGGATTAATACACATGGCTGTGTCACCCATTATGGTTTCAGGACGCGTTGTGGCCACAACGGCGTAATAACGGCCCTCAGCATCTTTATGGATAACCTGTCCCTCGCCCTCTTCTGAAACTACACTTCTTTCAGGCAGGTAATATCTCAGATAATAAAGCTTTGAGTTTTCCTGAACATAATTTACCTCATCATCACTTATGGCCGTACGGTTCTCGGGGTCCCAGTTAACCATTCTGAGACCACGGTAAATCAACCCCTTGTCATAGAGGTCACAGAAAACCTTTATCACACTCTTGCTGCGCTGTTCATCCATTGTGAAGGCGGTGCGGTCCCAGTCACATGACGCACCCAGTTTACGCAACTGCTTCAGGATGATGCCACCGTACTTATTTGTCCACTCCCATGCATGCTTAAGAAATTCCTCTCGTGAGATATCTGTTTTCTTGATACCTTCCGCAGCAAGCTTGGCAATCACCTTAGTCTCTGTAGAGATTGAAGCATGATCTGTTCCGGGAACCCACAGTGCATTCTTGCCCTGCATGCGCGCACGTCTTACAAGAATATCCTGGATAGTATTATTCAGCATGTGGCCCATATGAAGCACGCCTGTCACATTTGGCGGCGGTATCACTATGGTGTAAGGTTCACGCGCGTCCGGCACTGAACGGAAAAGCTTATGCTCCATCCAGTAATCATACCATTTTTCCTCTACTTCTGAGGGATTGTATTTGGGGGCTAACTCGTTCATTGTTTTGAAATTGATATGAATGTTAAAGGAAGCCGCCTATATTATCGGCTTAAATTAATCCGCGCAAAATTACAAATTTTCTCCCATATTTCAGTATTATTTCATAAATTTGCACTCACAAGCAATAGGTCCTGCCTTAAAACGCATTTAAATATGAATGAAAAGACTGAGAACCCGCAAGTTAACACTGACCGTGTAGCTGACAGCAACGGCAGGCGTATAAGAGTGGGAGTGGCCATGAGTGGTGGCGGTGCACGCGGATTTGCGCATGCCGGAGCCTTGATGGCCATTGAGGAGGCCGGACTTAAGCCGGATGTCGTGGCAGGAGTAAGCGCCGGCTCCGTTATTGCCGTGCTTTACGCCTCAGGCATGTCACCCAAGGATATTCCACTCTTATTTTATAACGCCGGATTCTCTGACTTTGCCAAGTTTAAATTAGGCAAAGGAGGTCTCTTCTCACCTGACAAGTTTAAAAAGTTCATAGTAAAGAACTTAGGCAAGAAATATAAAAACCTTGAGGACTTGCCTCTGGAGACTTACATTGGTGTTACTGACTTGACCACCGGTGTCCCGGCGGAGTTTCATACAGGAGAGATAGGACCGCGCATGATAGCATCATGTTCCATCCCCATAATTTTTAAGCCGGTGGAAATAGAAGGCTCTTATTACGTGGACGGAGGCGTGTTACGCAATCATCCCGCATGGATAATAAGAGACAAGTGTGACCTGCTGATAGGCATTAACGTAAGTCCTCTCCATCCCGGAACGGAGATTGACCCCACTTCACTTATGGACGTGGCCATGAGAGCATATAACCTCATGCTCAAGGCTAATCAGAATGATGACATGCAGTTATGTGATGTCTCAGTTATAACTCCTGAGCTTGCCCATTACAAAGTCTTTGACCTCAAAAACATTACTCCAGTCTTTGTAAGCGGCTACATTCATACAAGAAAAGCACTCAAGGATGCGGGTCTGTGGAAAACAAGCCCCACTATTGACACCATAAAGAATATTAAAAAAATCTCTATATGAACGTGCGCCCGGTTATTTATCAGCTCCTCCCCCGTCTGTTTACAAACTATAACGAGAATCCCGTCCCCAACGGTTCCATTCTCCAGAATGGTTCAGGAAAGCTGAATGATATTAACCCTACGATTTTAGGAGAAATCAGGCGTCTTGGTGCCACACATGTATGGTACACCGGTGTAATTGAGCATGCACATGACGCTGACTACACCCGCTATGGTATACGCCGTCATAACCCGCACATAGTAAAAGGGAAAGCCGGCAGTCCGTATGCTATTACTGATTACTATGATATTGACCCGGATCTAGCCGTCAGCGTGCCAGACCGCATGAAGGAATTTGAAGATCTGGTTAAACGCACCCACAAGGCCAAACTCAAGGTCATAATTGACTTTGTACCCAACCATGTGGCACGCGAGTACCACTCTGACGTGCGCCCGGCAGGCATAGAAGACCTGGGGGCTCACGATGACAGCGATATGTTCTTTGCCCCCTATAATAACTTCTATTATATACCCAGACAGCAGTTCTCTCCCGTTGGAGTGAATCTGGGAAGCGGGGAAGATGCTTATGTTGAGTTCCCGGCACGTGCCACCGGCAATGACTGCTTTACTGCCTTTCCAAGCGTCAATGACTGGTATGAGACAGTAAAACTAAATTACGGTGTGGATTATGGTGATGGCTCACGTCACTTTGATCCCATTCCTGACACCTGGTTCAAGATGCTCCACATCCTCAGATATTGGGCATCAAAAGGTATAGACGGCTTCCGCTGTGACATGGCGCATATGGTGCCTCTGGAATTCTGGAGCTGGGCCATAAAGAACATTAAATCGCAATGGCCCAATATTATCTTCATAGCGGAGATTTATGATGTATCTCTTTACAGACCATATATAGAGGCCGGCTTTGACTATCTGTACGATAAAGTTAACCTCTACGATACCCTCAGAGGCATAGAATGTCATAACATATCCGCTGCCCGCCTCACTTCATGCTGGCAGACAGTGGAAGGTATTGGCCCGTACATGCTTAATTTCCTTGAGAATCATGATGAGCAGCGCTTTGCATCTCCGCAGTATGCATCAGACCCTAACCGCGCCATTGCCTCCATGGTGGTTGCCTCTTTCCTCAATACTGGAGCAACCATGATATATGCCGGACAGGAATTAGGTGAAAAAGGTACTGATGCTGAAGGCTTCAGTGGCCCGGACGGACGTACCACCATCTTTGACTACTGGTCAGTTCCCTCCATCCGCAAGTGGCTCAATCACGGAACTGCTGACGGACAGATTCCATATGCCGCAAAGAAGCTACAAGACACATACCGTCTGATTCTCACATTAACAAACAAAGAGAAAGCACTGCGTGAGGGCAAATTCTTTGACCTCATGTATGTGAATTACCTTAACCACACATTAAATCCGCACAGACAGTACTCATTTCTCAGAAAAGCTGACAATGAGACCATACTGGTAGTAGCTAATTTTGATGATACCCCCGTCAATACCTCCGTCAACATTCCGGAACACGCATTCAATGTCCTTGAAATAGCTCCCGGAAAATACTCGGCTGTGGAGTTACTGAGCGGAGAAAAAAAGAATATTGTTTTCAATCCTGATGTACCTTTTGATACCACCGTCCCGGCACATGGTGCCGTGGCATGGAAACTTAAGCCGGCACCCAGAAGAAAAGCATCAACTTCAAAAAAGAAATAATCACTTTTATACCAATCATATTTTAATTAAAATGGACACTTCACTTCCACCTATCAAAATTTTTGCCGGCACCAAGTCTGAGTATATGGCCAAGGAAATTTGCAAAGAACTGGGCGTAGAACTCGGCAAGATGAAAATTGAACACTTTGCTGACGGCGAGTTTGAAGTATGTTTTGAAGAATCTATCCGCGGCTGTGAGGTTTACCTTGTACAGTCCACCTTTCCTAACTCTGACAATCTCATGGAGCTCCTCCTGATGATTGATGCTGCAAAACGTGCATCTGCAAAATCAGTTATTGCAGTAATGCCATATTTCGGTTGGGCGCGCCAGGACCGTAAGGATAAACCCCGCGTTTCCATTGCCGCAAAATTAGTTTCTGACCTGCTCACCACAGCCGGTGTTGACCGTGTCATCACCATGGACCTGCATGCTGACCAGATTCAGGGCTTTTTCAATATTCCTGTTGACCACCTGTACGCATCATCTGTCTTCATCCCTTACATCCAGTCTTTGAATCTTGAGGATCTGGTGATTGCAACTCCAGACGTGGGCGGTGCCAAGCGTGCCAACAGCTACGCCAAATATCTTGATGTACCTCTGGTTCTGTGTCACAAACAGCGTGCTAAAGCTAACGTTGTAGCCAACATGACTGTTATTGGTGAGGTAAAGGACAAGAATGTTATCCTCATAGATGACATGGTGGACACCGCCGGTACCATAACCAAGGCTGCTGACCTTATGAAAGCTAATGGTGCTAAAAGCGTACGCGCCCTGGCATCACACGCCATTATGAGCGATCCCGCCACTGAACGCGTTGAGAACAGCTCTATAACTGAAATGATATTCACCAATTCCATCCCTTACAACAAGGAATGTAAGAAGTGTACCATTCTTTCTGTTGCGCGCCTGTTTGCTGACACAATCCGCCGTGTACACTCATACCAGTCCATATCTTCTCAGTACCTGTTTAAATAAAGCCTGTTAAGGCACATAATACATTTATTCCGGTCCCGGTGTACCTTATGCCGGGACCGGATAATTTCCACCATGAAAAAATTTAACTCCATTCTCATTGCTCTTGCTCTTTTCTTATCTTATATTTCCGGAATTTCTCAAGTACCGGAAAGAGAGTTGCGCGGAGCCTGGATGCACACAGTATTTCAGGACGGTTATCTCAAGCGATCCACTGAAGAGAACAAGGCCTACCTTATTTCACAGCTTGACCGTCTTAGCAAGGCCGGTGTCAACGCCGTATTCTTTCAGGTCCGTCCGCAGGCTGACGCTTTTTACGCCTCCGCTCTTGAGCCCTGGAGCCGTTATCTGACCACCGGAGCAAAGGCTCCTGCCCCATATTGGGATCCTCTTGAATTCATGATACAGGAAACTCACAAGCGCGGGATGGAGTTACATGCATGGTTTAATCCTTACCGTGTTACCGCATCCAAGACACAGAAACCGGAAAACCTTGACCTGTACTCTAAGCATCCTGAGAGATTCGTTTCTTACGGTGGCAAAATATTCTTCAATCCCGGCTTACCTGAGAACATGGATTACATAGTAGAAGTGGTTAAAGACGTGACATCCAGATATGATATAGACGGCATCCACTTTGATGATTACTTCTACCCTTACCCGGAGAAAGGCATTGAATTTGCTGACAGTAAGGAATATCGCACCCACGGTAATGGTCTGACACTTGATGACTGGCGCCGGAGCAATGTTGACAGCTTGATTAAGAAAGTACATCAGGGAATCAAGGAAATAAAACCATGGGTACGTTTTGGAATCAGCCCCTTTGGAATTTGGCGCAATAAGACTTCTGACCCCAACGGGAGTGACACCCGCGGTCTGGAGAATTATGACGCCCTTTACGCTGATGTGCTTCTGTGGGCACATGAAGGTTGGGTGGATTATCTCATGCCTCAGCTATACTGGGAACTGGATCACAAGACAGCATCCACACGCAAGCTTCTTTCATGGTGGGCGCAGGCAGTCCCGCCTACATGTCATCTTTATATAGGTCATGACGTAGAACGCTCACAGAAATGCAATGAGACAGAAGAGAAAGTTGAGCTGGGTAGAGCCTTGAACCATTATCACGGTGTCTGCTGGTGGCCCGGTTATTCCGTAACTTCTGATTTCGGCGGATTTACCTCATCACTCCGCAAAGCCTCAATATCACATCAGGTTTTACCTCCGGCCTATGCTCAGATTTCTAAGCTTACACCGCATCCCGTCACCGCCCTAAGAAGTGTAAAGGGCGAACTACGTTGGGAAAAGCCGGCCGATACTAAAAATGCAGATGCCGTTAACAGATACGCTATATACAGCTGCTCGCCTTCAGGAACGGGCTGTTCACTTATAGCTGTAACACATGATAACAGTTTCAGAGTACCGGGAAGCGGATATTACACCGTATGTGCCATTTCGCGGGCAAATCAGGTCTCTGCACCTCACAAGCCGGTTGCTGTAAAGTGAATACACTTATAAATATGCGGCATATCAGAAAATGATTTACTTGTTCATATTCATAATACTATTGTTGATGGAACTTGGCTATCTCAGATTAGCCGAACGGTTCAGGATAGTTGCGTCAGAAAACTGTTGTGACCCACGCCATTTCAACACCCCCACAGCTGGAGGAGTAATTTTCATCGCCGCAGTCCTGTTGTATACAGTTTTTTATACTCCACCCTATCCTTGGTTTCTCATAGGCATACTTGTTATAGGCGCCGTAAGTTTTATGGATGACATACATTCTTTACCCATAAGTATGCGGCTTATTACTCAGTTTATAGCCACAAGTCTCATCCTCCTTCAGCTTATGCCATTATTATATCCTGTGTGGTGGATTGTAATTCTGTCCCTCATCATAGGTGTAGGTATTATTAACGCCTTTAATTTCATGGACGGCATAGATGGTATCACAGCCTGTTATTCTCTTGCTGTCCTGGTGCCATTATGGTATATTAACAGCTCCACGCACTTTATTTCTGAGGAATTCCTGATAGTCGCATCACTGGGAGTTCTGGTCTTCCTCTTCTTCAATTTCAGGAGCCTGTCACGCTGTTTTGCCGGTGATGTTGGCGCTGTCAGTATTGCGTACATCATTGTTTTTGCCATTGCCGCACTCATTATTAAGACCGGTAATTTCGCATATCTTACCCTTATTGCCGTATATGGAGCTGACACTGTACTCACCATAATTCATCGCATTGTTTTAAGAGAGAATATTGGGCAGAGGCATAGCAAACACATTTATCAGTTATTGGTGTACGTTCTCCATATTCCTCACAGACTTGTAGCTGCCGGCTATATGGCCTTGCAACTGCTCGTATCATGCGGTATGTTATTCCTGCCGGTGAACGGCTATATCTACATGGCCGTGTGGTGCGTCTTACTGACACTAACATATATTATATTGCTTAAACGCTTTTATCCCTCAGATAAACGTAACTCTGAGTAAAATGAAAAACATCATAATCTCTGAAGAATTCCACGAGGCCGTACCTACATTCACTGCCGTATACATGGAAGCTGATATCATCCCCGGTGCTACCCCGGCAGAACTCTCGGAGGCCATGAGCACTGCTGCTGAACGCATACAGCAGAACTACGAACTGACTGACATCAATCACCGTCCGGGTATTGAAGCCACCCGCGCTGCATATAAAGCCTGCGGCAAAGACCCTAACCGATACCGTCCCTCACAGGAACAGCTCATGCGCAGAATAGTACGCGGTCTGGGACTGTATGAGGTCAGCGCTTTGGTTGATTCCGGGAATCTTGTTTCACTTATAACCGGTAGCTCTCTGGGCATTTTTGACAGAGATAATATTAACGGTGACACTTTGACCCTGGGCATAGGTAAAGAAAATGAACCATATACCGGCATTGGTCGTGGAACTCTTAACATCTGCGGCATGCCGGTGTGGCGTGACGCCTTAGGAGGAATAGGCACTCCCACAAGTGACAATGAACGCACCAAGGTCTCAGATAAAACCACCCATATATCCGTGCTTATAAACCTATACTCAACAGCTGAGTTCTCGCCACACCAGGTCGCGGAGCTTATGGCTGATACTTTGAAAATATACTGTAACGCACATAATATTGAATACAAAATAGTACACTAATGGAACGAATTCTTTTGTGTAAGCCCCGCATGTCAGGCCATGAACTGGATTTTATTGCACCTGCACTTGCAGAGGACTGGGCAGTACCCCTGGGGCCCGATGTAACTGCTTTTGAAAAGCAACTAAAAGATTTTACAGGTGCTAAGGAAGTGGTTGCCCTCTCATCAGGAACGGCTGCCATTCATCTGGCGCTAATAGCTTGTGGAGTTATGCCCGGTGAGGAGGTTTTGGTTCAGTCATTCACCTTCTGTGCCTCTACCAATCCCATTACATATCTTGGTGCTACACCTGTCTTTGTTGATTCAGAGGCGCAAAGCTGGAACATGGATTCGGAACTGCTGGAACACGCCATTCATGAAAGGATAAAGATAACCGGCCATAAGCCCAAAGCCATCATTCCGGTGGCACTTTACGGAATGCCGTATAACATTGACAGGATTCTTGCCATTGCAGGAAAATATGATATCCCCGTTATTGAAGATGCTGCTGAAGGCTTCGGATCACGTTTTAATGATAAGGTCCTGGGGACCTTCGGCCGCTACGGTGTCCTGAGCTTTAACGGTAATAAAATGATTACTACCTCAGGTGGTGGAGCGCTTCTGTGCCGGACCCCTGAGGCTGCAAAAGAAATCATGTGGTACGCAACTCAGGCCCGTGATTCATACCCTTATTATCACCACACCGCCGTTGGCTACAATTACAGACTTTCTAATATCTCAGCCTGCATCGGGCGCGCACAGATGGGCGTACTGGACAGATACCTTGCGCACCACAGACACGTCCAGGAACTTTACACACAGCTTATGGCTGATGTCCACGGCATAGAGATACATCAGAATCCATCGGCTGAATATGATTCCAATTTCTGGCTCGTGACAGCCACGCTTGACCCTGAACTGAGAATTGTAAACCAGGAAAAAGCTTACTCCAATATTGTAACAGGAGCTGTAGGTGGTGCAGCAGGTGTAATAAGACAGGTATCATCCGCAGTCACTGACTGCCAGCCCAACAACAATGTTGAGGCACTCCGCGTAGCGCTGAACAACGCCAATATTGAGAGCCGTCCTCTGTGGAAACCCATGCACAGACAGCCGGTGTTCAGTCACTGTCCCGCTTATGTAAACGGTGTCAGTGAATCACTCTTCCGTGTGGGCATCTGCCTCCCCGCAGGACCTTACGTGACAGATGAACACGTTCACTACATTGTTAACGCCATTAAAAACTCCATAATTAAGTAAAACATGAAAAGTCCCATACCCGGCATACTTCTTCTCTGCGGTGGGATAGCATGCTGGCTTGCCCAGATAGATCTTCTAATTGCAGCCCTCTTGGCCGCTGCCGGCTTCTGTTTATTAGCCGCCTGGCTTAACTATTACGGCAACAAAAAAGAAAGTTGAGGCATAGTTGCCTCCGGCAACCACACCTCAGCAAATATAATAACGAAGCCCGGATCCGCTCATGGTTCCGGGCTTCATTGCTTATATTCTATTACTGTTCTTATTCCTTAACTTCGGGATCAAGAACCACCACCTGATAATTGTTCTGGCTGAGAATGTCTCTTACTAAAGCCTTAACATCATCCAGAGTCAGAGCATTTACTTCTTCAACGGCGCTAGTGAAAGTGTTAACACCATTCAGGGTTGAAGCCGCAATAGCACCGGCCCAGTCATCATTTTCCTCAGCGCTCTTCTGTGCTTCCTTAAGCAGATACTCCTTAGCGGGAGCAAACTCTTCCTCAGTAGCATTCTGAGCCATATCCTCAATGATATCACGGATAATTACCAGAACCTCATCCTTCATCTCAGGTTTCATGGGGAACGCACTCTGGAACATAATATTGTTGTCACCCTGACGAGTCATGTCACCCTTCATGAAGATTGAGTAAGTTGCGCCCATTTCTTCACGCACCTTGGCCAGCAGACGGTTGCTCAGAATCTGACCGGCAGCTGAGGCGGCAAGCTTATTCTTTCCATTATAATTCTCATTACCCTGCATGACTATGAATACCCAGGACTGGGGAGTCTCCATTGCAGTAGTATAAGTAGTGGTGGCATTACCCTTCTTGGGTTCAAGACCAAGATCTTTCTTATATTCCTTGGTAGCTTTCTTTGCGTCTGCAGGCAGAGTGGCTATATACTGCTCAACCAGCGGGCGGAAAGTATCCATATCTATGTTTCCTACGAATACAAAAGTGTAGTCTGCGGCATTTGCTGTCATCTGACGCATGATATCCAGAGTCTCAGCCTTTGTGGCTGCTTCTATATCTGCGCTTACCAGAGCCTGACGTTTGGGTGAGCTGAAGATAGTCTTCATCAGATCACGTGAGAAGATAAACTCAGGGGTTGACTCCTGATTGCTCAGAATACCCTTTATTGAGTTCTGAGTAGCGGCAAATTCTTCATCAGTCAGCTGTACATCAGTGAAAGTCATATACAGCAGCTCCATCATGGTGGGGAGATCCTTAACTGTTGTACGGCCCTCTATCTCGCGGTTATACATATCCATGGCAAATGATACGTTTGCCTGCTTACCCTGAAGATACTTCTTCACATCAGTTGAAGTATAATCGCCAAGACCATGTTCCATAAGAGCCATGGGGAAGAACTTGATGCTTGCTGCCATCTCATCAGGCAGTACTGACATACCGCCAATAGCCATAGCGTCCATTACAATTTCATTATCCTTGAAAGCAGTGGGCTTAACAATAACCTTCACGCCATTGCTCAGAAGCAGCTCTGTTGCTCCCCACTCTGCCAGCTCAGTCTCTTTTTTGATTTTACCGGGTTTGGGAAGATTGGGTATCAGAGGCTCAGACTTCATCTCATCCATATAAGCCTCCAGAGTCTCTGCGTCTACAGCTGCCATGGCTGCTGCCAGTTCTTCCTCAGTGGGTACGGGTACCTTTTCTGATTCAGGAAGCATAAGCAGAAGAATACGGTTATCATCCTTTACTATTTCAGGAAGAATACTGTTGATAGCCTCTATGGGAAGCATGGGTGCTATCTGATTGTAGAACTCATACTCATAGGATATGCCGGGAATAGGCTCACCCTCAATAAAGTTTTTTACATACTCATTTACGTAAGATGCAGTCTTTGTGTTATTGCGGTTGTTGTAAGCCTTCTCAATGCTTGATAGGAACTCTGCACGGGCACGCTCATACTCACCTACAGTGAAACCTGTACGGGTAGCACGCTGGATTTCACGGTAAACTTCCTTCAGTGCCTCAGTGGTCATACCTTCCTTAGCCACTATCTGTACATTAAGAGCGTCCTTGGTGCGTGCTACAAAAAACTCTGCAAGGTCAACACTTGCATCTGCAAATGCTGAATCAGGTTTCTTTGCCAGGTCAGCCAGACGGTTATTCAGCATACTGGCTATAAGATTCTTCAGATACTCTGTGATAAGGAATGCCTGAGTGTTCTTAAGTTCATCAGGCACCATGGTATCAGTCTTGAAAGACATCATGATTACAGACACCGCCATTTCCTTATCTGAACCAATAGCATATATAGTTCCGGGGGTATCCTCAACAGCTACATATACACGCTCCTTGGCATTCTCAGGCATAGGAATTGTAGAGAAAATCTTCTTAATCTGACCTTCAATGTAATCAGGATCAATATCACCAACTACTATGATACCCTGCTGGTCAGGACGGTACCAGGTGTGATAATAATCTATCAGCGCCTGATAAGGGAAGTTATCAACAACCTCCATGGTTCCTATGGGCAGACGGTATCCGTACTTGTTATTGGGATAAATCTTAGGCAGCTGCTGCTCTATGATACGCATGTTGCCCTTATTTGACTGACGCCATTCCTCATGTATCACACCGCGTTCTGCGTCTATTTCCTCAGGAGCAAGAGTCAGTGCGCAAGCCCAGTCATGCAGAATCAGAAGACATGAGTCCTGAACACCCTTACGTGCCACAGGAACATCACTGATGTTATAAACAGTTTCATCAATGCTGGTATATGCATTAAGGTTAACACCAAAACGCACACCTATACTTTCCAGATACTTAATCATGTTCTTTCCGGGGAAATTCTCTGTCCCGTTAAAGCACATGTGCTCCAGGAAGTGAGCAAGACCACGCTGGTTGTCTTCCTCAAGAATAGAACCCACTTTCTGAGCAATGTAGAAATCTGCCTGTCCTTTGGGATTTTCATTGTGACGGATATAATACGTCATTCCATTGTCCAGTTTACCCACACGCACTGCGCTGTCAACAGGCAGCTGGGGCAACTGCATCTGGCCGAATACTGAAACAGAACCCAATATCAGGGCTGCCAGCATTAGACCACGTTTGAAAATTTTGTTCATAAGAATATAATATTGGTTTAAATTATTTCTATCTCTTTAGACGCCTTACAGGTAAGGAAATTACATCATAAGTGTTAATTTATTCTAATTCACTCATGAACACTTACTCCATCTATATCAGATAGTCCGCGTCTTAGTGCCTCTGCATTATCAGAGCGAATTATAATTTCCATGACGCATGAGTTATTAAAGTCCTGAGATTTTATTCTCGCTCCGGAATTCTTAACCAGCTTCATGACACTGTTCATACTCAGATATGGAAATACAAAACTGATTAAGGTCTCCTCATGTCTTTCCACCTTCTCAGCCTCATCCAGAACCATTCTTGTGGCCTCTTTATAAGCGCTGATTAGGCCGGAAGTCCCAAGCTTTATTCCTCCGAAGTAACGCACCACAACCACAAGGACATTGGACAGCTCCGCAGAATTTATCTGCCCTAAGATGGGACGCCCTGCAGTGCCTGATGGCTCACCGTCATCGTTACTCTGGAAAGTCTTACGGTCAGCCCCTAAAACATACGCCCAGCACACATGTCTGGCGTCATAATACTTCTTACGGTACTCTGCCACCTTCTCCTTAACCTCTGAGGCACTTGCCACAGGGTGCGCAAAAGCCAGGAAACGGCTCATCTTTTCCCTGTAAACGGCACTTGCCTCAGAAGCTATGGTTGTATATGTGTCAGCGCTCATTAATACTGGTGGTCTGAGTTATTAAGCTCCCGCAGTGTCAGTGGCTTGTTATTCATCTTGGACCATACATACCAGATATACCATATTACCACCGGAATTACCAGAGAGACCACCGCCATTACCTTGAGTGTGAACACAGATGAGGAACTGTTGGCTATGGTCAGAGAGTCATCAGGAGCAGTCAGAGAGGGGAGATATGCTGTATTGTTATAGCCGGCAATACAGAAGAGCGTGATTACCACCACCACCGTACCTATGCCGGTCCACCATATACCCTTGCGGTACACGGCACTGAATGCTGAACGGTAGATGCCCCAAAGCACGCACAGAGTACCTCCAAGGAAAAGCGGTATAAACCACCACATGGTAATGAAATTCTTCAGATAAAGATGCGGAACCACTACAAAAGACCCGTTCTCATACTGCAGTCCGTGAGCACGCAGAAGGACCACAACAAACCCTATGAACAGAAATGCAAAAACAGTTCCGTTAATCAGGACTCGGGAGCGCAGGCTAACGCCAAACTCCTTCATATCACTGATACTGTTTATGAAGTACAGCGCCGCATTAGTCCTGGCAAGGAAAAACACCATCAGTCCCAACAGCAGGTTACGCCATGAAACTATTGCCTCCAGGCCTCTTGTGTCAGCCCAGCGCGAGATAACAGGGGAAGCACTGTTAAGAATGTTAGTCTTCTCTACGGTAAACTCGCCACCAAAGAAAAGTGTACCCACTGCAACACCCAGCAGCACACATCCCACAAAACCGTTTATGAAAAGGAATGTGTCATAAGTACGTGTACCGTATAAATTTCCACGTCTGCGCCTGTACTCATAACTTACTGCCTGAATTACAAAGCTGAATAATATAAGCATCCACAGCCAGTAAGCACCGCCAAAACTGGTGCTGTAAAAGAGGGGGAATGACGCAAAAAACGCACCTCCGAAAACCACAAGGGTTGTAAAAGTCAGTTCCCACTTACGGCCCAGCGAGTTAACCATCAGCTGACGTGCCGCCTCAGGTGCGTCATTATAAAGCATGGACTGTCCGCCCTGCACAAAAAGCAGAAACACCAGTACACCTCCCAGGATGGCAATCAGAAGCCACCAGTAATTCTGTAATAATTCTAATTCTGTCATGACTTTATTTCTCTATATTGCCTTTTGAGGCGTGATTAATGTATTTTACCATTATACTTACTTCAGCAGCCAGCAAGGCGGTGAACAACACTGCAAAAATCCAGAAAGTAAGCTTGACTGATGAAGCGGGGATATCTGAAATGGCCGCTGTTGTGGGCATAAGGTCCTGGATAACCCACGGCTGACGCCCCACCTCCGCTACAATCCATCCGGCCTGAGATACTATCCATACCAGAGGGATGGACAGCATACCTGCCCAGTGAAGCCACGGACGCTCCAGAAAACTTACCTTCTTATATGAGGCCCACACCATTATCAGAATTATCAGCAGTAAGAGACTTCCACCAAAGACCATTACACGGAATGAATAAAAAGTCAGGGCCACAGGAGGAACGGCATCCTCAGGACTGCTGAAATACCCGTAGCCAAAGAATTTGAAATCTTTTGCCAGTGAATCCGCAGCTGCCTGCATAGCTGAATCATCACCCGCCGCACGAGCCTTGTCATACTCCCTGAGCTGGTCATGAGCACGTTTTCCCGCTTCAATGCGTTCAGCGTATGACACAGTATTGATCGTATCACCCTGCTCATTTACATCCACACCGGCAATTATATCATTTATTCCGGGTACAAAAGCATTCATATCATGACGCGCAAGTATGGACAAGCCATGAGGCACAGAAATTTCAAAGAGCATCTCAGGCTCATTGTCACCCGGTTTCTTGGCGGAATTAAGCACGCCCAGGCCCACAAGCTTCTCTCCGCTGTGACCATCGTACAGACCCTCCATGGCTGCCAGCTTCATAGGCTGAACCTTTGCCACGGCCACTGCTGAACCATCACCGGTCCAGAAGGTCAGAATCATACCTATTGCGGCCACCCAGGCGCCCACTTTCATTGAGCTTATGGCAGCCTGCACGTTACGCTTACGCCACAAGAGCCAGCTGCTTATGCCTATTACAAAAACGCCGGCAAGCGCCCAGCCACTGAACACGGCATGGAAAAATTTATTCATTGACACCTCATTGAAAGTCACGGCCCAGAAGTCTGTCATCACGTTACGCATCTGTGCAGGGTCAAAACTCATGCCCACAGGATTCTGCATCCAGGCGTTGGCCACCAGAATCCACAGCGCTGAAAGTGTCACACCCAGTGCTGTTAACCAGGTGGCAGTAAGATGGAAACGTTTGCTCACCTTATTCCATCCAAAGAACATGACAGCCACAAACGTAGCTTCCATAAAGAACGCAAACAGGCCCTCTATGGCAAGGGGAGCACCAAATATATCTCCCACAAACCAGCTGTAGTTGGACCAGTTGGTTCCGAATTCAAATTCCAGAATAATACCCGTTGCTACACCTATGGCAAAGTTTATTCCAAAGAGCGTCATCCAGAACTTGGTTATTCCCTTCCATCTTTCTTCACCGGTCCTGACATAAATACTTTCCATCACGGCCACCACCAGTGAGAGGCCAATGGTAAGCGGCACAAATAACCAGTGATACATGGCTGTCAGCGCAAACTGCGCACGTGACCAGTCAACTGTTGAAATTAAATCATTCATGGTTTACAATTTGAGTATGAGTTGTATGATTGTTATTTTATTTCATTTAGTCAGAGCACTTCTTACTGCCTGCGCCCGTGTGCTATCATCACCATATTCGCTCTTCAGTATATCCGGAAAGAAGAAGAGCTTGAGCACAAAAAAGATTATGAACAGCTTTATTATAATTAGAATCCACAGTTTCCGGCCAACAGTCATGCTCCGGAACCCCTTAAGGTAAAAATCGTATACACTCTTAATCTTGTTCATATCATCATTCTTCCGGCTGTTCCATATAAAACCCCGCTTCAGAAAGTTCATAAACCACATATTTTCTGAAACTTAGAAAACCGTTATCACGGTTCTGTATAATCTTTGTCAGGCCATTGAAAGCCTCTGAATATATATGATGCTTCTCCGCGCCCTTCATTATATCCACCGCCAGTTTGGCCGTCCCGGAGGTCAGAGGCTTTGAGAAGTTATACCATCTCGCCTTTACCAGCAGTGCCTCAATTGTATCCAGCTTAAGCTGAAGAACCAGCTCCATTCCGGGGCCAAAAGACTCATATTCTGCAATCGCCTTCTTTATCCTGCTTATACGCGCCACACAGTCACGATACCGGGTCCGACCCATTTCTTTACTTATCACTTTCCAGTACTTGCTGTACAGCTTCTCCGGCTCCGGAGTTGCGTAATAGTCAAAGTAGGCCCTAACTGCCTTGTTAATATCATAAGCCTGCAGTATGACCTCAGTCAGTTGTTCTGACGTTAACTCCTTAAGTTCTTTCTTCAGTGCTGACTTACTCATAATAAACACGGTGTTGTGACATCCGGATTTTCCGGTGCCACAACACCTTATCTTATAATATTAATTGTTCTTTACCGGCATCTCCGGCTTCAGGAAACGGTCAAACCAGCGGAAGAACAGCCTCTGCCACAGCACTGCATTCTGAGGCTTCAGAATCCAGTGATTCTCATCCGGGAATATTACCATTTCGGCAGGAATACCTCGCAGCTTGGCAGCATTAAAGGCAGCCATACCTTGAGAAGCAAGAATGCGGTAATCATATTCACCATGACTGATCATTATAGGCGTATCCCAGCGGTCCACAAATCGGTGGGGAGACATTGCAAAAGTCCGCTGAGCAGCAGCATTATCTTTCTCCCAGTAAGCGCCGCCCATGTCCCAGTTGGCAAACCACATTTCTTCAGTCTCAAGGTACTGGGCCTCCATGTTGAATATTCCGGCATGCGCCAGCAGAGCTGCAAAACGTCCCTCATGATTACCGGCCAGCCAGTAAGTGGAGAATCCTCCATAACTTGCTCCGGTGGCGCCCATACGCTTGCGGTCTATATAAGGTTTTTCCAGCATATAATCAGCCGCTGAAAGATAGTCACGCATATTCTGGCCGGGATAATCCTTGGATATCTGCTCCTCCCATTCTGTTCCAAAACCGGGAACACCGCGACGGTTAGGAGCTATCATCACATAACCGTTTGATGCCATCAGGGCCAGATTCCATCTGTAGCTCCAGAACTGACTCACGGCACTCTGAGGACCTCCCTGCAGATACAGAATTGACGGGTACTGCTTGGCCTCGTTAAAATACGGCGGAAGCACCACCCAGGTCAGCATTTCCTTGCCATCTGTAGTAGGCACCATGTGACGCTCCACACTTGGCATAGTAAGCTGGCTGAAAATATACCCGTTTACATCAGTAAGAGCCTTGACAGTTGCCTCACGGTTCTTCTTGCCGGGAACTATGCTGTATATTTCATTAGGCCTTACCATACTGTGACGCAGTGTTATTACGCCGGCACCGGCAGGAACCAGCGTACTGTGGTCACACTCACCGTCAGCAATCATGGTTACACGCGCATGTTTCACATCCATGCTGAAAACCGGAGCGGTACCCTGATGATATGCTATGAACCATATATTCTTGCCGTCAGGATTCCAGGCAAATTCCTCAATGGTATAATCCCATTCTGCCGTCAGGTCCCGCACAGAAGAGTCACTCATATCCATAATCAAAAGACGGTTCTTGTCTGCCTCATATCCGTCACGCTCCATACTAAGCCAAGCCATATACCTTCCGTCCGGAGAGAATGCCGGATTAGTATCATAGCCACCGTTGGGAGCTGTTAGATTAACAGTACTTCCGTCAGCGAAATCATACATGTATAAATCACTGTTTGTGGAAATGGCATAATCCTTACCTGTCTTCTTACGTGATGTATAAACAAGCTTGCTCCCGTCAGGACTCCAGGCAAATGACTCCGCACCGCCAAAAGGCTTCATAGGTGATTCATACGGTTCACCGTCCATAATATCCTTTATATTCACCAGCGTATTGCCGTCAAAATCAGCCACAAAGGGATGAGGTATCTCTGTTACCCACTCATCCCAGTGCTTATACATAAGGTCATCCACCACACGTCCTGTGGCCTTTGGCAGGTCAGGATATAAATCAGCTGCATTGCGCGCATACTTCACGTTACCTATCAGCACCACACGCTTACCGTTGGGAGCAAACAGGAAGCCTGACACTCCGGATTCAAGATTAGACAGCTGACGGCGATTGCTTCCGTCAGCATCCATCAGCCACACCTGAGCCTTACCGTTTTCATCTGCATACGTAAAAGCTATAGTTTTGTCATCCAGCCATACAGCTCCACCCTCGCTCTTGGGAGTTCTTGTAAGACGCACGCTCTCACCTCCGCCCACAGGCATCACATAGAGGTCAGCATTACTGCGGTTCTGCTCCAAACTCTCATAGCTCAGGGTGTACAGCAGGCATTTACCGTCAGGTGAAATGGCCGGGCCGCTAACTCTACCCAGAGCCTCAAGAGCGTTTATATCAAAAATACCGGTCTCACTTTTATAATCTGTCCGGTCAATAATAGGATTTTCCTGAGCCGAAGCTCCGGTTTCAGCTGCCGCTGCCGGGGATAATAACATTGCAGTCATTCCCGCCAATAGTGGTGATGTGAAAAATTTCATATTTATCTAATAAAAATTTTGCCTGTTCTCTGAAGCTCATCTTCTGAGAACAAGCAAAATTAACACAAAATTACTTATATACAACTTTTTGCCTATATTTTTTCTACCTCTGCTGCATTTACCCACGCAGTTGAAGTTCCGTTAACCTTCACTTCATACCAGCGGGATACCTCTTTCCCGGGAGTGGAGAGAGAATCAGTTATAAGTACTTTTGTACCCTCATGCAGCGGAAGCACCTTGTCAGTATTGTTGGCATCAGCATCCGGCGATGAATTAAGATACGCCACAGGCACTATGATAACAGCCTCCTGTTTACCTTTAAGATAACCTGACGAATTAGCAGCCACAACTATTATATAAACCGTTATCAAAAGCCATACTATACCCCCGAAGAAGCCCACCTTGCGCAGCACTACATCCGTATTCATCAGATATATTCCCGTAAGAACCAGCATTACAACAAACGCACATATCGCTATCACACTCCATGTGTTGGGGCTGAAAAGACTTACTACGCCTCTGTGAAGATTACCCAGGAATGTGGAACTGTCAGCCGGTTTATCTCGTAGCTGACTATTGACAAAATTAAGATTGTCACGTGCGCGCTCATTTGACGGGTCCATATTAAGCGCACGTTCATAGTTAATCACAGCGCGCCCCGTCTGCCCCATACGGTAATAGGCATTTCCTAAATTATAATACTTAGTTGAACTGGGCCCTCCCTCATTAATGGAGTTCTGATATAATTCAGCAGCCAGTTTAAAATCATTGGCACTGTATGCGGAGTCAGCCTTAGTAACGGTTGAAGCCATACACCATGTCACGGCTCCCAGCATTAGGAGGAAACTTAAAATCAACCTTTTCATTTTGCTGTTTTTTTATGCGGTTTAAGAGCCTCTATATTCTTAATAAGAGCCGCGGCATTTTCATATGAAGCCTTCAGGTCAGCGGCACTCTGGTCTGGAGTAAAACGCGCCATCTCACAGTGGTCCAGCTCCTGAATGACATCCTTGACCAGCTCATCACTTGCACCGGCATCTGTAAGGCGCTCAGAAATTGTGTCGCGCACAAGTGCGGATGGCGGAATACCCAGTTTGTCACTCAGATATCCGTAAAGAGCCTTGGCCAGAGCCTGATAAAATTCAGTGGAATTTCCGGCCTTCATCATTTTTGCGGCTTGCTGAAGCTTCTTCTTTGCCACACCGCGGGCGCGGGAATGTTTCAGTCCGGCAACATCAGCATTGCGCTTCCGTCTTGAACCATGCATGAACGTCAGCACCACAAGAACCACAAGCGCACCGCCGTAAATGGCCCAATACTTCCAATTACTGAAAATCTTACCGTGGGCAAACTCATCAGCCTCCTCATGAGAGTAAATATGAAGAATGTCAGTCATCTCATTATTTACTTCTTTCTGCGCTGATGCCGTTTCTTGTCCACGGCCCACAGGTACATCAAACTGTGTCCCTTTAAGGGTCTGATATTGACCCGTGGAAGGATCAAAATATGAGAAGTCCACAGCACCTATGGTATAGGACCCTACTTCTGTTGGCATCAGCGGATAGGTTGCCGTGAAAGAACCGGTATAGGTACTTCCGCTCACCTTTACATCATCTGAAGTTTTAACTGAATAGGCGTCTATTCCAACCGGGAAAGTTACCTCAGGGGCTGAGATATACTTCAGGTTACCGGTTCCGGATACAGTCAGTACATATGAGGCCGCCTCATTCGTACGCAGCTGGTCAGGACTCAGCGTCTCTTTTATGGTAAACTTTCCCACAGCCCCCGTAAATGATGCAGGTTTTGGTTCTGGGAGAGGCTTAATGTCAATGGTGGCGGCGTTAGTCTCAGTGGAGATATTCTTGGGCACTGCACGCTGTGACACAAAACCTCCATAATATACAGGCTCCAGAACCTGCAGCGTCACCTCATACTTACCTGTATTCAGCTTAAGTTTTCCTGCCTTTTGCGGGAATAGCAGCAGGCGTTTTAATACTGCGGTATAATATATGTCACCGTTAAAATTCTCACGGGTAACAGAAAAGTTCACAGGAAGCTCCTCAGCCAGAAACCCATCAAAGGTAGGTTGTGAAAGCTGAGCAAACTTGGTAATATCATGCTTGGTATAAATCTTTATTTCAGCTATTACACCTTCCTGCTCATATACACTGTTCTTAGAGAAATTCACACGTATGAGAAAATCCTTTCCTTGCCTGAAATTAGATGTCTGAGCCTGTGGCTGTTGCGCTTGCTGTGCCTGCTGCGCGTACTGTCTTCTGGCATCGGCATACGGGTCATAACGTTGCTGCATGGCCTGCTGTTGAGCCTGCGTGGCCTTGATAACAGTAAAGCTTCCACCTTTGGCCGTCATGGTCTTTCCGTCTACACTCACACTGGCATCCGGTACACGTACAGTACCCTCTTTCTGTGCCACATAAATATATGCATACTGAATACTCGTGGATGAGGTCTGGTGCCCCTGAATAATCTGTACGCTGCTTGATGTAGACATAGAAGGTCCATAAACCAGCTCGCAGCCTGCAAGCTGTGGCGCTTGAGGTACAGAGGAGGGTTGGCCGTTATTCACGCGGTACACCACCTGAAAGCGCTCACCCACTGCCGGATTTTGCGGTAGTCTGATTGTAAATGACACATTCTGAGCTGTAACCGCCAGGCATATGCCCAGCGATACAGCCAGTGCATAAAGTCTCTTTCTTATTTGCATTGTGACACTGTGTTAGATGTTAGCATTACCAAGGCTTGGGATTACGCCCGTTACCAACAGGCAGTTTATCCTTATCAGCCTGGTCCTTTCGTGTCTGATTCTCTTTATTCTGTACAGCACGGAGCATCTGCTGGACCTCCTGTGGAGTCTGCTTCTCCTGTTCCTGCTCCTGTTGCTGATTCTGCTGTTTATCCTTGTCCTGATTCTGATTCTGATTCTGATTCTGATTCTGGTTTTGGGTTTGGTCTTGGTTCTGATCCTGATTTTGATCCTGATTTTGGTTCTGGTCCTGACCGCCGCCGCCATTATCATCCGGCTGCTTGAGCTTTTCCAGTTCTATCTGCGCCAGACGCAGATTCTCACGCACCTCCATATCCTGGTCATTACGACGAAGCAAGTCCTTATAATTTTCTATGCTGCTCTCAAATGACTGGATTCCCAACTTGCGGTTTCGCGGTGTCTGAGTGGCGCTGTCCAGAATTTCACCGTAATACTTGCCATCAGCAAAATGCAGTTTGCCGCTGGTATTCATTGACTCACGGTACATAGTGCTGTCCTTGGTCTGAGAAAGTTTGCCAAGATATTCCAGAGCCTTACCTCGCGGAGAGCTGGCAGCATCAAAGGTAGTGTCCACATCAGCTTCTCCACCACCATTTCTGACAGAGGCAAGTGAATCAAGAACCGCTATTTTCTGACGCTCCTCATCACTGATAAGTTGTATATATGCCAGAGATGCATTCAGAAGCGCATTCTCATCATTAGCATTTAACTTCAATGCCTCCTCATAAAGATCTGCGGCCTTCTGGAAGTCACCCTTCTCATAAGCCTCATTACCTTCCACTATCTTAAGGCGTAATTCCTTATTTACATCTTCTCTGTCCCCGCCGTCAACAGTGCGCACTCGGCGTCCGTCAGAACATGATACAGCCAGAATGCTGACAGCCAGAAAAAGAATAACAGCCTTTGCACCGCCGCCCACTTTATTCATATTCTTTTTTGTAAAAAAGTTCACGTTCCTGAGCCACCCGCTTTTACGGTCCAGCACAAAGACGTCCAGAATTAACAATATCAGAGCAAGCCACGCAAAGGTGGGGAACTGCTCTGCACTTGTTTTATACACCAGTTCACTGAACTCTGACTTGCTGAGCTTATCCAGCTGCGCATCCAGAGCATCCAGGGCATCCGTGGATGCTCCGTTAACATATATACCATTGCCCGCTTCAGCCAGAGCACGTGCCAAATCCTCATTCAGTGAGGTCTTGACAGTCTCTCCATCCACAATCAGCGGTTCCCCGTCCATGTTTGGCATGGGAATCTCCTGTGCTGTTGCCGTACCCATTCCCAACACATTAACCTGGATGGAATCAGATACAGCCTTCACAGCCTCAATAGCGCCGCTGTCATGGTCCTCGGCATCTGTAATAAGAATAATGCTCCTGTGAACACGCCCGCCATCAGTAAAGCCCTCACGTGCTACATCTATAGCTTCTGCAATATTTGTGCCCTGATTCTTAAGGTTTGCAGGGTCCAGGTCTCGCAGATACTGCTGAATCAAGCTGCGGTCCAGTGTCAGAGGTAACACACGGTTTGCACTACCGGCATAGACCACCAGACCCACACGGTCATTATCCAGACGCTCCACTAACTTTTCCAACGTAAGTACGGCACGGTCCAGACGGCTGGTTCCGTCAGGAGCATCGGTGGCAGAGGCATACATGGAATTTGAAAGGTCAAAGGCTATCATCACTTCTATACCCTCTGCAGACGCCCGGTTTTCCACTTCTCCGGCACGCGGACGGGCCAGCACCATTACCAGAGCTGCAAGTGCAAGCAACTGTAATGTTATCTTAATCCACGGCTTATATTTTGATGCCTCAGGCATCAGTCTATCCAGAACTTCTGATTTTCCGAACCGTGCCAATTTTTTCTTACGAGACGCCCGCGCCCACAGAAACAAGCCACCAAGTATCGGAAGCAATAACAGAAGAAGCAGATATGATGTATGTGCAAAATCAAACATAACTCATCTTTTATTTTAAGGTATGGAACGCAGAACCGTATAGCGCAGAACCAGTTCCAGGACAAACAACAGTACCGCAAGCCATGCCCAAAGCTCATAAGTATCAGTGGTATGCGTGAAATTATTTATGTCCATCTTGGTCTTTTCCAGGGCATCTATACGCTCAAAAATTCCTGCAAGAGCATCCTCATTGGTGGCAGCAAAATACTCGCCGCCGGTCATGGCAGCAATCTGCTTAAGTGGCTCTTCATCAAATGTCACCTTCTGTTTCTCATAAATTATGCGTCCGGCTGCGTCAATATAAGACGGAGCCTCAGCAACTCCCTGACTTCCTATTCCAACAGTATATACCTTGACTCCTAATTCCTTAGCCGCTTCCGCTGCCATAAGAGGTGTGCTTATACCCGTGTTGTTGGAACCGTCAGTGACAAGTATGACGCTCTTTGATTCAGCCTTACCGTTCTCCAGACGGTTGAGAGCCGTTGCCAGGCCGTCACCTATGGCAGTACCGTCAGTAATCATTCCTGTTTCAAGACCTGCTATATATTCCTGTAGCGGAGCATAATCATTAGTCAGCGGAACTCCGGTCAGTGACTCACCGGCAAAAATTACAACACCTATGGCATCTGACTCGCGGCCATCTATAAAGTCCTGAGCAACCTTCTTGGCTGCCTCCATTCTGTTAGGCTTCAGGTCACGGGTAAGCATTGACGTGGACACATCCAGCGCCAGCATTATCTCCGTTCCTTCAGTAGTTGAAGTGTGCCATGCGTTATGAGTCTGAGGCCTTGCCAAGATAACTATCACACATGCCACAACAGCCATACGCAGTGCAAAGCATATATGACTCACCAGGGGCTTCCATGAGCGGGGAGCCTGTGCAAACGCGCCGGTGTGAGATATAAGAAGCGACGGCCGGGAATTCTTATGCTTAAGCACATACCATACCGTGAGCGGTATCAGCACCAGTAAAAGCCAGAAATACTCCGGATGCGCAAATTGTATATTGGCTATATCAAAATCTTTTCCGGTCATTACTTGTCAGTTTTAGTATTTTCAGCAGTGTTCTCACTCTTGTTCTTTTGATCATCCTTCTCAGGCTCAGCCACAGGACGGGTCTTGCTCACAAAGCTCTCAACCTCATCCAGCGCGTGGTAATTCTCTGTGGGAGAAGTCTTGAACTTGGCAAATTTCACTGAGTCAGCCACATCCAGAACCTCCTTTATCTCATGCACATACTCGGCTGTACCGCCGTTGTGCTTGAGTTCCTGAAGCACCTGCACAGTAGTCATCTCAGGGGCCTTTATACCAAAGCGTCCGGAAAGATATTGGCGCAGAATATCTGTCAGCTCCGTGAAATACTGCTTGTCATTTCCTGAAACTGCCAGTTTGCTCTGACGCAGTGAGTCCAGACGCTGCATAGCCATCTCATACGGGGGTACCACCGGTTTACGGAACATTCCCACCACCTTATCACGGCGGAAAAGGAACATCAGCGCCCCGGCAATCAGTGCGGCCGCTACCACACCCAAAAGCCACCACGGCCATGATTCCGGGATATAGTCATACCACTCCAGGTCATATTCCATGGGTTCTGTACTGAAATGAACATCTTTCAGAGAATCCACATCCACGGCATACACTTTCAGCGCTATTGGGTCCGTAGACGCTGAATCAGAAGGCGTAACATATGTCAGCGGCGGAATTGTCTTAACTTCTCCCGAGTCAAACGCCTGAAAGGTAACATTATAATTCACTCTGGTACGGCCACCGGCTAATGCTGAAGAATCCGCACTCACGGACAGAATCTCAACATCGCCTAAAGTTGCGCCTTCACGCAGGTCATTCACCAGAAGTCCGGGCTGGGCGGTGGGCTTGTTTACGCTCACATGCAGCTGAGCCTTTGAACCCATTATCATCTGCATGGAATCCGTCTCGGCAGTTATCCGCACGGGGGCCTCACTGGTTTGGGCGCTCCCTGTCATACATGCCGCAGAAAGCAGCGCACCAGCCATATAACATCTTATTTTGTTTGCCATAACTGTTTCTTATTATCTTGCGCCACGGTTGTGAAACAGCCCCATTAGTGCCTTTACATAATCCTCATCAGTGGTTACACTGGCCAGGTCCACATGTGCTGACTGCATCACCTGGGACATCTTTTGCTGACGGTTATACCACCAGCGGTCATACGCCATTCTGGTACGCTTGGATGAAGTATCCACCCACCTGGTGGTCCCGTTTTCAAGGTCAGCCACCCTCAGCAGTCCCACATTTGGCATCTTGGCGTCCCGCCTGTCATACACCTGAATGGCCATCAGATCATGCTTGTTGGCTGCCACCATCATAGGGCGTTCATAGTCCTTGCCATCTATAAAATCTGAAATCAAAAAAGCCGTGCATCTGCGTTTAAGAGCATCAGTGAAATAGCGTAACGCCATTCCTATATCCGTGCCCTTACTCTCAGGAGTAAAGTCCAGCAGTTCACGTATTATCAGAAGAATATGCTTCTTTCCTTTCTTGGGAGGGATGAATTTTTCTATCCGGTCACTAAAAAAAATGGCACCTATCTTATCATTGTTGGTAGTGGCGGAAAACGCTAACGTGGCAGCAATCTCGGTGATAATCTGACGCTTCTCTTCGCCGGAAGCCCCAAAGCTACCGCTGCCTGACATATCCACCAGCAGCATAACCGTAAGCTCACGCTCTTCCTCAAAGACCTTTACATAAGGCTTGTTATGACGCGCCGTTACATTCCAGTCTATATCTCTGATATCATCACCGTACTGATACTCACGCACTTCTGAGAACATCATACCACGCCCCTTGAAGGCTGAGTGATACTCGCCCGCAAAGATATTCTGTGATAAGCCGCGAGATTTTATTTCTATCTTGCGTACCTTCTTAAGAAGTTCTGTTGAGTCCATATTACGTTACTTATCAGGGTACCTGAATCTTATCCAGAATATCTGCTATTATTTCATCGGTTGTTATACCGTTGGCTTCAGCCTCATAAGTCAGGCCTATTCTGTGGCGGAGCACATCATGCGATACTGCTATAACATCTTCCGGTATTACAAAACCGCGCTGACGCAGGAAGGCATATGCACGGGCCGCTCTTGCAAGGCTTATTGAGGCACGGGGAGAAGCTCCAAAGGAAATCAGATTTGAAAGATCATTCAAGCCGTAATCTGCCGGGAAACGGGTGGCAAACACCAGGTCCACAATATAACGCTCTATCTTCTCATCTACATAAATCTTCTCCACAACCTTCTGGGCATCCAGTATGTCCTCCGGCTTTAGAAGCGCGGTGGCTTCAGTCTGCTCACCGCTGATATTCTGGCGTATAATCTGACGCTCCTCATCCTTGCTGGGATAACCAATGATAACTTTCATCAGGAATCGGTCAACCTGTGCCTCTGGCAGCGGATAAGTACCCTCCTGCTCCACGGGGTTCTGAGTTGCCATTACCAGGAAAGGCTTGTCCAGACCAAAAGTGCTGTCACCTATTGTTACCTGACGCTCCTGCATGGCCTCCAGCAGTGCTGACTGCACCTTAGCCGGAGCTCGGTTAATTTCATCAGCCAGAACAAAGTTTGCAAATATAGGGCCTTTCTTTACTTCAAATTTCTCATTCTTTACGCTGTAAACCATGGTACCTATTACATCGGCCGGAAGAAGGTCAGGCGTAAACTGTATGCGGCTGTACTTGGCATCAATTACTGAGGCAAGTGTCTTGATGGCAAGTGTCTTTGCAAGACCGGGTACGCCCTCAAGAAGTACATGACCGTTAGCCAGAAGGGCTATCAGAAGTGACTCTACAAGATGCTTCTGACCCACTATCGTCCGGTCCATGCCCTTGGTTATCAGCTGCACAAAATCATTTTTTGACGCAACAAGATTGGTGAGTTCGCGAATATCAACTGTTTCAGCCATAGATATTAATGTTATGAATTTAGTTTTTGGTTTTATATCTGCACAAAATTACTATTATAACAAGTCCTCGCGCGGATTATAATGTTAATTTTAATTATTAATCCTTTAGCCGTGATAATGATTAACTAAATTTAATGTGTTCACCGCCCTTAAAGTGCCAGCACATAATATATGTTAAGCCCATGACACGCATTTCTCAGCCTTACCCATAATATAATGGCGGTGCCAGCGTTAAACTCAGTGATACACCACCCCATCTGTCACCTGAGCGGCTTAACTCCGAAAGCAACACAGCAGATGACCTGTTATGACCGCTCGGGTTATGGTTTGTCAGAATAGGTCAGATGCAAGGCGCTGAGGATGAGGTTGACGGGAGCATACATTAGTATGTGACCGAAGCCGAACCCCGAAAGCAACACAGCAGATGACCTGTTATGGCAAACCGTTAATATTTTACGTGATTCAGAGCCTCTATCTCCCGCTCCATCTCCGGTATCAGAACCTCCAGTTGCTGTATACGCCTCACAGCCTGACCCAGTTTAGGAGCGCGGTGAATACCTTCAATCTGAACCGTAGAAAGACGGCACACACGTTCTCCTCCATAACCTTTTACAGTAAGTTTAGCTTCCGGATTTGCAGTCAGACGGGCACTCAGACTGTCAACCTCAGCCTCTCTCAGACTGAGAACCATCTTGTCACCCGCACCTACAAACCCAGTACTTCCGTTCTTAATAAGAGTCTCACCATCAACTAAGAACGCATATGGCTTGAGAGAGGTGGGCACAACCACAGAGACAGTATACGTTCCGTCAGCATTCACACGTGGTGTGATTTCGGCCGCCGTAGAGCCCTGGAGTCCTTTAAGAGTATAATAGCCTTCCAGCCCGCTGGCTCCCCGGTGGAACTCCATGTCCTCACCGGCACTGTGGGCCTGATTTTCCATTAATGCCTTCTCTGCTTTCATGCTGTCAAGCTTTTCAGCCTTGGACTGACGCACACTGTCCAGATACTGACGCCTTTCTGCAGCGGCATCCCGAGACGCAGCCCCATCTGTCCCTGAAGCACATCCGCCCGCAACTGCAGTAATACATATAACCAGAAATTTACTTACTCCTTTCCACATTCTTAACACCTTTTACTGTTGAAAGTTTCTTTATTAATTGATTCAGTGATGTGGTATCATTAACCCCAACCACAAGATAGCCCTGAAAAAGACCGTCATTACTGTCTATGGATATGTTGCGCAACGTAGCGTTCTTCTCTTTGTTAATAATAGAGGTTATATTGGTGACAATACCTATATCATCCTTACCCACAATACGCAGAGTGGCGCCAAACTGGCTTCCCACCTTTCCGCTCCATCGTGTACGGATCAGGCGGTAAGGATATTTGTGCATCAGATGATTAGCATTCGGGCAGTCCGTCCTGTGTATCTTTATGACACCCTCTCCGGAAATAAACCCGAAAACATCATCACCATAAATAGGATTACAGCAACGCGCCAGGCTGTAGTTCACGCCCCTTATTCCCTGCCCTATCACCAGAACATCAGAACTCTGCGCTTCATCATTCTCATCAGCTGACTGCATCACAAACTCACTGGCGGACACCGTTGCACCCTCATCTTTCTTATCTCCTAACAGATATGCGTCCGCAACCGTATTCACATCCAGCTGCTCACGAGCTATGGCATCAAAGAAATCCGTTCCGTTCTTGTATCCCAGCTTCTTGATGGTCTTTGAGAGCAGGGCCTCATCAATCTCTATCTTTTTATTTTTGAATCGGCGTTCCAGCAGTTCGCGGCCTAACTCTGCGGCCTTGGCCTCCATTTCTTTTAAGGTTACCCTTATTTTATTTCGTGCCTTGGGTGTTACCACATAGTTAAGCCAGTCATGCTTTGGGGTCTGCGAGGCACCGGTCTGCACCTCCACAGTGTCACCGTTCTTAAGCCGGTAATTTATTTTCTGATGCTTACCGTTCACACGCGCTCCGGTACACCGCGCACCCAGGTCTGTGTGAATATTGAAAGCAAAATCCAGTACCGTCGCACCCATGGGAAGCTTATACAGGTCACCCTTTGGCGTAAATGCAAAAACCTCCTTGTCATAGAGGTCAAACTGCACATCCTTCATCAGCGCCAGAGGTCCTGCATCACCGGCCTCAAGTATATCACGTATATTGGCAGCCCAGGCATCAAGATTATTTTCTGTCTTAACGCCCTTATACTTCCAGTGCGCCGCAAGACCTTTCTCCGCAATATCATCCATACGGCGAGTCCTGATTTGAACCTCAACCCACCGCTCCTTGGGCCCGTACACCGTTATGTGTAATGACTCATAGCCATTACTCTTGGGAATACTCAGCCAGTCTTTCATCCTGGCCGGATTAGGACGGAACATATCCGTAATCAGGGAATAAGCCATCCAGCAGTCACTCTTCTCGCGCTTGGGCTCACTCTCCAGTATTATACGTATTGCAAAAAGGTCATAGATATGGTCCATATCCACCTTCTGCTTACGTATCTTGTTCCATATGGAATATATAGACTTTGTTCGGCCCTTGATTTCAAATTTCAGACCCTCCGCTTCCAGGCGTTCTTTCACCGGACGTATGAAGTCCGCTATATACTCATCCCTGGCCTCCTTGGTCTGATTAAGCTTCTGAGCTATTTTAGTATATGTCTCACGGTTAGTGTATTTCAGAGACATATCCTCCAGGTCACTCTTGAGTGAATACAGACCCATGCGGTGCGCCAGGGGCGCATAGAGATAGCTCGCCTCCAGCGCCACCTCATTCACCAGCTGCTCTGACGGATGGTGGTTTATGGCCTTCATCAGAGCCACGCGCTCCACTATCATTATGATAATAACCCTGATATCCTTGGCAAAGGTCATCAGCAGCTTCCTGAAATTCTCACTGTGAACCGCTGCATGGCGAGCATAGAGATTGGCAACATTTGTTATACACTCCAGAAGCCAAGCCACATCAGAGCCCCAGTTCTTACTCACTTCATCAGGCAGTGGCTGCTGCGGATCATAAAGATGCTGTAGCAGAATGGCCAGTACCATGTTCCGCTCTGCGCTCAGCCGCTCACACAGGATATTCGCTGTCTCTATATCATGTAATAAAGGATTCAGGCCAAAACGGTCACGCTTATAGCGCCCGGCAGCCACTGCCTTCTGTATTGCCGTCCGGAGCAGGCGATAATCACCCCTGCTTATTTCTTGGCCGCAGTTAGACGCCAGACGCCGGACAGCGTCCCTGAGCTTGAGGGCCTCATCTCCCGTAAGGAAGGTCTCCTTTTCATCCTCTGTGATTTGCATAGGCTCCACTTATATTATTTTTTAATTTTACGAAGATATGAAATATATTATTACCCGCAAATTCCTTATATAAAAATTAACATAAAACGTTATATAAAAATTAACACACTGCGCGTGTACACATAATTTTTTTTAAATAGAACCATCATCACCCCGCGCATGTTTGCTAACAACGTGCATATTTTGTACCTTTGTATATTTAAGAGCACCATTGAGATTACTGTTTTATGAAACGCAGATTTTCACTTATCGCCATTATTTTCTTCTCCCTTCTGGCAAGCTTTGCCGGCAACATTTCTTTCACAGGACTCGCACATCCTGAAATTGATGTCACCCCGGCAGCTACCACCGGGCTTCAGGCCGTTTACGTGCTTAGCCCCGGCGCAGAACCCCGCATCTGCTATGAAGCGGCATCTTCCGGTACACCCGTCATATGGAAACGCTTCAGTAACCTCGGTGCAGCATACGCTCAGGACATTCCTGCCTCTGATGTAACAGTTTCAGGACGCATGTCATCAGTGGCCCTCGGTACGGATGACTGTGGATATGTAATTGAAGAGGGTTCGCGCGCAACATACATCTGGGTGGTAAACTATAATAACCACAGCTGTACCCTCAATAGCGTTTCCGTTAGCCCATCCAGTGACTGCCAGCGCACCATTCTGGATATTAACGGGCATGCTGACCGCATCTCATTCTTCACAATTAACGGCAGGCAGGAAACTCTTAGCCGTGACATTGAAGTGAATTACCACACACTGCTCTTTGATGAGAACACCTTCAGCTACATTCAGAAGCCTACCTCTGTTCTTCTTTCAGACTTATCCGGAACTGTTTCAGTTCCGGCCCCACTGTGCAACACTGAATTCACCGTCACAGCTGACCGCTTCCTTGCCAGCTGGAACCGCCCGCTCACAGCCCGCTCTGAATCTTACAGCACCATCGCGCTTGAGGCCACAACTGAAGCGTTCCAGGACACAGTGAAAATTAACAACCAGATGTCTGAGCCTAATGCCACTCTCGGTGGCTCAGCACCGGTTCCCGTCTCTTTCCGCGCCGCTGTTACTGACGCTGTGGTGTTTACTGAGTGGCAGGTGAGCAGTAATCCTGATTTTGAAGGCATTGACATGCGTTACACCCAGACTGATGTGGATATTGTCTTCACTGAGCAGGGATACTCATACGTCCGCTTTGTGGCGGATAATGCCGCCGGTACCTGTGAGTTTGCAAGTCCGGTTTATGAGGTATTCATTGGTGAGTCGCGGCTGGAGTGTCCCAATGCGTTCTCTCCACTTTCATCCCCGGGCGTAAATGATATCTGGAAAGTAAGCTATAAGTCTCTCATAAGCTTTGAATGTCATATTTACAACCGTCAGGGACTCCAGATGTATTCTTTCTCTGACCCTTCTGACGGCTGGGACGGAAAATATTGCGGCAAGCTTGTGTCCCCCGGAACTTATTATTACGTTATAACCGCTGAGGGTTCTGATGGAGTACAGTACAAAAAAAGCGGTGACATTAACATAATTGGTCCCTCTAATCATTCAGGCGGCGGTGCTGTTACTGAAGATTAAATCATCCCATAATTATAAATAACTCATTCATATATTTCATGCCTTCTATGTATAAATTTTCACGCGGCGCATGTGCCGCAGCCATGCTTCTCTTCCTTTCTTGTGCATCAGCTGAGGCTCTCCCCGCTCCTGATGGCAACTCACCTTTCTCTAACGTTATAAACCCAAAGGTCCCGTCACGCATGACCCTGGCCGGCGAAGTGATAGACCTTGACCCGGTGGACCGCTTTGAGCGCCTTGACCGCGAACTCACATCCATGGCATACACACACGGAAACACCCTGCTGATAATCAAACGCGCCAACAGGTATTTCCCCGAAATGGCTCCCATATTACGTAAGAACGGAGTCCCGGAAGATCTCCTTTATTTGGCTTGCATAGAAAGCATGCTCAATGACCGTGCTCTCTCACCCGCAAAGGCCGGAGGTATCTGGCAGTTCATGCCCACAACCGCAAAACAGTACGGGCTGGAAGTATCTGATGAAGTGGATGAGAGATACAACCTTGAATTAGCCACAGCTGCAGCATGCCGTTACCTCAAAAATGCAAAAAGCCGTTACGGCAACTGGATTTCAGCCATGGCCTCATATAATGCCGGTCCGGCCCGAATCTCTAAGGAACTGGAAGCACAGAATGCTGACCTGAGTCTGGACCTTTATCTCACTGATGAAACCACCCGATATGTGTACCGCATAATGGCCATGAAAGCCATCATGGAGAATCCCGCCGCCTTTGGTTTCAATCTTGATGAAGACCAGCTTTATCAGCCACGCCAGTGTAAGGAAGTTACAGTTTCCGGGCCCGTGGAGGACTGGCCGCAGTGGGCAGCAGAGCACGGCATAACTTACGCCCAGCTTCGTGACGTGAACCCCTGGATAAGAGCCAAGAAACTCACCAATAAAACCGGTAAGACTTATACCGTCAAGATTCCGGAAAAGAAATCTCTCCGTCGCTCCACTCAGCACAAGAATGTATATAACCGCGCTTGGGTTGACTGAGCCGTGAATCTTCCCACCCCTTGTGTACGGACATAAAGAAACACTGATTATTACTTGCTGAATCATTTCGTATTATTATGGAACAGAACAAAAATATACCCACCGGTACTGACGGGACTGATGTGATATCAGTCACCGGCGCCCGCGTGAATAATCTCAAAAATATTGACGTTATCATTCCGCACGGCGCTCTCACAGTTGTGACCGGGCTTAGTGGTAGCGGTAAGTCATCCCTGGCCTTTGACACTGTGTTTGCTGAAGGACAGCGCAGATACATTGAAACTTTCTCATCTTATGCCCGCAACATGCTGGGTAATCTTGAACGTCCTGACGTGGACCGTATCACAGGACTTTCTCCCGTCATTGCCATTGAACAGAAAACCGTTAACCGCAATCCCCGCAGTACCATAGGCACCACAACAGAGATTTATGACTATCTCCGCCTGCTCTATGCCCGTGCAGGGCAGGCTGTCAGTTATCTCTCAGGCAAGCCCATGATTAAATACACGGAGGAGAAAATTGTAAACTTGATAATTGAAAAATTTGAAGGGCGCAAGATTTATATCCTTTCACCTCTGGTACATAACCGCAAGGGACATTATAAAGAACTCTTTGAGCAGCTGCGTAAAAAAGGATTCATACACGTCCGCGTTGACGGTGAATTGTTGGAGATTGTTCCGGGAATGAAACTTGACAGGTATCGCAATCACTCTGTGGAGCTTGTTGTTGACCGGCTTAAGGTAAACACAAAAGATGTGGAGAGATTACGCGAGACTGTCTCAGATGCCCTCTCGCGCGGTGACAAACAGCTCATGATTTATGATGTGGACACTGACACCTTATCTCATTACAGCCAGTCTCTCATGGACCCTGAAACAGGCCTGTCATATCGTGAACCCGCGCCACATAACTTTTCCTTCAATTCCCCGCAAGGAGCCTGCCCCACATGCAACGGTCTGGGCTATGTAAACATCGTGGACATGGATAAGATTATCCCTGACCCGGCTGTCTCAATTTACAACGGCGGCATAGCTCCGTTGGGAAAATACAGCAACACCATGATTTTCTGGCAGATATCAGCCATCTGTGAGAATTATGGAGTAACCCTACGCACGCCCCTCAAAGACGTACCTGACCAGGCCATCAAGGACATCCTCCACGGTACCACTGAGCGCCTGTCCATTAAAAATGACACACAGGCCGTTAGCAGTTACTTTCAGTCTTATGAAGGCCTGGTGAAATATCTTGAAATGCAGCAGGATGATGATGCCGGCGCCTCTGCTCGCAAGTGGAGCGGACAGTTCTTCTCCCGTGCAGAGTGTCCCCAGTGTCACGGTGACCGTCTTAATCAGGAGGCTCTCCATTTCTTCATTGACGGTAAAAACATAGCACAGCTCACCCACATGGACATCAGCGCCCTGCACCAGTGGAGCTCCACCGTCCTTGAGCGCCTTGAGGGCCCTCAGAAAATTATTGCCACGGAGATAATAAAGGAAATAGAATCACGCCTTTCTTTCCTTGTAGACGTGGGTCTTGGCTATCTTCAGCTCTCCCGTAACTCCTCCACCCTCTCTGGCGGTGAGAGCCAGCGCATACGCCTTGCCACCCAGCTGGGGTCTGAACTTGTAAACGTACTTTACATTCTGGATGAGCCATCCATTGGCCTTCACCAGCGAGATAATCATAAGCTTATTTCTTCGCTTAAACGCCTCCGTGACGCCTCCAACACCATCCTTGTGGTAGAGCATGATGAAGACATCATGCGGCAGGCTGACCACATCATTGACATCGGCCCCGGTGCAGGTCGCAAAGGAGGTCAGGTGGTTTTTGAAGGGACTCCGGAAGAAATGATGAAGACTGATACGCTTACCGCGCGTTACCTCCGCCATGAACTTACAGTGGGAGATACCACACGCAAGCGTCACCCGGGCAATGGTTCTTTCATAACCCTCAAAGGAGCCTCGGGACACAATCTGCATGACGTTAACCTCACCATTCCTCTAGGTACGCTCACATGTATTTCAGGAGTAAGCGGCAGCGGCAAGTCATCACTCATAAACGGAACTCTCCAGCCCATCCTTTCACAGCACTTTTTCCGCTCAGCTACCCCGCCGCTGCCATATAAATCCATTGAAGGCGTTGAAAATATTGACAAGGTTGTAACCGTTGACCAGTCCCCCCTGGGACGCTCTCCGCGCTCTAATCCCGCCACATATACCGGAGTCTTCACTGACATACGTAATCTTTTTGTAGAGCTGCCTGAGGCCAAAATACGCGGTTATAAACCGGGCCGCTTCTCCTTCAACGTTGTCGGAGGCCGCTGTGAAGTTTGCAAAGGCAACGGCTACAAGACCATTGAAATGAATTTCCTGCCTGACGTTTTGGTTCCATGCGAAGAATGTCACGGTAAGCGATATAACCGTGAGACTCTTGAAGTCCGCTTTAAGGGTAAATCCATTGCTGACATTCTTGATATGACCGTGAACCACGCAGTTGAGTTCTTTGCCGGCATTCCCAAAATTCTTAAAAAGCTATTGCTGCTTCAGGAAATAGGGCTGGGATATATAAAACTGGGTCAACCGTCATCCACACTCTCCGGCGGAGAAAATCAGCGCGTAAAGTTAGCCACCGAGCTGGCTAAACGCGACACCGGCAAGACCCTCTATATCCTTGACGAGCCCACCACCGGACTCCACTTTGATGATATTAACACCCTTCTGGGCATAATAAACCGCTTGGTGGACAAGGGTAACACCGTTCTTGTCATTGAGCATAATGTGGATGTTCTCCGCGCTGCTGATTACATCATTGACATGGGACCTGCCGGTGGCTCGGGAGGTGGCTACATCATGGCGCAAGGTACTCCTGAACAGGTTGCTGACAGCGGCTCCCCCACTTCTGAATTTTTAAAAATATAAGATAATGAACAGACTCTTCATCCACATCCTGTTTTTATTTCTCGCGGTCACGCCTACCCTGGCATGCACATCCGCAGTGGTAAGCGCCCGTGCATCTGCTGACGGACGCCCCATGCTCTGGAAACATCGTGACACGGGTACTGAGCATAATTTCATTGAGAAAATTCCGGCAACTGAAGGGGCACACTCTTTCATTGCGCTCTTTAACGGAGGTGACCGCTCGCTCTCTGAAGCCTGGGCCGGATACAATGACGCTGGCTTTGGAATAATGAACACCGCCTCATATAACCTCATGCCTGACACCGCAACCATCAAAGACCGTGAGGCCCTGGTCATGTCTGCCGCATTACGCTCATGCACCACTCTTGCTGACTTTGAGCGTCTCCTGGACACACTCCCGCGGCCCATGGGCGTCCAGGCTAACTTTGGAGTGATAGACGCCGCCGGAGGAGCCGCATACTTTGAAGTGGATGATTATAAATACCTCCGCTTTGATGCTGACAGTACTGATACTGGAGTCCTATTCCGCACCAACCACTCACTTTCCGGCACGCACCCCGGCGGCATGGGCTACATCCGCTATGACAATGCCGTTTCCATCCTTGCTCCTGAAGTCGCAGCTTCCACTCTGACTCCACAGTCCTTCACAGAAAAAGCTTCCAGAAGTTTTTATCATTCTATCTTTGACAAGGACTTTCTGTCAGACACCACACTCCGCTGGGCCGTTGATCAGGATTTCATTCCCCGCAACAGCTCCGCAGCCTCCATTGTCATTGTGGGGGTAAATCCTGACATGGCAGCCACAGACGGCGTTATGTGGTGCGCCTTAGGCTACCCTCCCTGCGCTGTGGCAACTCCGGCCACTCTTGACCGTGTACCGGATATTCTGCGCCCCGTTGCCATAGGGTTCCGCAGCCCTGCTTGTGATGAGGCCATACGCCATAAGCGTCTTGCCTTCCCCATTGAAAAAGGGAGTGGTCCACGTTATGTTGACCTTGATTACCTCCGTAAGATTTCTGCCCTCACCCATGCGCAGGCTCTGGAAAATTATCGCTGCTTTTACAATAACTCAAAGACAGAATATTAGTCAGGCCTTTCAGATTACACAAAAATCATACCCCCTATAATAAGCCACGCGCTCCCCACTCTATGTCCGGGAAACGCGTGGTTTATTCACGTTGGATTCACAATTCTTCCATCAGTACATAGGCTTGAAACCTTCTGATTTCTTCAGATACTTGTTAACGTTACCGTAATAGTTATCGTGATTTGTAGTGTCCAGCTTCAGTATAGGAGCACCGGGCTTAAGAAGAAGCTCGTTCAGATCAATATAGAAGCCATTCTCACTGTCCGCAAACTTGAAGTGATACTTCAGGCCATACAGGTCAGAGATACTGCGCCACTGGGTTGATGATACATTAGGTTCTCCGGGAAGCTCGTAGCCCATGGGGACACTAACATTATTCATTATACTTGCCAGCTCTGCCAAAGCTCGTTTACTGTCCACATTCTTGGGCACATGGTTGATAAAGAAACTGCCGCGTACAAAACGGTCAGCACTTCTCACCGTGCCGGGAAGCATATTAGTTCCCCCCACCTGTTTCCAGTAATTATTTATTGCCTGCATGTCATTCAGCGTGGGGTCATTGGTAAGTACGGTAAGATCATACCCCTTGTACATTGTCAGCTTTCCGCCCACAAACTCCATTACCAGCGTAACGCCGCTGCGGTCTGTGAGAGCAAAGTGAAGCAGAGACACCGTCCCGCCGTCAAAGGTTGCACCGTTAATGGCAAACTGGTTATTCTCCAGCCAGTTCTGAACCTCATCCACATTGCTGAAATTATCCAGGAAATAATTCACCAGCACAGCCATACTCATGACAGGGGTGCCGGCAGGAGTTGATTCAGTTGAAGGATAAACACTACCCTTACAGAAAAGTCCGTTCATCACCAGTCCGGCCTCGTTCATACCCTCTGTCGTGCCCCCGTCATAACTTACGGCCAGCACACTGCCATATTTTGATGTCCATTCCAGACGCGGACCGGTGGGCATACTGACACGGTCCACACCGCGGGGATAGACATATATATTCGTAGGTATAGGTGTACGCCAGTCCAGCGTTCTACCCACCATCACTGATTTATCCTTTAAACTGTCCGCCTGCATCACCACTCGTGAACACGGATATGCGGTAAATACTGTACCTGCCAGAATAGCCGCTGCTGCAATAAATTTTCTCATTTTCATAATCGGATGAATAAGTATTTTTCATAAAAACCCATTTGGCACATAAATTGTTCAGCAATCCAAATGCTTGTCCTCCGATATTTTCTAACGCAGGGGCTGCCAAGCGTTAACAGATATAGGATGTGGCCTCAAAAATACCCCTCCTATATTGTTTTCTGCCTATACCTTGGCATTGTAAATTATATTCACTATTTTTGCACTGATATGGAAACCCGGTCCATTTGCCGGGATATATTATTGATTCATAGATATGAGGTTTGTCAGTACCCGTACACCGCATGCGCCGTCTGTCAGCTTTCTTGAAGCTGTCAGAGACTGTCTTCCCTCTGACGGAGGTGTTTACATGCCTGTTGACATTCCGCGTCTCCCTTCCGCCTTCTTCGGAAACATGTCCCTCATGTCATTCCGGGAATTGGGATACATCATCATGACCACCTTGTTGGGAAATGAATTTGAACATTCCTTCATCAAAAACATTGTTGACTCAGCTTTCACATTCCCTGTACCGCTTCATGTGCTTGACTCCCGCAACATGGTGGCTGAACTTTTTCACGGGCCCACACTCAGCTGCAAGGACATATCCAGCGCCTTCATGGCATCTTTCCTAAAAAAGATTAGAGCCGTGCGCCCATCTTCGCGCCCGCTGGTTATCCTCATGGCAAGCACCGGAAGTACCGGAGCCGCCATGGCATCCGCTTTTGCTGGATTCAAGGACACTCACCTCATCATAACATATCCGCGTGGCGTTCTCAATACCCTGGAAAGAGCTCAGATAGCCTCCCTCGGTCCCTCTGTTCACGCCATTGAGGTCGCTGCGGATATTGACGGCTGTAAAGACCTGGTACGCCACTTATTGGAGGATGAAGACTTAAAGGACTCATTTATCCTTACCTCCGCTAACTCCCTCAACGTGGCCCGTATCCTTCCTCAGATACCCATTTTTTTCAACATAGCCGCACGCCTCACTGAGCGTGACATGGATTATACCAAGACCACTGTCAGCATACCCGCCGGCAACTTTGGTCTTGCCACCGCCGCAGTAATGGCCCGCAGAATGGGACTCAGGTTTAACAATCTCATTGCCGTGCGTGCAGCTCATGATAACAGTCAGTCATACGCACGCGCCATTACGCAGAAGAAACCCTCCGGCCTCAATCGTCTCAACCTTTTGGCATCTCCTGACATAGAACTCCCTGAGGTTTTCATTACTAACCGGATGATTGCAGACACCATAAACAGCACCATGGACCGGTACGCTTACCTCCCGGACCCTCATACGGCTGCTGCCCTGCACGCCGGCGCGGGAGCTCCATTGCTGGTTGCCCTCGGCACCGCACATCCGGCTCGCTCCCTTGACGCCATGACGGCAATAACAGGACGTCCCGTGGAACTGCCTCTCCAGTTCCATCCATTTGTTGGCGCACGTTCACTGCCGGTGAGGTTGGCACCCACAGTACCGGCACTTAAAAGATACATTACTCAACACATAAAATAATTTATTATGGCAAGCAAACGTAAACTTAAAAAACAGATACATTACGCATGTGGTGATATGGCCGCTGAAACCATCCTCGCCTCACATTTCATTGAAGGTTTTGACCGCAAGATAGCTGAAGGACTGGTTAGCCAGATTGCACAGCTTCAGATTGACACTCTCAGCCGTTGCTCATTCAACTTTGATCGCACCCCGCGTGACTTTAAAAACAAGGCTGAATATAACCGTGCCAGACGCGCTTACTTCAAGGCCGCCTTTAAGCAGTTGCGCAATGACTTCACTACACGCGCACAGGAAATAGTTCATGCCATGAATCAGGCGCTCCCTCAGTCAGTTAGAGACCAGCTGAAGAATTCCTGATAAATGAATATATCTGCATGGCTGCTCCGTCGCGCCGGCTGGAGCGTGGATATCTCTGTGCCTGATTTCCCCAAATGCATAATTTGCGTGGCACCTCACACTTCAAACTGGGATTTCATCCTGGGAAAGCTGGCTTACGCTGCTGTAGGACGCCGCGCAGGCTTCCTCATGAAAGAAGCCTGGTTCTTCTGGCCATTGGGTTACTTCTTCCGCCGCATGGGAGGAATTCCGGTGAAACGCGCCGGTGGAGATCTGGTTGAACAGCTAACTGAACGCTTCCGTGCGCCTGGAGCCCTTACACTGGCCATTACCCCGGAAGGTACACGCTCACGCACATCACGCTGGCGCACAGGATTCCTCCGCATTGCTTACGCAGCTGAAGTACCCGTGGTTCTGGGTGCCATTGACTTTGCAAAAAAAAGAATCACCATTGACACCGTCTTTGAACTCACAGGAGACTTAGACCGTGATATGGCGGATATCAAACATTTCTACAAACCATTCACCGGAAAATATCCGGAAAAATTCAGTACTGACCCTCAATAATATGCAGGAAATACTTAAAGTGGCCATGCTGCCCATGGACATAACCTGGGCTGACCGTTCTGAAAACCTCAGTCAGCTGGAAGAGGCCATACGTAAGCTACGTCCTGACACTGACCTTGTGGTCCTGCCGGAACTCTTTTCCACAGGATTCATTGATGACCCTGAGCTCCTGGCCACCGTCTCTGAAGATAACTCCGGGGCTGCCATGAAGGTTGTCAAGCGCCTCGCGGCTCAGTACAATGTTGCCATTGCCGGCTCCTTCCTCGCTCGTGATAACGGCGCTCTGTACAACCGCGGCTTCATTGTGGAACCGGATGGCCAGACTGCCACTTATGACAAGTGCCACCTCTTCTGCATCAGCCCGGAAGCACAGCTCATGCACCACGGAAACGCTGAACCTCCGGTCATTCGCTTCAGAGGGTGGAATATCTCACTGGTTATATGTTATGACCTCCGCTTCCCGGCATGGTGTCGTAATAAGGACGGACGCTATGACATACTTCTTGTCCCGGCAAACTGGCCGGACGCGCGCCGCTATGCCTGGGAACACCTGCTCATTGCTCGCGCCATTGAGAATCAGGCCGTAGTAGTGGGCGTGAACCGCTCAGGCTCTGATGATTACGGCTGCTATGACGGCATGACTGCCGCTTATGATCATAAGGGCATGCTCATAAAACCGGAAAATCCCGATGCCGGAGCATCTGCAAAGGACTGGATTTACATCTCAGCTGACCGTCGGCCCATGCATCAGGCAAGAGAGAAGCTCCCCTTCCTTAAGGATGCTGACTCATACTCTTATAATAATTGAAAACTACATCATAATATGAAAAGAATTCTCGTCACCGGTGGTACCGGTTACATTGGCTCACATACCGCCGTAGAACTCATTAACGCCGGTTATGAAGTAATTATCATTGACAACCTCAGCAACAGCACAGCTGATTCTCTTGACGGAATTGAAGCCATTACAGGCGTACGCCCGGCTTTTGTTCACGGTGATGTCAATGACATGGAAACCCTGGAGAAACTCTTCTCTGACTTCCCCGGAATTGAAGGCATCATCAATTTTGCCGCCAGCAAAGCCGTTAATGAAAGCGTACGTAAACCCCTGCTCTATTACCGCAATAACCTTGTCACCCTCCTGAACCTTCTGGAAATGACTGTAAAGCACGGAGTTAAAGGCTTTGTCTTCTCTTCTTCATGCACAGTTTACGGAGAGCCTGACGTTAATCCGGTTACTGAGAAATCACCCATTAAACCGGCAACCTCTCCTTACGGAAACACAAAGCAGATATCAGAAGAGATTATCACAGACACCATTTATTCCGGAGCTCCTTTCCGCGCCATTCTGCTCCGATACTTCAATCCCGTAGGCGCTCACCCCTCTGCACTCATAGGTGAACTCCCCAACGGTGTTCCACAGAACCTCATACCTTATCTCACTCAGACAGCCATTGGCGTACGTCAGGAACTCAGCGTCTTCGGAGATGACTACCCCACCCCTGACGGCTCTTGCATCCGCGACTTCATTAACGTGGTTGACCTGGCCAAGGCTCACGTTATGGCCATCAGCCGCCTCATTGAAGGCAGGACAGCTGAACCCGTGGAAATTTTCAACCTCGGCACCGGTAACGGAGTTTCAGTCCTGGAGCTAATAAACACTTTTGAATCAGCCACAGGAGTGAAAGTACCATACCGCATTGCCCCCCGCCGTGAGGGTGATATTGTAAAAGTATGGGCTGACCCCGAGCATGCTAACAACGTCCTGGGATGGAAAGCTGAGATATCGCTGGCTGACACCATGCTCTCAGCATGGAACTGGCAGAAACGCCTCCGTGAAAAAGGCATAATGTAATTCTCTTACCATGCGCATTTTACTTCTGCTTGGCCTCTCAGCCGCTGCCTTGGCAGCTCACTCTCAGGCCACCCTTGATGAGATTACTGCAACACCCGGCAAAGCCGGTGGTGTGTATTACGCTTACCCCGTATCACAGAGTGAAAACACCCAGGCCCCTAAAGGCTATAAACCCTTTTACATAAGCCACTACGGCCGTCACGGCTCACGTTACCTCATAAGTGATGATGACGTCAGTAAGGTGCGCGGTATTTTTGCCGATGCTGACTCTGCCGGTGCCCTGACACCGCTTGGTAAAGATGTCAGACACAGACTGGACTCGCTCTGGCTGGAAGCACGTGGACGCGGGGGAGAACTTACACCCCTGGGAAATCGTCAGCACCATGACATTGCAACGCGCATGTACAAGGCTTTCCCGGAAGCCTTCCCGGATGATGCCCGGCTCACAGCCCGCTCCACCACTGTCATGCGCTGCGCTCACTCCATGTTTGCCTTTGTTGAAGGACTCAAGGAACAGAACCCACGCCTGGTAATTCCCCGCGAGTCCTCTCAGCGCCACATGGATTATCTCAACTACCACACCCCCGAGTCAGGAAAATACTCTGACCATCGCGGTGAGTGGTTTCAGGACTGGAAAAAATTCCGTCAGGAGAAAACAAACCCTGACCGCATGGTAAATTCTCTCTTCTCTGACAGCCTTTACATCCGCCGCCACATTGACCCCGTGGAACTCATGTGGCAGCTGTACTGGGTAGCGGTGGACATGCAGAACGTTGAGACGCAGCTTGACTTCTTTGATCTGTTCACCCCTGAGGAGCTTTATGACCTCTGGCAGGTATTCAACTTCAACTTCTTTGCATGCAACTCATCATACCTCCCCGCTCGCGGACTCCACGTGGATAATGCCAAGAATCTGTTAACCAATATTCTGGAAACCGCAGAAGACTACATCAGCTCCGGTGACCATGGTGCCACGCTGCGCTTCGGCCATGACGGAAACATTATTCCGCTTGCTGCATTGCTCCGCCTCCCGGGTGCATATACTAATGAGACTAACCCCTATCTCCTGGCTCAGAGCTATGCTGACTTTAAAGTTTCTCCCATGGCCTCTAACCTCCAGATAGTCTTCTTCCGTGACAAGAAAGATGATATAATTGTAAAGGTCATGCTCAATGAACGTGAGCAGAAACTCCCCCTGGAAACAGACATATTCCCCTTCTACCGCTGGGAAGATTTCCGCTCATACCTTAAGGAAGCCATTGACACTCCCTTCATTGACTTCCAGACCCCAACCCCCAACCAATGATAACTGATAAATGACTTATATGACTTATAAGATTTATATATCTTCCACGTCATAACCCACCCCTAAAAAAAATGGCGCGCCGGAATCACCCGACGCGCCATTTTTTATTTAATGTGAAAATTACCAGATCACCACACGCTCACTTTCCGGACGGTACATGGCATCACCTTCAGTAACCTCAAATGCCTCAAAGAAGGGAGCCAGGTTACGCAGTGAAGCATTCACGCGCCAGCGCCCCAGTGAGTGAGGATCACTCTTGGTTCGTGACAGTATCTCTGCCGGACGTATATTGCCGGCCCATACATTAGCATAAGCCAGATAAAAACGCTGGTCAGGAGTAAAACCCTCCTTAACCTCACCCTCAGGCTGTCCCTTGCGTTTCAGAGCATTATGGTAAGCGGTATGAGCCACACGCAGACCACCCTGGTCAGCAATATTCTCACCCAATGTGAAACGGCCGTTGGCATGAGTGCCCGTTTCCTCATCCACAACAACAGCGTCAAACTGAGCCACCAGACCGTCAGCAAGCTTATTGAATGCCTCTGCATCTGCCTCAGTCCACCAGTTGGCAAAATTACCGTCCTTGTCAAACTGACGTCCCTGATCATCAAAACCATGAGTCATCTCATGTCCTATCACCACACCTATGGCACCATAATTCTCTGCATCATCAGCCTCAGGATTGAAGTACGGAGCCTGAAGTATACCGGCCGGGAAACAAATCTCATTTGAACCGGGGTTATAATATGCGTTAACTGTCTGCGGAGTCATATACCACCGGGTCTTGTCCACAGGCTTACCATAATCTGCTAATTCATAATCCTGATTAAACAGTATTGCGTTCTGAATATTCTGCCAGTAGCTTAATTTGGGGTCAATAGCCAGAGCACTGTAATCACGCCATTTATCCGGGAAACCTATCTTCACGGTAAATGCGTTAAGCTTCTCCTGAGCGCGCTTCTTAGTCTCGTCACTCATCCAGCTCAGACCGTCAATATGCTGGCCAAGAGCCACCTTCAGGTCACCCACCAGCTCCAGCATCTTATCCTTGGAGGACTGAGGGAAATACTTCTCCACATACAGCTGACCCAAAGCCTCACCTAACATGCTGTTAGGAACGGCCAGTGCGCGCTTCCACCGCGGCTGGTCCTGCTGAACTCCTGACATTGCCTGCGCCAGACGGAAATTAGCTGCCGTATAGTCATCGCTCAGATAGCGTGAAGCTGCGGAAATATAATGAGCTGAAAGATAATCACGCAGCGCCTGAAGGTCCTTGTCATTCAGCAACTCTGCCACCTTGGCATATGACTTTGGTTGACCAACTATCAGTGTATCAATATCACCCAGCTTCCACTCTTCAAAGAAACCCTTGATGTCAAGGCCGGGATAATTAGCCGCTAACTCAGCCACTGCTGTGGGGTTATAGCTTGCCTGAGGGTCACGGAGTTCCTCTCTGGTCATTGCCACCTTTGCAAGCTCTGTCTCTATATCCATCACATTCTTTACCAGACGCTCTGCATCCTTAACCTTATATCCGGAAAGAGTAGCAATCTCATAAAGATATTTCTTATAGGCATCGCGCACAGCTGCTGTATGCTCTGAATCCTCAAGATAATAGTCACGGTCACCAAGTCCCAGACCGCCCTGCTGCCAGTACATGACATTAATGTCTGAATTCATCATGTCAGGACCCACGCCGGCGCCAAAGAAACCACCCAGACCGGGCATTGAAGCCAGCGCGGGAGCTATATCCTTACGCTTGAAGCCGTTAATCTTCTTAAGGTCTGCATCTATAGGCTTGTGACCCTCAGCGTTACGCCTTACACTGTCCATTCCCAGGGCATATAAGTCAGCAATTTTCTGCGCATTGCTTCCCGGCGCGGCCTTGCTTGCGTCCAGTCCCATAACCAGGTCACGGACCTGACTCCGGTTTAATTCTCCAAGCTGGTCAAATGTTCCGTAACGCGAATACTCATCCGTCAGCGGATTTGCCTTCATCCACCCACCACACGCATACTGATAAAAATCGTTGCGTGGACTGGCAGTTGTGTCAAGATTGGCCACATCCACCCCTCGCGGTGTCTGGGCCTGCATGGTAATGCCTGCACTCACAGCCATACTCATCATAAAAAAAGTCACTTTTTTCATATTTATAAATTTTGTTGTTCTCTCATTCAAGTCATCCTGTTTAACCACCTATCCCATCTTGATAGCGCAGGTATGTCATTCATCTATAGCTCCTCGGCTATCATAATAACACTTGTCAGTCATTATATCTCAGCAGCTTATCTCTCCTGTGTAAGTAGGCTCGCGGAAACTCCTTTAACCCTCGGCCTCCATCACAGCCAGCTCCCACACACTCATGGCATTTTCCAACTCCTTGGTAGCCTCAGCATGCTCCTGAAAAATCTTGGGGCTATTCTCTCCGGAAGCTATTCTCGCTTCAATAGCCTTCACCATTTCCTCGCGTTCAGCCACTGTCTGTTCAGCCTCCTCCACCTTCTTTCGGGCACGTTTTGCCGCTTTCTCACGCTCCCGTTGCTCTTTATAGCTCTCCGGTGAGCGGCGTGGCTGCGCTTCAGCTGTCTTGGAAGCAGTTGCAGCACTCTCAGGTCTTGATGCTGGCACGCCTTTAGGCGTTATAGCCTTCTCAGGCTCTCGTCTCTCTAATTCTGATAGACTCGCTATCCTCTTGCGCTCCAGGAACTCATATATTCCTCCAAGATTCTCCCGCACGGAACCACCGCCAAACTCGTAAACCTTTTCCACAAGGCCATCTAAAAACTCGCGGTCATGACTCACCACAATCACAGTACCGTTGAAATCCTTTATGGCCTGTTTCAGAATATCCTTCGTTGCCATGTCCAGATGGTTGGTCGGTTCATCCAATATCAGCAGATTAACCGGTTCCAGAAGCAGCTTTATCATAGCCAGACGTGTTTTCTCACCTCCGGACAGTACTGACACCTTTTTGTCTGAGGCCTCGCCCCCAAACATAAACGCCCCCAAAATATCTCGTATCTTGGTCCTTATGTCGCCGGTTGCAACCCTGTCTATGGTATCAAATACAGTCAGCGTCTCATCCATAAGCTGGGCCTGGTTCTGAGCAAAATAGCCTATCTTTACATTGTGCCCTATCTTCAGGTTACCCGTGAACGGAATCTCACCCATAATACACTTCACAAGCGTGGATTTTCCTTCGCCGTTCTTTCCCACAAACGCCACCTTCTCACCTCTTTTTATGGTAAAAGTGGCATGGTCAAATACCTGGTGGTCACCGTAAGCCTTACCCACATTGTCAGAAATTATCGGATAATCCCCTGAACGCGGCGCCGGAGGAAAACGCAGATTAAGATGCGCCGTGTCCAGCTGGTCCACCTCTATGCGTTCTATCTTGGCAAGCTGTTTCATACGGCTCTGGACCTGCACAGCCTTCGTTGCCTTATACCTGAACCGCTCTATAAACTCCTCAGTCTCCTTTATCTCTTTCTGCTGGTTCTGATATGCCCGCATCTGCTGTTCTATGCGTTCTGCACGTAGCGCCACAAACTTTGAATAATTGACGGCATAGTCATATATTCGCCCCAGATTTATCTCTATGGTCCTGTTAGTGACATTATCTATAAAAGCCCTGTCATGACTCACCAGCACTACAGCCTTTGCCTTGGTTGCCAGAAAATTCTCCAGCCACTGTATTGACTCTATATCCAGATGATTAGTCGGCTCATCCAGAAGTAGCACATCTGGACGCTGCAGAAGCAGCTTGGCCAGCTCCAGTCTCATTCGCCAGCCCCCGGAAAACTCTGACGTCGGGCGGTCCAGGTCCTCACGTTGGAAACCCAGTCCCAGCAATGTCTTTTCCAGCTCAGCCTCACTGTTCTCTGACTCAGCCATGGCTATCTGCTCTGATAAATCCGTCACCCGGTCTATAAGCGCCGCATAGCTCTCACTGTCATAGTCAGTACGTTCAGCCATCTCACGGTTCATGGTCTCCAGTGTAGAATGCATATCCTTGATATGGCTGAATGCCTTGCCCACCTCATCACGCACCGTGGTAGAGTCTGACAGACGCATCTGCTGCGGAAGATAGCCTATGGTCACACCCTCCGGTACTGATACACCCCCTGAGGTGGGACGCTGCAGTCCTGCTATTATCTTCAGCATCGTTGACTTTCCGGCCCCATTCTTTCCCACTAAGGCTATCCTGTCACGCTTATTGATAACATAATTCAGATTATCAAAGAGCGGCTTGGCGCTGAACTCTACTGTAAGATTATTTACTGATATCATATCACCGCTTTATTTCTTCAGCAACGGGTGAAGGCGGCGCAGCAGTTCATCGCCCAGCTCATTCTTGTTCACCATATGCTTCTGAACCATCTTAACAAAATCATCATTTTCAAAACTGCCGCGCACTTCCTCAAAATCAGCCTCGCGCACCTCATCACAGCCTATGTCTCCGGCACCGAAGCCTATCTGTGAAACCAGTGAGAACTCTTTCTTGGCATCATTGTAAAGCTGGCGGTCAAGCCCTATCACTGCCGTGCGCCACCTGTCCACTATCTTTGCAATATCATCTGCCGTAAGTTCATCCACGCTCTTGCCATACCATCGCGGGAACTGCTCCGCCACCCAGGTCCATTCCATCTCATAGTACTCTGAGGCCAGTTTCCTGAAGCGTTCCTCCACCTCTTCCAGAGACTGGATTTTCTCCCTGGCAATTTCATCACACAGCTTCTCAATCTCTGCCTTCGGAGCTAAGAGGCCGGAGATGTCCACCCATTCTCCGCATCCGGCCTTGATTGTCGTAGCCAGCGCATCGCTGATGGATTTCTCATCCCTGAGCTCCACACCTGACAGCCTGCTTATCACGGAATTTCCCATAAACTTGTCCAGTGCCGCCCTGTAATATTCACGGCCCTTCCTCAGCGCTCTGGCCTCAATGGTCATGGAGCTGTATGAGTAATTATCAGCTGTGAAACCCGCAGTGCGCTCAAGACTGTCCAGCAGGTCTATGCCTTTCAGCATCTTTGATGCCGTATATGGACTCAGCAGATTGAAATTGATAAAGTCCAGCCTGTCCTCTGTTTTGCGCTTGTCACGCTTTGGCCACTTCAGTGCGTCACGGATGGTTCCCACACTCTTGATATTCACACCGGGAACCAGATAGCTCCGGCCATAATTCTCTATCAGGTAAGAGAACGGTAGACTCGCCGTATCAGGATGATTCACATGACGGCCCATTACCAGTGAGAACGGACCTATACGCGCAGGCCACAGAAGATATGAGTCACTGGTAGTCTTGCTGCCGCGCTCCACTACACCCTGATGGATGGGACCCAGCTTGTACATGTGGTTACTCTGGTTGGAACCTGAACCAGCATTCAGGAAAGAGAACATACCCGCAATCAGTAAGCTTGACTTATGCATGGTCACAGTATACGGTCCTGCAAAGATGGCCGCCGCCTCACCGTTCTCACACGCACAGTTGGCAAAAAACAAAGAGTCATGCGCTGAAAAAAGATGTGACAGACTCGTGGCCTGACCCACAAACACATGATGAAGCACTGCTCCCTCAGTCACCCTTGCTCCGGCCTCAAGTATGAAACCCTCAGCAAGCACATCAGTTCCCACATACACCGGGTCATCCTTACTGCCGCAGATAGTACCCTCCGCCAGACGCGATGCCCCGTGAACACGTGCATTCTCGCCTATCTTGACATTAGTGATAGCTCCGCAGTTGATAACCTCTGCGTTATCCCCTATACTGCCCATGTCACTGCTTATCTCATCAGCATGCTTCTTAATCAGGTTGCACAAGCGCTTGGTCATGGCGGAGTCATGGCGGAACATTGCTATCAGATACGCCACATGCGCTGACAGACGCTCATAGATAGGCACCTCACGGCCTCCCGTCTCATTGAGTACAGATACCTCAGTACCCACTCCGAAACTGGTTCTCCCATCCACCGCAATACGCGTGGTGTTCTCTATGAAAACATTATTCCCTATATGATAATTAGCTATATAATTGGCAACATTATTGATGCGCACATCATCTCCAACAGTGCAGTTGTGCAGCCGTGACCTGTAAATTCCCGCTCTGAACCTCACGCCACCCGGACGCGTGAAAACACGCTCCATGCGCCCCAGGCGTATGTCTCCTGAAAAATGAGTGTCACGACACCAGCGCGGATCAAAATCCTCCGTAACGTGAACGCGGCTCCAGTCCTCACAGGTACACCCGTAAGATTCCAATACATTAATCTGTCCTTTTGTAAGTGGTCTATGTGTCATTGCAGTAAAGATTTACAAGTTAATTAAGCAATTAATTATATCTCAAGTTTCTTTTGCGCTTCTAATTCATCAGTTCTAATATAACATCAGTCTCATCCGCACTCTATTATACATCTATACC